>NZ_JAAOIR010000001.1:681317-1021975 GCF_011440375.1 Halorubellus sp. JP-L1
CGACGCTCCGACGCGCCGTCGAGCACGGCGTGGGGCTCTTCAACGACGGCGCGTACCACGACTCCCACGATTGCTTCGAGGACGAGTGGTACAACTACGGCCGCGGGTCCCGCGAGTCGATGTTCCTACACGGGATGGTGCAGGTCGCCGCCGGCACCTACAAGCACGTCGACTTCGAGGACGACGACGGGATGCGGTCGCTGTTCCGCACCGCACTCCAGTACTTCCAGGGCCTGCCGAGGGACATGTACGGCGTCGAACTGCTGGACGTGCGGACGACGATGACGAACGCGCTCTCGGACCCGACCGTCGTCGAAGGCTGGCAGATCCGACTCGACGGCGCGGCCGTCGAGGCGACGGACGCGGACTACGCGTACGCCGAAGCGCTCGAGTAGTCGCGCGAATGCGGTCCCGGGAGCAGTCGTCGACGGTGGGATCAGTCGTCGGTGGCGGTGCCAGCGTCGTCGACGCCGCCGACGGTCGTCGTCGAGTCGCGGTCGGCGCTCGCGGCGGCGTCGTCGCGGACGGCGCCGAGGTACGCGCCGACGGCGCCGCCGAGTGCGCCGCCGCCGACTGCGTACGCGAGCACGATGACGGCAACCAGGCCGACGAACGCGAGCGCGTTCATCGGGATCGACGGGACGCCGGCGGGTGCGAACAACGCGATCGGTGCGAGTGCGGTCGCGGCGACGAACAGCGGGAACGAGACGAACAGACCGGTGACGACGCCGGCCTTCGCGCCGTCCCGCAGCGACCCGCGCTGGAGGTAGCCGGCCGTCGCGCCGCCGACGGCGGGCGACAGCGGGACGACGACGAGCACGAGCGACACCACCGCGCCCACGACCGCGTTCATGAACGTGTTCCCCGAGGAGTGCATCGTCCGCAATATGTCAACTCGCCACTTATCGGTTTGGGCGGCCACCGGTGGATGGACACGAACTTGACGCGCCGGCCCGACGACCAGGGTATGAACGCGGACGACGACGCGGTGGACGTCCGGTCGGTCGCCCGAGCACTGCGGGCGGAGGCCGAGCGTGCGAACGAGCGACGCGTGCTCGTCCTCGCCGGGAGCGCCGAGCGAACGCGCGAGCGAGCGCACGACGCCGTCGACGCCCTCGACGTCGGCGTCGCCGGGACGACGGTCGTCGGCCCCGTGGACTTCCTGCCCGGCGAGCACGTCCCTCAACGGCAGGCGGGGTCGCTCCTCGGCAGCACGCGCGACGTCGTCGTACTGGACTGCCACGAGGCGCTCCGACCGAACGCGCTCGGACGAGTCGCCGGCGTCGTCGACGGCGGCGGCCTCCTGCTCGTGCTCGCACCCCCCATCGGCGAGTGGCCGGACCGCCGCGACGGCTTCGACGAGGGACTGGCGGTGCCGCCGTTCGGACTCGAAGACGTGACCGGGCACTTCCGGCAGCGTCTGGTGGCACTCGCGCGCGCGCACCGCGGCGTCGGCATCGTCGCCGTCGGCGACCCTGACTCCGAGGCTGGGTCAGACCGCCTCGTCTCCGACGGGCGGACTGCTCCGCCACCGGCGCGGCCGGCGGCCGACGTGACGATACCCGCGGACGCTCGGTTCCCGGCGGCGGCGTACGAGGCCTGCCGGACGACCGACCAGGCCGACGCCGTGCACGCGCTCGAATCGCTCCTCGACGACGAGGCCGCGGTCGTCGTCGAGGCCGACCGCGGTCGCGGGAAGTCCAGCGCCGCGGGGCTGGCCGCCGGGTCGCTCGCCGCGCGCGGCGAGGACGTCGTCGTGACCGCGGCCGAACGACGGGGCTCACGCGAGGTGTTCGAGCGCGCCCGCGAACTCCTCGACGCGCTCGACGCCGACGGCGACCACCCGGGCGAGTACCACCTCGTCGCCGACGCCGCTCGTGAAACTATGGACGACGCCTCGGGCGGGAGCGTGCGGTTCGCGAGCGTCGCGGACGTGGTCGCGTCCCCGACCGACGGGGACGTGCTCGTCGTCGACGAGGCCGCGACCGTCCCGGTCCGGCGCCTGGAGGCGACGCTCGACGCCGACCGGGTGGCGTACGCGACGACCGTCCACGGCTACGAGGGCACCGGCCGCGGGTTCGACGTCCGGTTCCGCGGTCGCCTCGAGGACGCCCGGCACGACGTCACCGAGGTCCGGCTCGTCGACCCCATCCGGTACGCGGCCGGCGACCCCGTCGAAGTCTGGGCGTTCCGCGCGCTCCTCCTCGACGCCCGCCCGCCCGTCGACGACCTCGTCGCCGACGCAACCCCGGAGTCGGTCGCGTACCGCGAGTTCGATGCCGAGGAGCTCCTCGCCGACGAGCACCTGCTCCGGGAGACGTTCGGGTCGCTCGTGCTCGCGCACTACCGGACCGAGCCCGACGACCTCGCAAGGTTGCTCGACGCGCCGAACCTCTCCGTGCATGCACTCGTCCACGACGGCCACGTCGCGTGCGTCGCGCTCCTCGCTCGCGAAGGCGACCTCCCAGAGGGCCTCCGCGCGAACATGTACGAAGGCGGGCGCGTGAAGGGGAACATGCTCCCGGACGTCCTCACGAGCCAGCTCCGCGACGAAGCCGCCGCCGCAACCGTCGGCTACCGCGTCGTCCGCATCGCCACGCACCACGCCGTCCGCCGCGGCGGCCTCGCCTCGCACCTCCTCGACCGGATCCGTGACGCCGTCGGCGACGACGTCGACTGGCTCGGCTCCGGGTTCGGCGCCACGCCCGGCCTCGTCGACTTCTGGCGCGAGAACGGCTACCGGAGCGTGCACCTGTCGACGACGCGGAACGACGCGAGCGGCGAGTACTCCGCGATCGTCCTCGACCCGACGAGCGACGCCGGGCACGCACTCCTCGAACGCCACGGCGAGTGGTTCGCCGAGCGCGTCCCGAGCGTGCTCTCGGACGCGCTCGACGACGCCGACCCGGACGTCGTCCGCGCGACGCTGCGCGCGTGCCCAGCCGACGTCGACGTCGACCTCGGCCCGGCGGCGTGGCGGACCGTCGTCGGTGCGTCCTACGGCCCAGGCTTGTTCGACGTCGCACCCGCGCCGTTCCGCGACCTCGCCGTGAAGCACCTCGTCGACCCCGACGGAACGGTTGGCGCACTCACCGACCGCGAGGAACGACTGCTCGTCCGGCGCGTCCTCCAGGCCCGGTCGTGGCCGACGGTCGCCGACGCCCTCGAGTACGTCTCGCCCGGCGCGTGCATGCGGAGCCTCGGCGACGCGTTCGTGCCGCTCGTCGACGCGTACGGCACCGACGACGCGCTCGCCGACCGCGACCGCTACCGGGACTGACGCCAGTCCAGAAGTCGTCGCCCTGCCGAGTCGCGAGTCACCGGAACGTTCTTCGGCGCTCTCGCGCTACCACGTGGCATGTTGTTCGGACTGGACCTCGTGACCGTCCTCGCAGTGCTCCTCCTCGTCGCCGGCGTGGTCGGGAGCGCCGTTCCGTCGGTCCCCGGCCCGCTCGTATCCCTCGCCGGCGTCCTCGTGTACGCCTTCGGCGGCGGCAACGCCGTCGGCGTCGTCACGCTCGTCGCACTCGGCATCGTCGGCGTCGTCGCGGTCCTCGCGGACTGGCTCTCCGGGAGCCTCGCCGCGAAGTACGGCGGCGCGTCCTGGACCGCCAGCATCCTCGGCGGTATCGTCGGCGTCGTCATGTTCTTCGTCTGGGGGCCGCTCGGCGTCATCCTGGGGCTCGCAGCCACCGTCTTCCTCGTCGAAGCGTACCGCGAGGACGCCCAGCACGCGACGAAGGCCACGGTCTACTCGACGATCGGCGCACTCGGGAGCATCGTGGTCCAGGTCGCGCTCACCCTCGGGATGCTCGCCACGTTCGCGCTCGCACTCGCCGTATGACGGTCGAGAGCCCGCGACGGCGACGCTCTCGGACACGCAACCGAACGCCCCGACCGCGACGCCCTCGTCGGCACGACCGAAAATGACGACGTTCCTCGAGTTCCTCGTCGGAAACGCGTTCGCGCTCGCGGCCGTCGCTGCCCTCGCGTTCGTCCTCCTCGCGCTGTTCGCGCTCGGCGAGAACCGGCCCCCGGTCGTCCAGCCGACGCGACCCGTCTCGTCGGCCGACGCCCTCGAATCGACCGGCGAGCCGGTCGCAGTCGTCGGCACGCCGTCGTGCGAGGCGCCGCTCTCGACGCCGTTCACCGGGAACGACGCGGTCGCCTACGAGGTCGACGTCGGAAGCCCGTTCGGGCACGTCGCCACCGTCCGCGCCAGCACCGCGTTCGCGCTCGACGTCGACGGCCACGACGTCCGCGTCGCCCCACGCGACCCGCGCGCGATCGTAATCGACGACGAGCGCACCCAACACCGCCGCATCGAGGACGACCGCGACGACCTCGACGCCACCACCGTCGACTCGCTCACGGCGCACGACGCCGACCGCTCCGCGCTCGCCCGCCTCCTCTCCGGGCGCACGCTCCCCGGCCTCACACGCCGCACGTACCGCATCCGCACCGTCCCCCTCGACGAAGCGGTCGCGGTCGTCGGCGTCCTCCACCGCGACGGCGACGGCTGGACGCTCGAACCGCCCGCCGACGGCGCCATTCGCTATCTCGACCCAGCGAGCGTCGACAGAACTGCCTGACACCGTTTCGAGCGGCGACAGAACTGCTTGACACCGTTTCGAGCGGCGACAGGACTGCCTGACTACGTTTCGAGCGGCGACAGGACTGCCTGAAAACGACTCGCTCGTCGGAGACCCGGCCGAGAAAAGTTTCGTCGGTGCCCTGCTCCTGCGTCAGGGGTGTGCGAAGTACGTCTGAACGTCGGCGTCGCCGTCGAACTCGATGTCGTCTACTCGTGCGTAGCCGACGCGTTCGAACTGGACGACGTCGTCGACGTCGTGGTCGGCGAGCCCGGGTTCAGTGACGCCGTGATCGTCGCCGTCCATGGTTCGCATGCGGACGGTTGGACCGTCGGCAGGTGCCCAGTGGACGACGTCGACGTCGCCGTCGGTGACGACGGAGAGGTCGTCGTTGGTGAACGCGAGGCCCTCGTCCGTGGACTCGACGCACCCGAGGCCCTTCAGCCAGACGCGCTCGCCGGCCTCCGGGACGTCGTCGGGTTCGAGCGCGAGCGCGTCGCCAACCGGGATGTCGCGGTCGCCGCGCTCCTCGTGGTCCGGGTGCAGCGGCGGGTGCGCGCGCTCCGGGTGCTCGCCGTCGATATCGAGTTCGACGGGGTCGCGGACGAGGAACCGCCGGGTGGCGTCGTCGTCGACGTACTCGCGGTTCTTCGCGTACACCGAGGACATCGCGAGGTCCACGTCGCTCGTGGACATCCCGAGTTCGAGCATCGCGTCGACGAGCGCCTCACCCTGGATGCCGCGTCGGCGGACGCTCGCGACCGTCGGCGCGCGCGGGTCGTCCCAGCCGTCGAGTTCGCCCTCGGCGACGAGTTGCTTGATCGTGGACGTACTCATCTTCACGTCGTACGCGTCGATCTGGACGTGCCCCCAGTGGACGACCTCCGGGTACTCCCAGTCGAAGTAATCGTATACGAACCGCTGGCGCTTCGCGGAGTCCTGGAGGTCGATGCCGCGCACGATGTGCGTGACGCCCGCGAGGTGGTCGTCGACGCCGCTCTGGAAGTCGAGCATCGGCCAGCAGCGGTACTCCTTGGCCTCCTCACGCGGATGCGGGGTGTCGACCATCCGGAACGCCACCCAGTCCCGGAGCGCCGGGTTCTTGTGGTCGATGTCGGTCTTCACGCGCAGGGTCATCTCGCCCGCGCCGTACTCGCCGTCGACCATCGCCTCGAACTCCTCGCGGGTCGTCTCCGGGTCCTTGTCCCGGTGCGGGCACGGCTCGCCGGCGTTCTTCAGTTCCGAGAACTCCTCGCCGGTACACGAGCACGTGTACGCGCCACCGAGATCGACGAGGTCGCGAGCGTGCTCGTAGTACGTCTCCACGCGATCGCTGGCCTTCATGACCTCGTCGGGCTCGAACCCGAGGTAGTCGACCGCCTCGAGGATCTCGTCGTACGCGTCGAGGTCCGGGCGCTTCGTCTCGGGGTCCGTGTCGTCGAACCGGACCAGCATCCAGCCGTCGTACATCTCCTTGTACGTGCCGATGACCGCCGGCATGCGGGCGCTCCCGAGGTGCCACGGGCCGTTCGGGTTCGGCGCACACCGCATCCGAATCTCGTCGTACGCGTCGACGTTCGGCAGGTCCGGCAGCGGCCCGTCGTCATCCTCGTCCTCGCTCGTCAGTTCGTCGTAGCGCTCGGGCGCGAGCTCCTGGAGGCGCTCGACGCGCTCCTCGTGACTCATCTCGTTCACGCGCGAGACGACGCCACCGACGACGCCGGGGACGTCGTCGGCGTGCTCGCGGAACGCGGGATTCTCGCCCATCAACGGCCCCATCACCGCGCCGACCGCCGCGTCGCTCTCGTGCTTGACCGCGTTGAACAGCGCGGCCGTCTCTGCCGCCGTCTCCACACGCTCGCGGAGTTCCTCGTCCATTACGCCAGCGTACTCGCGGCCACGTAAAAACCGCGCCGATGTTCCGCGATAACCCACCTCCCCGCGCAGTCCACTCAGCTCGCACGGTCCGCCGGCACGCCTCACTCGAACCGGTCGCGCCATCCAGGCCCGGCGTTACTCGAACCGGTCGCGCCATCCAGGCCCGGCGTTACTCGAACCGGTCGCGCTATCCAGGCCCGGCGCCTTCGGGGAACGTCCGGGTGTTGAACACGCGCTGGGCGACGCCCGCGTTCGACAGGTCGCCGGACCGCCACTTCTTCACCCACGTCGCCTGCACGTGATAGTTCGTCGCCTGATCCTCGAACGCTCGCGCGATGTCCGCCGACAGCGTCTTCGTCGGGCCGTCGTTCGCGACGATGAGTCCGTACGCCGAGATGACCGCGCCGATCTCTCGGCGGGACTCCGAACTCGACGACGCAGCGGACTCGTACGCGAGCCGCACCGTATCATCGTCGCGCACCATGCTCGTCACCGCCAGCGCGTGCTTCTCCTCGAGGATCCACCGGAGTTCGCCGAGCGTCCCCTTCCCGTCGCTGTTCGGCTCGACCTTCCGCACCTCGTCGTCGCCGCTCGTCGCGAACGTCGCCGTCGCACCGACGCCCGCGCCGACGAACAGCCCGACGCCGCCGACGAGAGCCTTCCGACGCGACACCGGGAACCCGTCGTCACCCGCCTCGCCGTCGACCGCTTCGCCGTCGACTGCCTCGTCGTCGACCACCTCGGCGGCCGCGTGCTCCTCGGCGGTTGGTTCCTCCTCACCCGTGGTCGTCTCGTCCCCTGGCATACCCCACACTACGACGGATACCCAAAAAGAAGCGAGTACAGAATCACGGTTCGACTCAGGACTCGAAACGACGCCGAGAACGCACGACGACGCGACACCACACGACCGAACCCCGAACGCGCTCAGTAGTCGCGCTCGATGAGGTAGTCCGCGAGATCCTCCAGCAGCGTCCGCGCGTCGTTCTCCGGCAGCACGGACAGACGCGCCTTCCCCTGCTCGACGAGGTCGATCGCCGTCCGGTTCGCGTACTCGATACTCCCAGCCTCGTGCAATCGGTCGACGGCGTCGTCGATCTCGGCCTCCGTCACCGCTTCGACGTCGTCCGTCGTCACGAGCGAATCCACGTCCACGCCGTGCTCGCGAGCGTGCACCGTGATCAGCGTCTGCTTGTTCTCCACGAGGTCCGAACCGCGCTGCTTCCCGAGCTGCTCGCTCGGCACCGTCAGGTCGAGGACGTCGTCCTGGATCTGGAACGCACGCCCCACGTCCAGTCCGTACCCGTACAGCGCGTCCACGGTCTCCTCGTCCGCACCGAGCACGATCCCGGCGAGTGCCGCCGACGCCGCGTACAGCACCGCCGTCTTGTGCTCGATCATCTCCATGTACTCCTCGGGCACCACGTCGCCGCGCTGCTCGAACGCCACGTCGAGACTCTGGCCCTCGCAGATCTTCGTGCACGTCGACGCGAGGGTGTGCAGCGCCTCCACCGACCGCTCGGCAGGGGCACCGGTCTGCGTGAGGATCTCGAACGCCTTCGAGTACAGCGTGTCACCGGCCAGGATCGCCGTATCGAGCCCGAACTCCTCGTGGACCGCCGGCACGCCACGCCGGAGTTCGTCGTCGTCCATGATGTCGTCGTGGATGAGCGTGAACGACTGGATCGTCTCCACGCTCACCGCCGCCGCCATCAGGTCCACGGGCTCGCCGGTGACGTCCTCGAACTCGCGGTAGTCGACGTCCGCGGACAGCCCGTCGACGTCCGTCAGCGCCTCGCCGACCGCGAGCAGCACCGTCGGCCGCAGGCGCTTCCCGCCCGCGTCCAGCAGGTATCTCGAGGCCTCGTAGAGGCGCTCCGGACGCTTTATCGGGAGTTCCTCCGTGATGGCGTCGTTGACGTGCTCTCGACGCGCCTCGACCGCCGACAGCACCGCCTCCTCCCGCGAACTCGCGTCCGTCATCATTCGACCAGCTGGATGAGGTTCCCGTTCCGGGTGACGTGGAGGTCACGACCCAGCTTGTACCCCTGGTCCTCGCAGAGGTTCACGTACCCGCTGAACCCGCTCATGTCCTGGTGGGCGGGGATGACGTTCTGGGGCTGGAGCGCCTGCAGCATCTCGTAGTGGCCCTCGCGGTTCAGGTGCCCGGAGACGTGGATGTCGTCGTAGATGCGCGCGCCCTGCATCCCCAGGAGCTGTTCGGCCTGGTAACGCTGGCCCTCGTTCGTCGGCTCCGGGATGACCCGTGCGCTGAAGATGACCTTGTCGCCGTCCTCCAGCTCGTACGGCGTCTCGCCGCGGGCCATCCGCGTCAGCATCGCGCGGGGCTCGCCCTGGTGACCGGTGACGATCGGGAGGTAGTCCTCCTTGCCCTCGTTCATCACTCGCTTGAACGTCCGGTCCACGCTCTTGCGGTGCCCGAACATCCCGACGTCGTCCGGGAAGTCCACGAACCCGAGGCGCTCCGCGGTCCCCGAGTACTTCTCCATCGATCGACCCAGCAAGACCGGCTGGCGCCCGATGTCCTTCGCGAACTCGACGAGGCTCTTCACGCGCGCGATGTGCGAGGAGAACGTCGTCGCGACGATCCCACCGTCGTAGTCCTCGACGGAGTACATGACGTCCTTGAGGTGCCGTCGCGCCGTCGCCTCGCTCGGGGTTCGGCCCTTCTTGTTCGCGTTCGTACAGTCCTCGATGTAACACAGCACGCCCTCGCCCTCGCGACCGATCTCGCGGAACCGATCCATGTCGATCGGGTCGCCGATGACGGGCGTATGGTCCATGCGCTTGTCCAGCCCGTACACGACGGCGCCCTCGGGCGTGTGCAGCACGGGGTTGATGGCGTCGATGATCGAGTGCGTGACGTTCACGAACTCGAGCTCGACCTGCCCCGAATCGCCGATCGACATCGTCTCGCCCGCTTCCATCTCCACGAGGTCGTTCTCGACGCCGAACTTCTGCTCGCCCTCGATCTGCTGTTCCACGAGCGCGTTCGTGAACGGCGTCGCGACGATCGGCGCGTCGTAGCGATGCGCGAGCTTGCTGAGCGCGCCGATGTGGTCGAGGTGGCCGTGCGTCGGCACGATCGCCTGCACGTCGCCCTCGAGGTCGCTCATGATGCGGTCGTCCGGGATCGCCCCCATGTCGATGAGGTCCAGACTGTGCATCTTCTCGGTCTCGACGTTGTCGTGGATGAGGACCTTCGACAGGTTCAGCCCCATGTCGAACACGACGACGTCGTTCCCGGCCCGTACGGCGGTCATCTGGCGGCCGACTTCCTCGTAGCCGCCGATCGTGGCGATTTCGATTTCCATGGCTGTTGCACCGAAAGCCCGTCGCGACGACGGGCGACTCCTGTATGTAAATACCCGCGATTGTCCGATTGCAGTGGCCCCGGCGTCTTGCAGCGCGTCGGCGTGCAACCCGCTATGCCACGTCCGTCGACGGTCGGAAGTCGGCCGGCAGCGGGTCCGACTCCGGACGCAGCACTTGCCCGCGGGCGTATTGGTGACTGAACCATGACGCTCGGACCCTAAAAAGACCGTGGGTTGCCTCGACGGTATCAGCCGCCCGCGACTGTCTCCGCAGACGGACACCCAGAACCTCGACGGTGGCACGCGACATATCCTCGAACACGACCACCCAGAGAGCTCCGTCGAGCGCGCCGCCCCTTTCAATCCCGCCCGACTGCACTGCACCCGCGACCGCACTGCACCCGCGACCGCACTGCACCCGCGACCGCACTCCATCCGCGACCGCACCGGACCTTGCCCTTCCCCTGCTCGAAGCACGCGCCAGCTGGCGCGTGCTTCGACCGGCCCGGTTGCTGGCGGCGAGTAGTTTTCGACGATGCACTGGCGCGCGGTATCGGGACGGTGCGAACGAAGGTGAGCGCCGTCCCGTTGATATCGTGCGAGGGACGACCCCGACGGCGACCGGAGGGAGTCGTCGCGGGAGTCGGCTGGGGAGGGTGAGGCTGCGGTGCGGTCGCGGTGCTGGTGCGGTGGGGTAGAAGCACAGCGCCCACCGCTCGACCCTGCCCGGACCCCGCAAGCACCCTGGTTCGAACGGGGGCAAGCCACCGTCCGTCATCACGAAAGAGCGCACGCGCTCCCTCCGTCGACAGCGAAGCGAGAAGCGCAGCGGGGTCCCGGCCAGCGAAGCGTCGTAGTCGCCTCGTGGCGTGTAACCGGCCGAATGCCGCGAACAAGATCGAGCGAGCAGGGCATTCTGGCCGAAATCGTTCGCACCACCAATCCACGACAGCAGACGAGAATTCCATACCCGAACGATGTGACCGAAACGGAACCTGTCAGGAGCGGCGTCCTATATACAGCTGAACTACCGACCACAAGTGCATCCGCCGAGCGAGCGACTGCGAGCGAGGCGGTTCACCGGACGCGAGCGACCGCAGGGAGCGAGTCGTCCGGTCTTTTTCACCCATGTTTTTGCGCTGAGCGGTTCCCGCTGCGAACGGAGTGAGCGAGGGAACCCGAGGCGGAAAAAGATGGTTCCGCACGCTCCACCTACCAGGCGGTTCGCTACGAGATCCTCGAAATGTTCTACGTCGTGAGGCGTTCAATGGTCCCGCCGCTCTGTAGCTCGTGGGGGGACGAGCCGCTCCTCGAATGCCGTTGATTCGGTCACACCCCCTGATCCGAGGAACGTGCGTTTTATAACGCCGACGCGGGAACTGGTTCGTACGACTATGCCGAACTCGCACGGCCCCCGCAAGAAGACACGGAACAAGCTGAAGAACAATCCCCGAGACCGGGGCACGTCCGCCCCCCAGCGAGCCATCCAGGAGTTCGAGCAGGGCCAGAAGGTCCACCTCAAGATCGACCCCTCGGTGGCAGACGGCCGGTTCCACCCGCGCTTCCACGGACTGACGGGCGAGGTCGAGGGCAAACAGGGCGCGGCGTTCAAGGTCGCCATCACGGACGGTGGGAAGGAGAAGACCATCATCGCCAGTGCCGCGCACCTGAAGGCCCAGCAGTAGGATGACGATATTCAAGGAGAAGCTCGACGAGGAGTTCCTGACGTTCGCGGAGACGAAGGAACTGCTCGACGAGGTGGAGGCCGACCGGGCGCTGGACGAGGACCGCGAGATGCGGTACGAGCTGGCGCGCGCCATCGAGCACGTCAACCGCTTCACGGTGCTCGACCCCGAGGAGTCCCTCGAACTCGTCGAGGAACTCCAGACGCTAGAGAAGGTCGACGAGGCGACGGCGTACAAGATCGCGAACCTCCTGCCGGAGGACCGCACGGAGCTGCGGTCGGTGTACGCGAAGCAGCGGTACACGCTCGACGGCGAGGAACTCGACGAGATCCTGAACGTCATCGCGAAGTACGTCTGAGTCCCCGCCGCCATCTTTTAAATACGTCGTCGTCGTACGTGCTGGTATCATGAGTGATTCAACGGACGACGAGCGGGTCGCGGTCGTCCTCGACATCTTCCCGAACGGCCGCTCGGACGGTCGGCACGGTTCTCGACCGATGGCGTACGCGCTCGACGTCATGGACTTCACGCTGAAGGAGGTCGTGTTCGAGGACACGCCCGACGTCGGGATGGACGACGAACTCGTCGTCGAACCGCCCGGCGAGGGCGTGCGCGGCGTGTACCCGATCGAGTACGAGGACGTGTCCTCGAGCGCGCAGTCCGAACTGGAGTACATCGTGGCGGAGCTCGTGGAGGACGAGGAGGACCGGTTCGTGGCGTTCTACAACGACGCGCAACCGATCACGCTCCGCTTGCACCAGCTGAATCTCCTGCCCGGGATCGGGAAGAAGCTCCGGAACGGCATCCTCGACGAACGCAAGCGCAAGCCGTTCGAGAGTTTCGCGGACCTCGACGACCGCGTCGCCGGGCTCCACGACCCCGCGGGGGTGCTCGTCGAGCGCATTCTCGAGGAGATCCGCGAGGACGACCTGAAGTACAAGACGTTCGTCGGCCGCGACGAGGACGCCTGACGGAGGCACCTACGACGAACGCGCACTCGCGGTCCTCCGGGACTGGTTCTCTCGCGTGCGTCGTCGAGTGCGTCCCGCTGGGTTTACCCGGTCGGGCGTGTTACGGGCGGGTAATCGATGAGAGACCCCGAGGGCTTACTGGCTCGTGCCGGCGTGCGTGGGGATCCGAATCGCGACCAGCACTTCCTCGTGGACGACCGCGTGCTCGACCGGTTGCCGTCGTACCTGCCGGAGGGCGAGGGCGTTCGCGAGCACGTCCTGGAGATCGGTGCCGGGAACGGCGCGTTGACCGCGCGACTGCTCGCGGAGTGCGAGCGCGTCACGGCGATCGAGCGCGACCCCGAGCTCGCGGCCTTCCTCCGCGAGGAGTTCGCCGACGAGATCGCCGCAGGCGACCTCACCGTCGTCGAGGGCGACGCGCTCGACGTCGACCTCCCGCAGTTCTCGGCGTCGGTATCGAACCTCCCGTACGGGGCGTCCTCGCAGATCGCGTTCCGACTGCTCCCCCTGAAGCGCCCGCTCGTCCTGATGTTCCAGAAGGAGTTCGCGGAGCGGATGGTGGCCGATGCGGGCACGGACGACTACGGGCGGCTGTCGGTGTCCGCACAGCACTACGCGGACGTCGAGATCGTCGAGCCGGTCCCGAAGGAGGCGTTCTCGCCGCCGCCGGCCGTCGAGAGCGCGGTGGTTCGCGCGACGCCCAGAGACCCCGAGTACGCGGTCGACGACGAGGACTTCTTCCTCGACTTCGTGAAGGCGGTGTTCACGCAGCGCCGGAAGACGATGCGCAACGCCGTGCGGAACACCGTCCACATCTCGGGACTGGACGACGGCGACGCGGTCGTCGACGCCGCCGACGAGGACCTGATGGGGATGCGTCCCGGAAAGGTCTCGCCGTCGCGGCTCGCGGCGCTCGCGACGCTCGCCGACGACGTCGGCCGCAATGACTGATGACGGGTGACGACGAAAGATGGTGACCACGAATGACTGGTGACGACTGATGACGGGTGACGACGAATGACGGCGGCCGAGCCGACGATCGTGGCCCAGCTCGTCGACGCCCTGAACGGGCTCTCGGAGACGTTCGAGACGACGCCGATGCGGACGGCGGTGACGCTCGCGGCGCTCGCGGTACTGGCCGGCATCGGGTGGGTGTCCTCGCGGGTCCAGGCGTGGCTCCGGGAGCGCACGAGCGAGTTCGCGGCGGACGTCCTGACGGTCGTCGTCGTCGGGTCGACGTTCGCGGCCGCGGTCGGCGTCACCTTGGGCGTGTGGCGGCTCGCGGACGACGTCCAGCGAGCGATCGCCGGGGTCGCGCCCGAGGAGGGGACGGGGCCGCTGCTGGCGGCGACGTTCGTCATCCTCGTCGTCACGCACCTGCTGTCGCGCGCCGGCCGGCGGCTGGTGGAGAACCTCGTGCGTCGCCGGGAGGCGTTCGGTCAGCACGAGGTCGAGATCACGTACCGCGTCGTCCAGTTCACGCTCTGGGTGAGCGCGATCTCGGTCGTCCTCGGGCTGTGGAGCGTCGACCTGACTGGGTTGCTCGTCGGCGCCGGCTTCCTCGGCATCGTCGTCGGGATGGCGGCCCGCCAGACGCTCGGGGCGGTCCTCGCGGGGTTCGTGTTGATGTTCGCGCGACCGTTCGAGATCGGGGACTGGGTCGAGATCGGCGGGCGCGAGGGCATCGTGACGGACATCTCGATCGTGAACACGCGCGTGCAGACGTTCGACGGCGAGTACGTGATGATCCCGAACGACATCGTGAGCGGCCAGGAGGTCGTGAACCGGTCGCGGAAGGGCCGACTCCGCATCGAGGTGGAGGTCGGCGTGGACTACGACGCGGACGTCTCGACGGCGACGGCGCTGGCGGGGGAGGCGATGGACGACCTCGACGAGATACTGTCGGTGCCGACGCCGCAGGTCGTCGTCAAGGAGTTCGGCGAGTCGGCGATCGTCCTCGGCTGTCGGTTCTGGATCGACAAGCCGAGCGCGCGCCGGAAGTGGCGCGCTCGGACTGCGGTCGTCGAGTCGGTGAAGGCGCGATTCGACGAGGCGGGCGTGAAGATTCCGTTCCCGCAGCGCGAGCTGTCGGGGCGCGCGGAGGCGGGTGGGTTCCGGCACGCGGAGGCGACCGAGTCGGTGCCGGACGACGACGAGGCTGCCGTCGACGCGGACGTCGACGCGAACCCGGACCCAGACGCCGTCGTGGAGCCGAGCGACGAGGACGTGCCGACGCCCGGCGTATCCGGGGCGTCGTCGGGCGGATTCGGGCTCGACGCGAGCGACTTCGCGATGACGTTCACGAGCGCACGTGGGGACGGTGCGACCGCTGACGCGGACGACGACGAGAGCGGGGACGTGGATGCGGGCGACGGACGCGAGAGAAGCGACGGCGAGTCGAGCAAGGGTGGCGAGTCGGGCGATGGTGGCGAGTCGGGCGATGGTGGCGAGTCGGGCGATGGTGGCGAGTCGGGCGAGAGTCCCGAGTCCGGCGGGGGGTCGTCGTGACGGACCTGGCGGAGCGTCGCGGCGTGGAGACGGCGGTGTACCAGCCGGCGGAGGACTCCGCGCTCCTGGCGGCGGTCGCGGAGGAGGAGGTCGAGTCGGCAGATCGCGTGCTGGAGGTCGGGACGGGATCGGGGTGGGTCGCCGAGCGCGTGCGCGACGAGACGGGTGCGGACGTGATCGCTTCGGACCTGAACCCGCACGCGACGCGGCAGGCTCGCGAGCGCGGCCTCCCGGCGGTGCGGGCGGACCTCGTCTCGCCGTTCCGGGACGGTGCGTTCGACGTGGTGCTGTTCAATCCGCCGTACCTCCCGGAGGATGCGGCGGCGGCGCGCGACGACTGGATGGAGCGCGCGTTGAGCGGTGGCGAGGACGGCCGCGCGGTCGTGGAGCCGTTCCTCGACACCGTCGGGCGCGTGCTCGCCGTCGACGGGTTCGCGCTCGTGCTCGTGAGCAGTCTCACCGGCGTCGAGGAGGTGGTGGCGTTCGCGGGCGAGCGCGGGTTCTCGGCGGTGGCGCTCCGCGAGGAGTCCTATCCCTTCGAGACGCTGTCGGTGCTGAAGCTCGTGCCCGCGTGACCGCAGGTCCCAACGCGGGCGAGTTCCCGGCGGCCCAGACGACCGTTCACACGGCGCGTGATTACTGACACTCATTAGTAGGGATAGAAAATATTAAACAGCCGCATTTCCTACGCGGTATCACGCATGACAGAACTCGTCGCCACCACACCGGGGCTGTTCCCGCTCCCGGACTGGGCGAAGTCGGACCTCTCCGATCTCAAAGGCCACCAGAAGGAAGACCTCGTCGACGGCAGCGAGCCCGACGCGGTCCAGGACGCGTACGCGACCGCTCGCGGCGAAGTACTCGACTCGCAGGCCGACGCCGGCCTCGACCGCGTCGTCGAAGGCCAGCTGCGCTGGGACGACATGCTCGCGCACCCGCTGACCGTCCACGACGACGTCGAGACGCGCGGCATCGTCCGCTACTACGACAACAACAACTTCTACCGAGAGCCAGTCGTCGAGAGCGAGCTCTCGTTCTCCGGCGACGTCGCCGCCGAACTCGACGCGCTCTCTGCACTGACGGAGCAGTCGGTTCAAGCGGTCCTCCCCGGCCCGTACTCGCTCGCCGACCTCGCGACCGACGAGCACTACGGCGACGACGCCGAGTTCCTCGCCGCAATCGCCGAGTTCCTCGCCGGCGAAGCCGACGCCTTCCCCGACGTGGAGACGCTGTACCTCCTCGAGCCGTCGCTCGTCGAGAACGCCCCCGGCGACGACGTCGCCGGCGACGTCCCGGAGGCGCTCACGACGGTCGCCGACGCCGTCGACGCCGACGTCGTCGTCCAGCCGTACTGGGGCGCACTCGACGAGAAGACCCACGCGCACGTCCTCGACGCGGACGTGGACGCGATCGGGTACGACTTCGTCTCGAATCACGAGGACAACCTCTACAACATCAACGAGTACGGCACCACCGACGACGTCTCGCTCGGGCTCGTCGACGGCCAGAACACGCTCGTCGAGGACCCCGACACCGTCCGCGAGCGCGTGGACTGGGTGCACGAGCAGGCCGTCAGCGCCGACTTCGACACGACGTACGTGACGACGAACACCGAACTGTTCTACCTGCCGTACCCGAAGTACGAGGCGAAGCTCGACGTGCTCGGTGACGCCGTCGCGCTCTCGGAGGTGGAAGCATGAGCGAACCGACTGCCGACGTCGGCAAGGACCAGTTCCGGCCCACCGGTCACGAGAACGAGCACTTCCTCCTGACGACGGTCGTCGGGAGCTACCCGAAGCCGAAGTGGCTCGACCGCGCCCGCGAGCTCTACCAGGGCGGCGACACGACGAAGCCTCGCGAGCATCAGGGCGAGCACGCCGAGGAGCTCCCGGACTTCGACGAGGACGCGTGGGCGGAGGCGAAGGACGACGCGAGCCGGCTCATCACTAACGAGCACGAGCGCGCCGGCCTGGACGTCGTCGTCGACGGCGAGATGCGCCGGAACGAGATGGTGGAGTTCTTCGCGCACCGCATCGACGGCTACGAGTTCAACGGCCCCGTGAAGGTCTGGGGGCACAACTACTTCGACAAGCCCTCCGTCGTGCGCGAGGTCGAGTACGACGAGACGTGGCTCGTCGACGAGTACGAGTTCACCGCTGAGGTCGCCGACCGTCCCGTCAAAGTCCCGATCACGGGGCCGTACACGCTCGCGAACTGGTCGTTCAACGAGGCGTACGACGACCTCGAGAGTCTCGCCGTGGACCTCGCGGACCTCGTGAACGAGGAGATCCAGAAGCTCGTCGACGCCGGCGCGCGCTACATCCAGATCGACGAGCCGGCGCTCGCGACGACGCCCGACGACCACGCGATCGTCGGCGAGTGTCTCGAGCACATCGTCGCGGACATCCCCGAGGGCGTCCGCGTCGGTCTGCACGTCTGCTACGGCGACTACTCGCGGATCTACCCCGAAATTCTCGAGTATCCCGTCGACGAGTTCGACCTGGAACTCTGCAACGGCGACTACGACCAGCTCGACGTGTTCAAGGACCCCGCGTTCAGCGCCGACCTGGCGCTCGGCGTCGTCGACGCACACGTCGCGGAGGTCGAGACCGTCGAGGAGATCAAGGCGAACATCCGCAAGGGCCTCGAAGTCGTCCCGCCCGAGCAACTCGTCGTCTCCCCGGACTGCGGCCTGAAACTCCTCCCCCGGGAGGTCGCCTACGAGAAGATGGCGAACCTCGTCGCCGCCGCGCGCGAGCTCGAGGCCGAACTCGACGCCGGCGAAATCCAGGTCGACGCCGCCCCGGCAAGCGCCGACGACTGACCCGGGGAACGGTCGGTCGCTCCCGGCGCCGGTTCGCTTCTACTCGAACGCTCCGTCCGCAGTGGCGACGCTGGTCGTGCTGGCGCGCAGGTCGAAGAGACGGAGCGGGTCGCCGCGCGGCTAGCAGTTCACTGCGGCTGGCTGGCCGACGCAGATCTGGACGCTATCGCCGAGGTCGAGCGCGAAGCCACCGCAGGTCTGGACGCAGCGATACAGCTCCAAGGTGCGGTGGCTGGCGACGGAGAGTCCGCCGAAGGCGGCGACGGCGACGGCGCCGAGTAGTGGGTGCGTGAGGAGCCAGAGGCTCGCGGGGACTGCGGCGAGCAGTCCGTAGGCGACGAGGACGCCGCGCCAGGTCGGATTGCGGTACGTGTGGCGGTCGCGTGGGTCGAGTGGCGGCTGTGACATGGAATCGGTCTGGGTGGGGTCGGTCGGGAGTCGATTCTGGGTGGAGTTCGGTCGGCGGTCGGTCGTGGTGGCGGGCGGTGCAGTGCGCGCTTACGGCGTCAGTCGGCGTCTCTGGTCTCCTCGAGGACGTCGAGGAGGCGCCGTGCGCGCTCGGTGGCGGTGTAGTAGCGCCAGCGGCCCTCCTTTCGGCGGTCGAGGAGTCCGGCGGCGTGGAGCTTCGAGAGCGCCTGACTGACCGCGCCCTGGCTGACGCCGAGGGCGGGTTCCAGGTCGCATCCGCAGACGCCGTCTGCGTCGGCGTCGGCGACCATCCGGAGCGCCTCGTATCGGGTGTCGTTCCCCAGCGCGGCGAGCGTCTGGACGTCCTCGGCGACCGCCTGCGTCGACGGCCGTTCTGCGACCGAACAGCAGTCGCTCGGGGCGTCGGTCTGGTCGTCCGTCGTCACGGTATCGGGTTCGTCCACATCCATTTTAGCACATTCTAATATTAGCGTGCGCTAATGTAAAGGTTGGGGGTCGAAAGCGACCCGGTCGAACCCGATGCTCTCGAGGCGTTCGACGGACCTCTCGTGGTGGGCAGCGGACCGCTCAGCGGGTTCGAAAGAGGCCACGAATCGACGAACTCGACGAAATGGTCCATCCCGACAGTTCAAGACTGACCGACGACACTCGCGCCACACCCACCATCGGGAACCGACACCGTCGACGCCACCGCCCGCATCCAGTCCAGCCCTCTCCCTAGCGCGCCGAGTTCGGCGTCACCGCCCCCCGCTTACCGCAGGCCCCGCGCTAGCGCGCCGAACGTCGGCAGTCCGAATCCGGTCGCGATCGCGACGTTCCGCGGGAGCCCGAACCGGAGGAAGCCGCCGGCGGCGCCGGCGGCGGCCAGGTCGACGAGGAACACGGCGAGGACGACGCCGCCGAAGAGGACGCCGGCGAGCAGTCCCCGGGGGAGCGAGCGCTGGGGGAGGGCGACGAGCGCACCGCCCGCGACGAGCCCGAGCGGATGGAGGGTCGCGAGCGCGACCCCGACGACGACCGCGAGCGCCGTCAACCCCACTCGTCGCGGGTTCGAGAGCGTCGCGCCGAGTTCCGTCGCGAGGTCCGTCATTCGCCGTCGCCCTCCGTGAACTCCACGTCGACGTCGTCGGGAACGGCGAGCGAGAACTCGCGGAACTCGCCGGTCGCCCAGTCCTCGAGCTGGTCCGCGTAGTTGGCCGAGAGCGGGTCGCCGTCGTTCCCGCCGGGGAGGACGGCCGCCGCGTCCGGGGCGTCGTTGCCGACGGGGACGACCTGCCGCCAGGAACTCCCGCGCATGGATTCCGGCCGGAAGTTGTTCACCGTCGTCGGCGACCCGTCCGTCGCGTACTCGGGATAGTTCAGGAACCCCTGATCGAAGGGATGCGTGAGCGCGGTCGTGCTGTAGTCGCCGTAGGTCTCGTACCCCGCCGCCTCGATGGCCTCGAGCGCGTCGCGGAGCGCTCGCGCCGCAACCACCCCTCGATCGGGGTCACTGCCGTCTTCGGGAACGAACCACTCGCTGTCTGCCGGGAGCCGGCCGAGCACCCAGTCGTTCGGCGTGTTCACGTCCAGGCCCGCGTCCTCGAACCGCGCGTCGAACACGCGCTCGCCGAGTTTCCGCGCCCAGAACGCGAACACGAGCGGTTCGCGCCGGTCGGTGCTCGTCTCGCCGTCCCACGCGAGCACGGCATCGAGTGCCTCGCGAGCGTCGCCCGCGACCTCGCTCCGGGCGTCCTCGAGGAGCGGTTCGAGGTGGTCGACGCGACGGTCGACCGCGTCCAGCTGGAGGTCCCGGAGGAACTCGGCGGTCATCGGCTCGCCGCTGTCGGCGCGCTCGTCGAGGCGCTCGTAGATGCGCGCCCCGCGGAACGGCGGCGCGTACCCCTCCGAGAGGTAGTGCGCCGGGTCGTCGACGATCCGCTGGTTCGCCGTCGCGAGGTATCCCGGGTCGACGCTGTGGGGTTTCTCGTCGAACGGCACGACGTTCGCGGTCGCCCAGTCCGTCGCCGCGTACGGCTCGAAGCCCTCCCACTCGCCCTCCCGCGCGGACCCGTCGAACACGCGAGTGCCCGCGACGGGGTTGCCGTCGGTCGTCCGGATCGGGACCTTGCCCGTCGTGTAGAAGAGCGTCCGTCCGTCGCGGTCCGCGTACACGAAGTTCTGGGTCGGCTCGTCGAACTTCGGGAGCGCGTCGAGGACGTCGTCGACGCCCGTCGACCGCCCGATCTCGTAGATGGACTCGACGGTCCGCGTCGCGGACAACCCCGACCACTGGACGCCGACGCGACCGGTCGTCCCGGACAGCGAGTCCCCGTCGCTCCCACGCGAGAGCACCGCGCCGTGAACGCTCTTCTCGACCTGGACCGCGACGTCCTCGCCGTCCGCGACGGGAATCGTCTCCTCGCGCGTCAGGAACTCCCGCCACTCGTCGCCGTCCCGGTACTCGCGCCCGTCGTTCCGGGTCTCGTACGTGTAGAAGTCGATGACGTCGTAGCCGGTGTTCGTGAACCCCCACGCGCCGGCGTCGTTCCGACCGATGACGACGAACGGGACGCCCGGGAACGTCACGCCGCGGACGTCGCGCTCTCCCTCGACGACGACGTGCTGCTCGTACCAGATCGGCGGCACCCGCAGGTCGAGGTGCGGGTCGTTCGCCAGCACCGGATCCCCGGACGCCGTGTACTCCCCGCCGACGACCCACGAGTTCGAACCGATTCCCTCCGGCGGCTCGAACGCCTCCAGCCAGGACACGAGGCCGGGGTCGACGGGGTCGCCCGAACCCCCGGTCGCGGCGGAGATCGCTCGACCGTCCGTGCCGCCCGGCGGGTTCGGTTCGCGGTCGTCCGACCGCAGGATCGGCGCGTCGTGATTGCTCGCGTCCGGGAGCGGGTACAGCGCCTCCGCCGTCTCCCGGTCGAACGCGTCCCCGACCGCGGCCCTGCGGAGGGTCGCGAAGCTCCCCGTGAGCCCCCACGAGATCTGTTTCTGCGCGAGGATGGAGTCGACGGGCGTCCACGGGTCCGCGTCGTAGTCCAATAGCTCGAACTCGACGGGCCGCGCTGCGGTCTCGCGGTACGCGTTCACGCCCTCGGCGAACGCCTCGCTCGCCGGCGCGGTCGGCCCGTCGCTCGCGCGCTCCCACGTCACCTCGGCGGCCCGCGCGAAGTCCATCTGGCGGTTGAAACGGTCCGAGTTCACCGCCACGTCGCCGACCACCTCGGAGAGCGTCCCGCGCATCACCCGCCGCAGGAGGTCCATCTCGAACAACCGATCCGCCGCCTGTACGTACCCGACCGCGTAGTACGCTGCCCGCTCGTCCGCGGCGGTCACGTGCGGCACGCCACGGTCGTCGTACGCCACCGACGCCGGCCCGTACGGCGACTCGACATCGCCCTCGATAGCTCGCCCCTCGGCGTCCCAGAGCGACCCGGACAGCGGCGCGAAGTCCGCGAGCACCTCGCGCGCGTCCGACAGCGCCATCCCCCCGACGCCCGCTCCCAGCACCGCGGACAGGAGCGCACGCCGCGTCGTATCAGACGTCACGGCGAGACGAAAACAGGCCACGCACTAATAGTTTCACCCGCACGTCGCGTGGGTGGCGGCCACGAGGCGACCGCTCGAAACCACCGACGCAGCCGCCGCTACCGAATCGAGAGAACGTCGAGAAGACGCGACGTGGCTTACTCGTACAGCCAGGTCTCGTCGTGGGCTTCGTACGAGAGGAGTTCGTCCTCGTCGAAGTGGATCGCGATCTCGCGTTCGTTCGCACCCTCGTCCTCGTGGTCTGCCGCGTGCACGACGTTCCGGCCGAGGTCGAGCGCGTAGTCACCGCGGATGGTGCCAGCGTCCGCCTCGAGCGGGTCGGTCGCACCGATCATCTGGCGCACCTGCCGCGTCGCGTCCTGGCCCTCCCAGACCATCGGGACGACGGGACCGCTCGTCACGAAGTCGACGAGGTCGTCGAAGAACGGCTTGTCGGTGTGCTCGGCGTAGTGCTCGTGAGCCGTCTCCTCGTCGAGGAGCTCCACCTTCATCCCGACGAGCTTCAGGCCACGGTCCTCCAGTCGGGAGATGACCGTCCCGACGAGCCCGCGCGCGAACGCGTCGGGCTTGACCATGACGAACGTCCGCTCGAGCTCGCTCATTCCTGGTCCTCCTCGCCCTGCCCCCCGTCGCGCTGACCCTCCTCCGTCCATTCGAGGTCGCGGGGTTCGCGGCCGAGGTCGGCGTTCTTCTCGCACTTCGCGCTACAGTAGTGGATCGTCGAACCGTCGGTGCGGACGAACATCGTCCCGGTACCGGGCTCGATGTCGTCCCCACAGTAGTCACAGTCTCGAGTCTGCGGCATTATTGCCCTCCGATGGAGTCGGCCTCGCGGGCGGTCTCTCGCAGCTGGAGAACGTCGCCTTCGCGGACCGGACCGAGGCAATTTCGCGTGATGATGCGACCCTGATTCTCGCCTTCGCGGATCCGGCACTTGACCTGCATGGCTTCACCGTGCATGCCGGTCTTGCCGACGATCTCGATAACTTCCGCGGGCGTGGAGCCGCTCTCTGTTTCTTCTGCGCTCATGGCCGGCTCAGAGGTCCTCGAGCTTCGAGGCGATGTCGTCGACCTGGTCCGAGGCGTCGCCGGCGTCGACGACGGCGGCGGCAGCGCTGCCGACCTCGAGGCCGGCGGCGTGCCCGACGTCGTCCTGGGTCTCCACGAACACGACCGGGATACCCTTCTCGTCGGCGAGCTCGGGGAGGTGCATGACGATCTCCTCGGGCTGGACGTCCTCGGCCACGTACACGATGTCCGCGTTCCCGCGTTCGACGGCCTTGGTCGTCTCGTTCGTTCCTTTCTTTACGCTTCCTGTGTCTCGTGCGACCTCGAGCGCCTCGAGGGCGTCGTCCTGGAGGTCGACTGGGACTTCTTTGTTGACGTAGACTGGCATGGTTGTTCACCTGTTCTACGCGTGGGCTCGCGCTCCCCTGCCGTCGCGGACTCGATCGTCCGCTTGGGCCGGTCCAGCTGGGCGGTCCGGCCCTCGTCCTGTGAGGCTAGGAGCATCATCAACCCCGCGTAGGGTGTACCTCGTGATTTGCTGGGCACACCTTATAAGGATGTTCAATCGTCGATTGCCGTGGGGCGCCCTCTCACGTTTCGAACGGGTGGTTCGTCCCGCGATTTCCCGGCCTCGTGCGGGTTGGTGGAGTGAGGGCTCGTTCGGGCTGGTGGGATGTGGCCTCGGGCGGGTGCGTGCGACGTGACGTTCTTCCGTGTTCGGCCCGGAGGGTGGCTTGAATGAGGCCGCTTCCCCTGCTGGAGGCCGTGACGGACGTCGACGTCGACGCGGTGGACGTCGACGACGCGGAGGTGCTGGCGTCGCTGTCGCCGTCGGTCAGGCAGTGGTGGGTCGAGGAGTTCGGCGAGTTCGTCCCGGAGAACGGCGGGTTCTTCACGCCGCCGCAGAAGGAGGCGATCCCGCTGGTGAGGGACGAGGAGAACGCGCTGGTGTGTGCGCCGACGGGGAGCGGGAAGACGCTCGCGTCGTTCACGGCGATCATCGACGCGCTTTTCGAACGCGAGCGAGAGCGCGAGGAGGGCCTGGAGAACTCGGTGTACTGCCTGTACGTGTCGCCGCTGAAGTCCCTCGCGAACGACATCCACCGGAACCTCGCGGAGCCACTGGCGGGCATCACGAGCATCGCCGAGGAGCGCGGGGAGGACGTCGGCGAGATACGCCACGCGATCCGGCACGGGGACACGAGCAGTAGCGACCGCCAGAAGATGCTGGGCGAGACGCCGCACATCCTGAACACGACGCCGGAGACGCTCGCGATCCTCCTGAACTCGCCGAAGTTCCGCGAGAAGCTCCGCACCGTGGAGTACGTCGTCGTGGACGAGATTCACTCGCTCGCGGAATCCAAGCGCGGGACGCACCTGTCGGTGAGCCTGGAGCGACTCGAAGCGCTCGCGGACGGGTCGCCGACGCGCATCGGGTGTTCGGCGACGATCGAGCCCCTGAGCCAGATGGCGAAGTTCCTCGTCGGGTACGAGCCCGTCGACGGCGCTGCCGTCGACAGCGACGCGGGCGACGGCGAGAACGGTGGCGACGCAGGCGACGGCGAGAGCGGTGGCGACGCGGACGACGGCGAGAGCGATGGCGGGTCCGGTCTCGTCGGCGAGCGCGTGCCGCGGGACTACGAGATCGTGGACGCGCGGTTCGCGCGCGAGTTCGACCTGGAACTGGAGTGTCCGACGGACGACCTCGTGCATACGCCGCGGGACGTCGTGACGGGCGAGTTCTACGCGTCGCTGCACGAGCACGTGCAGTCGAGCACGAACACACTCGTGTTCACGAACACGCGCTCGGGCGCCGAGCGCGTCCTGCACAACCTCCGGGAGCGCTACGACGAGTACGACGAGGGGAACTCGGCGTGCCACCACGGCAGCCTCTCGAAGGACGTCCGCCAGGAGGTCGAGCGCAAGCTCAAAGAGGGCGAGCTGGACGTGGTGACGTCCTCGACGAGCCTGGAGCTGGGGATCGACATGCCGCACGTCGACCTCGTGGTGCAGGTCGGGAGTCCGAAGTCGGTCGCGGCGATGCTCCAGCGCGTCGGGCGCGCCGGGCATCGCGTCGGGGAGACCGTGAAAGGTCGCGTCGTGGCGCTCGACCGGGACGAACTCGTCGAGTGCGCGGTTATGTTGAAGAAGGCGATGGAGGGATTCGTCGACTCCGTGAACGTCCCCGAGCGGTGCCAGGACGTCGCCGCCCAGCACGTGTACGGGATGGCGATCGCCGAGATCCGCCCGGAGGCGGATATCCGGCGCGTCCTCCAGGGCGCGTATCCGTACCGGCACTACGGCGACGACGAGTGGGAGCAACTGATGCGGTACCTCACCGCGGACTACGGCGGGCTGGAGGAGAAGAACGTGTACGCGAAGGTGTGGCGGGACGAGAACGACGAGCCCGGCGGTGAGCACCACTACGACGACTACGAGCCGGGTACGCCCCTGATGGGCAAGCGCGGCCGGCTCGCGCGGGTCATCTACATGACGAACATCGGGACGATCCCGGACTCGTTCGCGTGCGACGTCTTCACGCGGTCGAGCGACGAGTGGGTGGGGCAACTCGACGAGTCGTACCTTGACACGCTGGACTCGGGGGACGTGTTCGTGCTCGGCGGGTCGAACTTCGAGTACCGGTACCGGCGCGGGTCGAAGGTGTACGTCGATCCTACTGCCTCCTCCCCGACGGTGCCGTCGTGGTTCAGCGAGCGACTGCCGCTCGCGTACGACCTGGGCTGCGAGGTGCTCGCGTTCCAGGAGACGCTGCTGGAGAAGTACGAGCGTGGCGGGCCGCCCGCGGTCCGGCACTGGCTGCGGGAGATGCCGATCGACGAGAACGCGGTGCGCGCGCTCGGTCGGATGTACGACGAGCAGGTCCGGTACGCGGGCGCGGAGAGCGTGAGCACGCCGAATCGGCTCGCGATCGAGGAGGCGAAGGACCGGGACGCCTACGAGCGCCACTACTACGTGCACTCGAACTACGGGCGGCGGTTCAACGACGGCTTCTCGCGGCTGCTCGCGTACCGCGTCGCCCAGGAGACGAACGCGAACGTGACGGTCGCGGTCGCGGACGACGGATTCACGCTGAAGATGCCGCTGAACCGCAAGGTCGACCTCGTCGGGATCGTCGAGAGCCTCGACCCGGATTCGGTGCGGTCGACGCTCCGGGACGCGGTCGGTGGGACGGACCTCCTCCAGCGGTACTTCCGCATCGACGCGACGCGCTCGCTGATGATTCTCAAGCGCTACAAGGGCTACGAGAAGTCCGCGAAGCAACAGCAGGTCTCGAGCGAGATGCTGCTCGGGTTCGCGGAGGACCTGAACGATTTCGCGGTGATCGAGGAGACGTACCGCGAGATACTGGAGGACAAGCTCCACGTGGCGGGCATCGAGGCGTTCGCGCGCGGCGTCCTGGAGGGCGACGTCGAGGTGTCGCACGTGCGGGTGGATTCGCCGTCGCCGCGCGCGTTCGGGCTGGCGACGCTGATGGCGAGCGACGTCGTGCTCGCGGAGGACGAGTCCGCGGTCCTCCAGGAGTTCCACGAGCGCGTCGTCGAGGACATCGAGGGCGAGGACGGGGCGACGGAGCCGACCGCAGGCCGGTAGCGGGCCCCGAACGGGTCAGTCGCGTTCGCGGACGAGGAGCGTGTTCAGTGCGTCGGGGACGACGAGGACGTCCGCCCCTGGCTCCAGGGCGGCTTCGACCGACTCGCTGGCGTGCATGAGGCAGTCGTCGACGACGTCGGGATGCTGGCTGTTCGTCACGGAGACGTCGTGGTCGCGGAGGACGCGCGCGACGACGAACGCGCGCTGCGCGCCGGGTTCGTATCCCTGCTTCATTGCTTCGTAGAGCGAGTCGGCGTCGCTGGCGTTCGAGAGCCAGTCGTGGAAGCGGCGTTCGCCCGTGCCCTCGCCCGCGCCCTCGCGGAGTTCCGCGGGGACGACGACGCGACCGCGCGCACGCTCGCCGCTGTGCGTCCCTGTCTCGCGTTCGGAGTCGGTGGGGTCGGCGAGCGGGTTGCGGTCGCCGAGGGCGACGTACGTCGCGGCTCTGGTGGTCTGGTAGAGGTTCGCGTCCTTCGGTGCGCCGACGCCGGCGACGACGGCGTCGTAGACGTCGGCGTCGGGAATCGGCACCGAGAGGGCGTCGCGGGCGGTCGCGGCGAGGTCGCGAACGACGGCCCGTGGGTCGCCGGCGGCGACGCCGAGGACGCCCTGGGGGCCCTTCGTGACGTTGATGCAGAAGTCGGGGCCGGCGAGGTCGCCGGCGCGGTCGAGGAACCCCCTGAAGGGGTTGTTTTCGACGCGCCCGAGGCGGACGCCGTCGCGCGCGAGGAGGTCGGGGCCGTGCGTGTACCGGATCTGTGACTCGCCGCCGGCGCCGACGACGACGGTCTTCGCGCCGCCGGAGAACCCCGCGTACTGGTGGGGTTCGACGACGCCAGTGGCCGCGACGAGGTCGGCGTCGGCGACGGTGCGAGCGAGTTCGATCGGGACGCCGTCGACCGCACCGACGTCGACGACGTCGTCGGGGTCGTGGTTCGCGGCGAGGTCGGCGTTCGCGCCGAGCATCGCGTCGAGTTCGGCGTCGGTCATCGGGCGGTGGAGGCCGAGGCCGACGACGACCGCGACCTGCTCGCGGGCGACGCCGGCGGCGTCGAGTTCGGCGAGGAGGCCGTCGAGGAGGACGTCGGTGGGGGCGGCGCGCGTACCGTCCGTGACGACGACCGCGACCGAGTCCTCGGGGTCGGCGCGCTCGCGGAGGCGCGGGCCGTGCGGGGTGGCGAGCGCGTTCCCCGTTGCGCTCTCGACGTCGACGGAGTCGGCGCCTGGGGCGCGGGCGACGGTCGCGTCGACCGAATCGAGCGAGACGGCGACGATACCATCGCCGAGTGGGAGCTCCATGCGGGACGGTCGGCGCGGACGAGTAAAAAGGACGGCGACGGTCTCAGACCGCGATCTCGGGGGCCTCGTACTGGCCGGTGAGCCGCGCGGAGACGAACCCGAGCACCCAGCCGTACGCGAGGTGCGTGACGACGGAGAACACGACGAAGACGGCGAGATCGAACCCGGCGTAGTGCGAGTAGAACGCGGTGATGAACCCGGTCCAGAGGATCGCGGCGAACACGATGCCTTGCTGGGGTCGGGTCGCGCCGGGGAGGTACGCGCCGAGGGTGACGAACAGGAGCGGCCACGCGAACGTGCCGGCGCCGAGGAACAGCGCGAGCCCGATCGCGGGCGTGTTGCCGACCCCGGCGAGTTCGGCGAGCGTCCCGAACACGTCGATGCCTGGCGTGAGCGTGGCGTTCACGATGAACAGCACGCCGATCATGAGCATCGTGCCGACGATGCCGCCGGCGATGCCGCCGAGCGCGCGCTCCAGTTCGTTGGCCTCCGGCGTCGGATACGACTCCTCCACGGACGGGTCGTCCATGGCCGCATCGTCGTGTCCTGCGTTATCACTTGCCATGGGCGTGCTAACGCGCGCCATGCTCATAAAAGAACCTCACACGTTCGCTCGGCGAACGACACCACGAAGGACTCTCGAACCGGTCGAACGGGGCGTCTCGCCCGCTAGACGCCGTCCGCCCAGTCGACCATTCGGCCGTACACGGGGTCGGTCGCGAGCGCGTCCGCGTCGCCGACGAGGACGAGCGCGCGCTTCGCTCGCGTCAGCGCGACGTTCACGCGCCGGTAGTCCTCGAATATCGGTGACTCCAGGTCGCCGGACGCGACGAACGACACCACGATCACTTCCTTCGAGGACCCCTGGAAGCGGTCGACGGTGTCGACCGTCACCGATTCGGGAACGCGCCGCGTGATCTCCGCGACCTGCGCGCGGAACGGCGCGATGACGCCGACGTCCCCGGGGTCGACGTCGGCCCCGAGGTACGACGACACGACCTCGGCGACGCGCTCGGCCTCCACCGCGTCCGTATTCCGGCCGCCGTCACCGGGCGTGTCGAGGAACGCCACGCCGTCGCGCAACGCCTCGGGGAGGCCGTCGAGGTCGACGAGCTGACGGGGGTGCTGCGCGGCGACCTCGCCCGTCGCCGGCCGGAGCTCGCCGTCGTAGAACTCCGCGGACGCGAACGCCTGGATGCGCTGACTCATCCGGTACTGCTTGGTGAGCATCACGCCCGCCTCGGGGTACGCCTCCACGAGCCGCTCGAACAGCGACTCCTGGAGCCGGTTCTCGGCGCGCACGACCGGCGGCAGCTGCTGGTGGTCGCCGACGAGCACGAACCGCTCCGCGAGATTGACGGCCGCCAGCGCGTCCGGCTCCGTGAGCTGGCCGGCCTCGTCGACGAGGGCCGCGTCGAACGACTGCTCGCGCATCACCCTGGAGCCACAGGTCGCCGTCGTCGCCGCGACGACCTGCGCGTCCTGGAGCCGGTCCGCGCATTCCTCGGGGTCGCCGCGCGTCTCCAACCTGTGCTCGAGCATGTCCTCGCGGATGCCGGACTCGGTACCGACGCGGACGAACTCGGTGAACCCCTGCTCGGCCAGCGCCTCCAGTGCGTTGTCGACCGCGCGGTTCGTGAACGCCGACAGCAGCACGCGCTCGCCGCGCGCGACCATCGCCCGGACGGCCTGCCCGATCGTGTACGTCTTCCCCGTCCCCGGCGGCCCGTGCACGAGCGCAACGTCCTCCGCGGTGACGGCCTTCCGCACCGCCTCGTCCTGCGCGTCGTTGTTCGGGACGAACGTCTCCGGCTCGCCGCCCTCCGCCGGTTCGCCGCTCTCGCCCGGCGGGCCGTCGGAGGCGACCGCTCGCTCGGGTGGCAGCGCGCGCTCCGAGTCGAACGCGGGCTCGCGGCGCTCGAACAGGACGTCCTTCTGGTCCGGGTCGCCCTTCAGGAGCGCGTCGTGGAGCGCGACCTGCATCCGCGCCACCGAGAACTCCGAGGGGTAGACGTCGATGCGGGACACCTCGATGGGTTCGTCCGCACTCAGCACGACCTCGTCGTCCCCGAGGCGCTCGATGTACGCCAGCTCCGCGTTGCCCCGGATCGGGTCGCCGTCGCTCGCGAGCACGAGGTCGTCCTCGCGGAGCTTCGACACCGCCGGACTCGTCCGGCGCGCTCGCAGCTCCCAGCGACCGTCCGCGCGCTCGCGCTTTGCCTCGAACTCGAGGTCGACGAGCGCCCGGTCGTCCTCGGCGCGCTCCGCGGGCGTCTGCTCCCAGAGCTTCGCGTACTCGCAGTGCGTCTCGCGGCGCTCCTCCTCGATCGCGCGATAGGTCTCCTCGTAGTACGCGAGTTCGTCGTCGGGGAGCGCCCGCCCGATCTCGCCGGCCTTCGCCTCCTGCTGGAGGCGACCAGCGACGACGCGGCACGTGTCCTGCTCGAAGCAGTACTCGCAGACCGCGTCGGCCTCGTACCCCGTCGGCACCGAGAAGTCGTACTCGAACGCCGCGATCGCGTTCCGCGACCGCACCACGTACTTCGTGAGGCCGTCGCCGACGCTGAACTCCTTCGCCGGCGAGAAGTCCCCGGAGAACTCCGAGCGGTCGAGCGCCGCGTTCTTCGTGTAGAGCAGGGTCGCCGTGTCCACGTCGACGCCGCGTTCTTCGAGCAGGAGCGCGTACGACGCCGCCTGGATCTTGTCCTCGAACCGCGGGTCGCTCTTCAGTCGCTTCCCGGTCTTCAGTTCGACGGGCATCCCGTTCCGGACCGCGTCCACGCGTCCCTTGATGCCGAACGTCTCCGAGATGAGCGTCATCTCCGAGCGCCACTCGTCCTCGTCGCTGAGTTTGCCCTGCGAGAGCCACGCGTCGATCGCTCGCGCGTTCTCCGCGACCTCCTCGCGCACCTCGTCGGCGTCCATCCCGAGCAGTCCGAGGTCGAGCCCGGCTTCTTCGACGCGGTCGTCGACCGCCGCGTCGAACTCGACGCCCCGGAGGAGGTCGCCGAACACCTCGTGGACGATCGTCCCCTTGATGACGGGATACTTGAGGGGTGCGCTGGAGAGCTTGTTCAGGTAGTACATGCGCGGGCACTGCACGTACTCGCGGACGTCAGTCACGTCCACGAGGAACTGCGGCTCGAGCACGACGTAGGAGTCCCCGGTCGTCGAGTAACTCGTCTCCCCCTGGTACTCGCGCTCCTCGGGGTTCGTCACCCGCAACCGCATGCCGGGTTCGGCGACGGCCGTCGTCTCCGTCCACTTCCCCCAGCACGTCACCTGCTCCTCGCCGGCGTCGGTCTCGACGGTCACCTCGGCGAGGTCGGACGTGCCGTACTGCGTCGACACCTCCTTCGCGTCGCCGACGCTCGTGATCGTTCCCTCGACGACGTCGCGGCCCGCGTCTGTCACGCTCGATGGCACGGCAGCGACCGGGTTAGGGGTGTCGGTTCCCGGAATCCGACCCCCAGGACAGTCGCGTTCGCGTTCCGCACTCGACGAGGTGCACCGCCGCGGGCTTCCACGACCATCGCTCCACGTCGGCGAGCGCGACGCGCGTTCGTTCCGCCGCCGAGACACCTGTCGAATTATCACGCTGCCGGCCGTAGCGAGGGTATGATCGCTCGAATCCTGGTCCCGATGGACGACTCGGAGATGGCCGAGCGGGCGCTCGAGTACGCCCTGGAGAACCACCCCGAGGCCGACGTCACGGTGCTGCACGTCGCCGGCGAACCCGGGCCGATGTGGGGCGCCGCGACGACGCTCGCGCTCGCCGACGACCTCGAGGAGGCGGCCGAAGAGAAGGCCGCACCCGTGTTCGAACGAGCGGAAGCGATCGCCGCGGAGCACGACGCGACCGTCGGCACGAGGGTCCAGGTCGGGTCACCGGCTCGCGCCATCCTGAACCATGCCGAGGAGTACGATGCGATCGTGATCGGCAGCCACGGCGGAACGCTCGCGGACAGGCTCCTCGTCGGCGACGTCGCGCAGCGAGTGTTCCGGCGGTCGCCGGTCCCGGTCACCGTCGTCAGGTAGCGCGTCCCGCTGGTCGACGGGTTCGTCGAACCGGCTCCCTCGCGGCGTACTCGCACGACCGATACGCACTTGCCGCGCGAGCGGGTACGTCGACGCATGCGGGTTCGGGATTGGGACGACATCGTCGAGGACGTCGTGGAGTCGAACGTGGACCCGGACGGCTGGCGCGCGGTCGCCGGCGACCGCGCGAACGGCCTCGGGGAGGACCTCTACCTCGGTCACCCCGACAGCGGAATGTTCCAGCTCAAGACCTATGCGAAGAATCCGTTCGAGGTGAAGGGCGTCGGGTCGCAGGTCGCGCGGAGTCTCGACGACGAGATCGGGAGCTACCTCCCGACGGACGGCTCGGGCCGGTTCGCCGTCCAGGGACCATCGGAGGGTATCGACGAGGACGAAGCGAAGGAGAAGGCGACCGCGCTCGAGGAGGTCGTGAAGGCGCACGCGGACGCGCCGACGACGCCGGGGGACTTCTTCGACGACGTGATGGAGACGCTGGACTCGCCAGCGTTCGGCCCGATGGAGTACGACCAGTACGACCGCCCGGACGGCCTCGACGAACTCGCGACGACGTTCGAGGAGGCCGAGGACGTCCTGAACGCGGAACTGGACGACCTCGTGGAGACCGACGAGGTCGACAAGGGCTTCATGTAGGCCGGGAGCGCCAGCGGTCGCTCGCACTCTGTCGCGAGCGCCACTGGCCGAGCGCTCGCGGTGCCCGAAGCGAGGGTTTGATACCCGCACCGGCCCTCGCGTCGTACATGAGCGCCGAGGACGCCATCCGAGAGTACTACGAGGCGTTGCGTCGCGGCGAACCCCTGTATCCGTACTTCGTCGAGTCGCCGGACACCTGGAAAGCCGCCATCTCGACGACGTACGACGGGTACGACGCGGTGGCCGAGGGGCTGCGCGAGCAGTCCCGCACCACCGAGGACTGGACGGTCGACAGCCGAGGGCTCTCGGTCGTCGAGGCGGGAGAGGAGTCGAGGTTGGCAGCGGTCGAGGGCGAGCCAGGGTGCGCGACGTTCAACGACGACGTCGCCCTCGCGTGGACGTCGACGGACGGCGACGACGCCAACGGCGACGGGAACGACGGTGGCGACGAGTCGCGAACGCGTCACGAGCACGAGACGCGCTGGAGCGGGACGCTCGTCGAGCGCGGCGGCGAGTGGCTGTTCCTCGAACTGCACGTGAGTGCCGCGCAGGCGGTCTGATGGTGGGGCCGTCGCTCTCCGAGGCCGACCGCGATCTGGGGATGTCCCGCCTCCAGGCGTTCGTCGTCGGCCTCGTCGCCGCCTCCGGCGCGCTCGTCGCACTGTACGCCGACGCGTCGTTCGCGGTCGTCGCCGGCGCGACCGTCGGCGGTGGACTGGTGGGGCTGGGGCTCTGGTACTACCTCGTGTGGACGTTCCACAACAGTACCTCGCGGCGCGGCGAGCGCGACCGGAGCGAGTCCGACGACTTCGAGAAGCGAGAGCGGTTCGACTGAGCCAGTAGTGGCCTGCCAGTTCGAGCCAGGCTACTCGACCCGGAGCGAGAATCCCCACGCGTACTCGCTCCTTGTCCGGTCTTCGTGGAGTTCCCGCCATTCGGCCTCGAAGCGGAACTCCATCGACCGGGGCGGGTCCGACGGCGGGCGATGCCAAAAGAGCCCGTAGGTTCCAGCGAGCGTCTCGCCGGATCGGAGGCGACAGATCGTCTCGCTCATGAGGCGTAGTACGTCCCCCTCGATCCGCCAGCCGGTCGAGCCCGGCGAGTCAGGTATCCGGTCGCAATAGTGACCGGCACCGCGAGTCTCGCCGACGGGAACCAGGGAGACCTGGGGCTGGTCCGTACCACCGTTCGACAGCGGCCCGAACGGGACCACGGCGCCGAAGGAGAACCGCCGAGTCTCGAGTGCATCGTTCCGGAACCCGATGCGGACGATCGCTGGCGACGCCGCCGATGGCTGCTCGACCACGTCCACGTCGATGCCGACCGATCGATCTGGTGACGCGTCGGTGTCCGCGATGCCGACGGCCTGTCGGTCCATGTCAGGGGCGGAGACCGTACCAGTACATCGGTCGTGGTCAGTATCCCATGCGAGCGAGCCACGCGGCCGGGTCGTCGAGTTCGTCGTCGCTCGGGAGGTTCTCGGGGCCCTCCCAGACGCGGCCGGCGGCGTCGAGACCGCTGGCGTCGGTGACGTGCTCGAAGAACGCCTTCCCGCGCTCGTACTGCTTGCGCTTCAATCCGAGGCCGAGCAGGCGGCGTGCGAGCTTCGCGATCGGGCCGCGGCCGCCGCGGCGTTCGTCGACCTTCCGGCGGAGGTCCGCGTACTCGTCGTCGAACGCGTGATCCATGAGGAGTTCCGCGTACCCCTCGACGACCGTCATCGCCGCGTTCATCTCCCGGAACGCCCGCGTCGAGAACCCGCCGCCGGACAGGTCCGAGAGTCCGGACTCGACGCGGTCCTCGAGGTACCCCGAGAGCCACGGCGCCGCCCCGAACTCCGCGGCGTGCGTGACCTCGTGGAACGCGATCCACCGCCGGAACCGCGGTGCGTCGACGTCCAGGCTGTCCGCGACGCGCTCGATGTTCGGGTGCACGAAGTACAGCGCGTGATCGGGGTCGTCGTCGCCCGCCAGCAGGAGGGGGTCGTACTGGCCGAGGACGTTCTTCGCGAGGAACGTCAACATCACGGCCATCGTTCCCGTGTTGACGGTCCGGGCGACGCCCGGGAACGCCGTCAGCTCCTCGGCCTCGAGCGGTTCGAGGACGCGACGGAACGTGTCGACGTTCGCGTCGACCCAGTGGTGGCGGTGCTGTATCTCGACGGTGTCCGGGACGTCGAAGTCGATGCGAGCGACGTCCCTCACGCGGTCGCGGGCGTCGCGGACGTCGGTCGCGTACGCTCGCTTCTGGTCGGCCGACAGCGAGACGTCGCCGGGCTCGGTCGCGGCCTTCGCCGCGTCCGCGACCGCTCGCCAGTCGACGGCGCCGTCACCGGACGCGCCGGCGACGGCCTGGACGCTCCGAAACAGGTTCATGTCGAAACCGTACGACGCGCACACGTAAACGCTTTCAGTCTCTCGGTATCGTGGGCGGTCGGTCGCCAGGGGTGCCCACAGTCCGCGAACGGAGCCGCCCGAGCCGGGTCCGGACTCAGTCGGCGATCTCGACGTCGTCGTCGTCCTCGAGCTCGACCATCTCCACGTCGTCGACGTCGTCGTCGCCGCCGAGGAGGACGCGTGCGGCGACGGCGAGGAGGACGAGGAGGAGGACGCCGACGATGGCGCCCTTGACGGGTGCGCCGCCCTCGTCGTCGGCGTCGACGCCGGACTCGATGGAGACGTGCTTCTCGGCGCGGCCCTCGCCGTCGGTCGCGTCCAACTCGGGCGCGGGGTCGTCGCCGAAGCTGGGGCCGATGCGGAGCGGGCCGTCGAAGTGCAACTCGAAGAACGTCAGCTTGCGGTCTGACATACCGTATCGTTCGTGGAGTCGTCACTTATCGGTTCCCCCACGGTCGCTGGGTCGGCGGCGACGCACCCGCCGCGCGGCGCGGGCCGGTCAGAGTCGGGACGCGGGGATTCCCGGGTGTTAAGTCCCCGCCGACGAACCGAATTGGCATGGACGACGAACGGTGGGCGTTCCTCACGGAACTGCTCGAGACGCCGAGCCCGTCGGGCTACGAGACCCGCGGGCAGCGGGTGTGGGTGGAGTACGCGAAACAGTACGCCGACGACGTGCGAACGGACGCGTACGGGAACGCCATCGCGGTCTACAACGAGGACGCGACCGGGCCGACGGTCGCGTTCGCCGGGCACGGCGACGAGATCGGGTTCATCGTGCGCCGCATCGACGACGACGGCTTCGTCCACCTGGGGCGGATCGGCGGGAGCGACCGCACGGTGTCGAAGGGCCAGCACGTCACGATCCACGGGAGCGACGGCGCGGTGTCGGGCGTGGTCGCCCAGACCGCCATCCACCTCCGGGATCCGGACGGCGACGAGTACGACGACATCAACGAGCAGATCGTCGACGTGGGCGCGGACGACCGCGAGGAGGCCGCGGCACTCGTCGAGGTCGGCGACCCGATCACGTTCTCCTCGACCGTCGAGGGGCTCGTCGGCGACAAGATCGCGGCGCGCGGCCTCGACAATCGCGTCGGGACGTACACCGCCATCGAGGGGCTGCGGCGGGCCGCGGCGGCGGGCGTGGACGCGACCGTGTACGCCGTCAGTACGGTCCAGGAGGAGCTCGGGAAGAAGGGCGCGATGATGGTCACGGATCGACTGGACGTGGACGCGGCGCTCGTCGTGGACGTGACGCACGCGGGCGACTACCCGAAGTCCCCGACGGCGAAGACGGGCGACGTCTCGCTCGGCGACGGCCCCGTGGTGGGTCGCGGGAGCGCGAACCATCCCGTGGTCTCCCAGCTCGCGCGGAAGGCGGGTGCGGACGCTGACGTGGACGTCCAGTTGCAGGCGGCGGGCCTGACGACGGGCACGGACACCGACGAGTTCTACGTCTCGGGTGGCGGCGTCCCGTCGCTGAACGTCAGCGTCCCGAACCGCTACATGCACACGCCCGTCGAGGTCGTGGACACGACGGACGTGGAAGCCGTCGCGGACCTCCTCGCGGCGTTCGCCGAACTCGTCGAGGACCGCGAGAGTTTCGCCGTCGACGTCTGACTCGCATCGACCGCGCCGTATCGGGGTGGGATGCGTCGCCGACCCGGTACGTTTAAGGAACCGCTACGACCCGGTTGGTGTATGGACGACGAGAGCGGACGACCCCTGGACGTGCTCGACGCGGCCGTGGGGACGACGGTCAGTGTGCGACTCAAGGACGGCGAGGAGCACGAGGGTACCTTGACGGGGTACGACCAGCACATGAATCTGGTCATCGAGTCGGACGACAACACAACGATTATCCGTGGCGATAACGTCGTCTCGATAACTCCATGACTGGCGCAGGAACCCCCTCGCAAGGCAAGAAGAACACGAAGACGCACACGAAGTGCCGCCGCTGCGGCGAGAAGTCCTACCACACGAAGAAGAAGGAGTGTTCGTCCTGTGGCTTCGGGACGTCCGCGAAGCGACGGGACTACGAGTGGCAGTCGAAGGCCGGCGAATAACGACTCGCGTTCTCGACCGGACCTCCGGTCCCTTCTCTCGACCTCGTCGACCCAGCGACTGCGTCGTTCAACGTCGGTCGGTGACCGTGCCAGGTGATTCTCCGAGTTCTCCAGCTAGTATGCCGACGGTAGCGCCGTCGCGTACTCTGGGTCGAACGTGAGCCGCTATCGGGGGTGGACGCGGCACGAGGACGCAGCAGATTTGCTCACGTTCGTGCATACTTCCTGGGGTTCTGTCCTGATTTAGACCACAATCACGTCCTTTTTTGGTGGCCGGTGCCTGAGTGTCTCCCATGACAGACGGGCGGGGCGAAACCCCCGATTCCGAGGGTCCGACAGAGAAGTGCGGCGTGGTGGGCGTCGCGCTCGCCGACCGGGCGGCCGCACGACCGCTCTACTACTCGCTGTACGCACTCCAGCACCGCGGTCAGGAGTCCGCGGGCATCGTCACGCACGACGGCTTCCAGCAGCACGACCACGTCGAGATGGGGCTCGTCGGCGACGCGTTCACGCCCGAAGACATCGAGTCCCTGAACGGCGCCGCGGGCATCGGGCACGTCCGGTACCCGACTGCGGGCAGCGTCGACAAGTCCTGCGCGCAACCGTTCACGGTGTCTTTCAAGAGCGGGTCGCTCGCGCTCAGCCACAACGGGAACCTCGTGAACGCCGAGGAGATCCGGGACGAACTCGCCGGCCTCGGGCACGCGTTCACGAGCGACGGCGACACGGAGGTCATCGCGCACGACCTCGCGCGGAACCTCCTCGAGGAGGACCTCGTTCGCGCGGTCAAGCGCACGATGGGACGCATCCACGGCTCGTACTCGCTCACCATCATGCACGACGACACCGTCCTCGGCGTCCGCGACCCCGAGGGGAACCGGCCGCTCTGCATCGGCGAGCTCGAGGACGGCTACATCCTCGCCTCGGAGAGCGCCGCCATCGACACCCTCGACGGCGAGCTCGTCCGAGACGTGAAACCGGGCGAGCTCGTCGTCCTCCACGAGGACGGTAGCGGGTTCGACTCGTACCAGCTCGTCGAGCAGGACAACACCGCGCACTGCTTCTTCGAGCACGTGTACTTCGCGCGACCGGACAGCGTCATCGACGACTCGCTCGTCTACGAGGTCCGCCGCCAGCTCGGCCGGAACCTCTGGGAGGAGTCCGGCATCGAGACGGACGTCGTCATGCCCGTGCCGGACTCGGGGCGTGCGTTCGCGAGCGGGTACGCGGAGGCCGCGGACGAGGACGGTGCGGACACCGAGTTCGCGGAGGGCCTCATGAAGAATCGGTACGTCGGACGGACGTTCATCATGCCGACCCAGGGCGAGCGGGAACGCGCCGTCCGCCTGAAGCTCAACCCGATCAAGTCGACGGTCGAGGGGAAGTCCGTCACGATCATCGACGACTCGATCGTCCGCGGCACCACGTCCACGCAACTCGTCGAACTCCTGAAGGACTGCGGCGCGGAGGAGGTCCACATGCGCGTCGGCGCACCCCAGATCGTCGCGCCGTGCTACATGGGCATCGACATGGCGACGCGCGAGGAACTCATCGCGTCGGACAAGTCCACCGAGGAGATCCGCGACGCGATCGCCGCTGACTCGCTCGCGTACCTATCCATCGACGCGGTCAGCGACGCACTGGAGTCCTCGCGCGCCGACCTCTGCCTGGGCTGCGTCACCGGCGAGTATCCCTACGACATCGAGGGGGAGCCGACCGACCGCGACGTCTCCCGCCCCGTCATCGACGGCATCGACGCGCCGGCGGACGACTGACGCACCGGCGGACGGGTGATTTGATCGACGACGTCGACCTACCCCACCCCGTGCCGTTCGTCACTCGATACCACACCTAGACGGTGGTTTATGCGTCGCCGAGGAGACGTCCCCGGTATGCCCGGCGCAACGTTTCTCGAGGGCGACGACGTCGAACTGTGCACGATCGAGACGGAGGACGCCGAATTCATCACGGAAGCCATCAACGACCCGGCGGTCCGCGTTCCACTGGGTGTCGCGGAGCCGCGGAATCGAACGCACCACGAGGAGTGGATCGAGGAGGAGGTCGCGGGCGGCGACGACAGGTTCGACCTCCTCGTCGTCGCCGACGGCGAACCCCTGGGCGTCCTCGGGACACCGTGGCTCGACGAACGCCACGGGCACGCGTACCTGTCCGCGTGGCTCGCCGCCGACGCGCACGGGCAGGGGTACGGCGCCGACGCCACGAGCACGTTCGTCGACTACCTGTTCGACGAACGCCGCATGGAGAGCCTCCGCGCGCACGCCTACGACATGAACGAGAAGTCGAACGCCCTGCTGTCCTCGGTCGGCTTCGAGCACGTCGGCACCGTCCCGAAGGCGGCGTTCGTCGACGGCGAACAGCAGGCCCAGCACGTCTACGCCGTGACCAAGGACCAGTGGCGCGCCCAGCGGTAAGCCAGCGAACGCACCGTCGGCGAATCGCCGTCGCCGGCCGCGGTCAGCCGTAGAACCCGGGAGGAACGAGGTACAGGAGGACGTAGACGACGGTCCCGAGGACGAACGAGATCACCCAGAGGGGCGCGGCGACCCTCGCGACCGCCTTGTGGCTCGTCCCTGGGATCTCGCTCACTGGGTGCGTCCACGCGAGCAGGAGGACGTAGTACAGGAGCGGGATGCAGGCGATCGCGAGCAACATGTGGACGCCGAGTATCGCGAAGTACGCGAGTTCGACGACGCCCGTGCCGGGGAACGACTGCGGGCCCTTGAGCGCGACCTTCCAGAGGTAGAGCGCGAGGAACGCGACGAACAGCGCGAACGCCGCGAGCATGAGTTTGCGGTGCCGGTCGTACCGCTTCGCTCTCGCGTCGCGTACGCCGAGGAGGATGCAGACGACGGCGACGACGCTGATCGCCGCGTTCGCGTGCGGAATCGCGTCGAGCAACCACGCCGGCGCACCCGGCAAGACCGCAGTCGGGATGACCTGGCGTGCGGCGGCGAACACGAGCGCGAGCGACACCAGCGACAGCACCGCGGTCACCTCGCGAAGATTCCGGCGAACCGTCCCTTCCATGCCCGACCGTCGGGACCGAGTCGGTTTACCGCTTGCCGTCTCCGTCGACTCGAGACGCTTGAGAAACTCGAGGGGTCTCGTCGGTCCGACGGGATTTTGTCAGCGAACAGCAAAGACTCGAGCATGCCTCCGTGTGCCGCCTGCGGCGCGGACGTCGACGGCGACGGAACGTACTGCACGGCGTGCGCGAACGACGCTTCCGACGGTCGCGAGGCCGTCCCACCGGTCGCCACCCCGCTCCACCGCGCGGTCGCGGCGTTCCTCGCCGTCGCGACGCTCCTCGGCGCGTTCAGCCTGCTTCGGTCGTTGACGTACCTCCCGACGATCGCCGAGCACTTCGGCGGCGTCGACGTCGTCGGCTTCGTCGCGACGCGAGTCGTCCTCGTCGGCTTTCCGGTCGCGTACGCGGTGATGGCCAAACGCCTGTACGACGGCACCGCACGCGCCGGGACCTACGGTCGCGTCCTCCAGGTCGTCGCCGGACTGAGCGTCGCGTCCGGCGTCCTCGTCACCGTCCTCCCCGACGCCCTCACGCACTGGCTCCCGACCGTCCAGGGCCCCGGCCACATCGTACTGAGCACGACGAGGTTCTACCTCGCTCGAACCGCGTTCGCCACGGACTGGCAGGTGCTCGCACTCGGCGTCGCCGGCGCCATCGTCACGTTCGCCGCCGGAACCGCGCTCGTGCGCGACCCCTGAAGGAGCAACCGCTGGTCGATAGTTGCGTCGGAAAGGAATGTGCGTGGGTGCTGTCCACGAGGGAGAGCACCCGCATCGCCTCACCTCGGCGGCGAAGCCGCCTCGGTACCGTTGCCCCCTTCGGGGTCAAGCGATGCGTGGGACCGGATTTGAACCGGCGGACCTCTACAGGACAGCGCCCTCAACGCTGCGCCGTTGGCCTAGCTTGGCTACCCACGCTCGCTGTGTCTTGTACGCACTCCCTCGTTTCCGGGGGACGAATAAAAGCCCTTTCTTTTCCGGGCGCGGTGGCGAGGATTCGCACGCCGTCGTCGGGCAGAGCGCGCACCGACGAACGCAGCCCCGTGACGGCGACTGGCGGGGGTACGCGAGTGGCGCGCAGGGGTCGCCCGAAGCGGGGGGTTGAAATGCCGTGGTGGGTAAGGAGTGGTATGGCGAAGTACTCGACGGGTGGTTCGTCGGGTGGCGGCGACGGCGACACGTGCGAGCTCTGTGGCGCGGCGAGCGAGAACCTCAGTTTGGCGAACGTCGCGGGCGCGAAACTGAACGTGTGTACGTCCTGTGCCCCCCACGACGACACCGAGACGAAGACCGACTCCAGCGGGAGTGACGGCGACAGCGAGACCGACCGGAAGCGGCGCGCGGTCCAGAACGCCGCGAAGGCCAACGACGTCTGGGACTCCGATTCCGGCCACTGGGAGGAGGAGGGAACGAACTACGACGACGACCCGCTCCCCTACCTCCGTCAGGACTACGGGAAGACGGTGACCGATGCGCGCCAGGAGCGCGGCCTCCAGCGCGAGGAACTCGCGGACGAACTCGGCGCGACGGAGGCAGACATCATCGCCGTCGAGCAGGGTCGCGCGACCCAGGCCGGCATCGGCGGCGGCCTCGTCGCGGCGATCGAGGACTTCCTCGACGTCGACATCTCCGAGAAGTAGCGACGTCGCCGTCGGACCGCCCAGGGGTAGCGAGGACGGTGCGGGTACGTCGCCGAAGTGCTTTTGCTGGTTCCGGGACTCGTCTCTGGACGATGACCGTACAGCGCGCGGCCGCGGAACCGTACACGACGAGTTTCGAGGCGACAGTCGAGCACGTCGACGACCGGGAGGTGCGGCTCGACGAGACGTTCTTCTACGCGGAGAGCGGCGGCCAGCCCGCCGACCGCGGGCGGCTGGGGGACCGTCGCGTCGTGGACGTGCAGGTCGAAGACGGCGACGTCGTGCACACGCTCGACGACGCGCCGTCGTTCCGCGAGGGCCAGTCGGTGCTGTGTCGCGTCGACTGGACGCGACGCATGTACTGCATGCGAGCGCACACCGCGAGTCACGTGCTCTACGGGGCGGCGCGACGGTGCATGGACGACCTCGGCTACGGCGGGTTCGACATCCGCGCGGCCGCGGACCGCGACCCGGCCTCGGATACGAGTTCAGAATCGGCGGTGGAGACGGGGTCGACGCCGACGGACGCGGATCGAGTACGGGTGGACTTCGTGACGTCGACGACCGTCGACGACGACGTGCTCGTCGACCTGGAGCGGTACGCGAACCGGGCGGTGTGGGAGTCCCGTGACGTCTCCTGGGAGACGCTGTCGACCGAGGAGGCGCGCGAGCGCGACGGGATCGTGTTCAACGAGAAGACCGAGGAGGGCGTGTTCGGCGCGGACGCGGCGGTGCGCGTGGTGACGGTCGGGGCCGCGGAGGCGGCGGCCGGCGAGCCAGTTGGCGAGGCGTGGGACGTCGCGGCTTGCGGGGGGACGCACGTCCGGAACACGCGCGAGGTCGGCCCGATCACGGTTCTGGACCGGTCGAATCCGGGCGAGGGGATGACGCGTGTCGAGTTCGCGGTCGGGCCGCGTGCGGTCGCGCGTCGCGCCGACGAGAAGAGGGCGTTGCTGTACGCGAGCCGGACGCTCGGCGTGGGCGTCGGGGACGTCCCGGACGCGGTCGCGCGAATCCAGTCGGAGGTCGAGGACTTGCGCGAGGAGGCGGCCGCCGCGCAGCGTCGCGCCGTCGACGCGCGCCTCGACCAGCTCCCGGTCGTGGAGCGGAACGGCGAGCGGTGGCTCGTCGGGACCGTCGAGGGCGTGGACGCGAACGACGTCGAGCCGGTGACCCGGGAGGCGGCGGGGTCGCGCGCGGCGGTCGTGGTGCTCGTCGGCGAGGCCGGGAGCACGTTCGTCGTCGCCGCGGCGGCCGAGGACGCGACGGTCGACGCGGGCGACGTGGTCGACCGCGCGACAGACGAGTTCGGCGGCGGCGGTGGCGGCAGTCCGACGTTCGCGCAGGGCGGCGGGTTGAGCGTCGACCCGGACGGCGTCGTCGACTGGTTCCGCGACCGCGCGTGACCGTCACCGCGTTCGACCGCGACGACGGCCCGGTGGAACCGGGCAATTTTTTCGGGGACCGCACGAAGCGACGGTATGGATTTCACGAGCGAGCAGGAGGCGGTGCGCGACGTCGTCCGCGAGTTCGCCGTCGAGGAGCTCCGGCCGGTGGCCCGCGAGTGCGACGCCGAGCAGTCGTTCCCCGAGGACGTCTGGGACGCGCTCGCGGAGATGGACCTCACGGGACTGACGGTGCCCGAGGAGTACGGCGGGTACGACGCGGACCCGGTGACGTACGCGATCGTGAACGAGGAGCTGGCGTACGGGATGCTGTCGGTCGCCACGGCACTCAGCGTGCACGGGCTGGCGACGTCGTGCATCGCGGAGTTCGGGAACGAGGACGTCCGCGAGGAGTGGCTGCCGGAGATGGCGACGGGGCGACCCGTCGGTGCGTTCGCGCTCAGCGAGCCGCAGGCGGGGTCGAACCCCGCGGAGATGTCGACGGTCGCGCGGAAGGAGGGCGACGAGTTCGTGATCGACGGGACGAAGCAGTGGATCACGAACGGGCGACGTAGCGACGTCGTCATCCTGTTCGCGAAGACGGACCGCGACGACCCGGCGAGCGTCACGCAGTTCCTCGTTCCGAAGGACGTCGACGGCCTGAGCGTGGGGAAGAAGGAGGACAAGCTCGGGTTGCGCGCGAGCGACACGACGAGCCTCGAGTTCGACGGTGCGCGCATCCCCGCCGAGTACCAGCTCACCGAGGAGGGCCGCGGGCTCTCGGCGGCGTTCTCGATCCTGACCGGTGGTCGCGTCGCGATCGGCGCGCAGTCGGTCGGGCTCGCGCAGTCCGCGCTCGACCTGGCACTGGAGTACAGCCAGGAGCGCGAGCAGTTCGACGAGCCGATCTCGGACATCCAGACGATCCGGCACAAGCTCGCTGACATGCAGACGAAGGTGCAGGCGGGTCGGCTCCTCACGTACGATGCGGCGCGGAAGAAGGCGAGCGGCGACCCACAGGCGACCGCGATGGCGGCGTCGCAGGCGAAGTACTTCGCGAGCGAGAGCGCGCTCGAGGTCGCGAACGAGGCCGTCCAGATCCACGGCGGGTACGGGTACACGACGGACTTCCCCGTCGAACGCCTCTACCGGGACGCGAAGATCCTCACGATCTACGAGGGGACGAGCGAGATCCAGAAGAAGATCATCGCCCGCCACCTGCTCGACTGACGGGTCAGTCGTGGGCGGGCTGGCGGTCGGACGGCGAGTCGGTCTCGCCGGCGTCCGAGTCCGTTGATTCGTCGACGCGTTCGGCGGGCACGCCGACGACGGTCGCGCCGGCGGGGACGTCGTCGGTGACGACGGCGCCGGCGCCGACGCGTGCGCCTTCGCCGACGGTGACGTCGCCGAGGATGGTCGCGCTCGCGCCGATGGTGACGTCGTCCTCGACGGTCGGATGTCGCTTCACGGGCTCGGGCGAGTTCCCGCCGAGCGTGACGCCGTGGTACATGTGGACGTCGTCGCCGATCTCAGCGGTTTCGCCGACGACGACGCCCATGCCGTGGTCGACGACGACGCGCTCGCCGATGGTCGCGGCGGGATGCACCTCGACGCCCGTGAGGAAGCGAACGACCTGCGAGAGGACTCGTGCCGACAGGTGAAAGCCCGCGGTCCAGACGGCGTGCGTGACGGCGTGCGCCCAGACCGCGTGCAGGCCCGGATAGCACAGGAGGACCTCGAGTCGGGACTTCGCCGCGGGGTCGGCGTCGTGGACCGCGGTCACGTCCTCGCGGACGCGAGCGACGACGTCGCGGAGGCGACCGAGGACGGTCACGGCGAATCACGCGACGACTGCATGTCACCGGACGGGGTCGCGCTCGCGGACGTCACACGGCCGCCGCACCGACGGCACCGAGTCGTCGAGCCTGACGGCTGTTCGACGTCGATGCGGTCGGCCTCGATGGCGGCCTCGAGCATACCGTGGCGTCGCCTGGCCACGGCCTAAAGCGAATCGGTTCCGGGCAAGAGCGACGAACGGACGGTATCGCCGGCAGGCGCTAGAATGGCTCCCAGTCGGTCGGGCCGCCCGGCAGACCGAGGACGCGATACTCTCGGTCGGTCGTGCCGGTGCGGGTCTCGACGAGGCCGTCGAACAGCTGTCGGATCGTGTTGACGGTCTGGTCGTCGTGGGCGTCCGCGTCGAGCGTCCCGAACCCGAGTCCGTCGGCGGCGCTGATGCGGCCGGTGAGGATGTGGAGGAACCTGAAGACGGTCTTGACGTCCGCGTACATCAGGAGCTGACTGATGGAGTCCAGGGCGACGCGCGTCTGATAATCTTGGTTCTGGAAGCGCTCGAGGAGCTTCGATGACGCCATCCCGATCCCGGTGAAGTCGCCGGGCGATGAGACGTACCGCGTGAGCGGGTTCTCGTCCTGTCCCATCCCGCGCTCCTGGGAGACGCAGTCGACGACGCCGAGCGTCGGGTCCGCGTCGTCTGCCACCCGGCTCCCGACGTCCTCGCGGAGCCGGCTGGCGCTGTGCTGAGTGGTGACGACGAGGCCGGCGTCTCCCTGTCGGTGGCCGTCCGCGAGGACGTCACAGAGCAGGTCATACTTGCCCGTCATCGGCGGCCCCATCACGAGGAGGTTCGTCCCGGGACGGGCCTCCGCGACCGGGAGCGAGTCCGCTACGGCGTACACGTCCCACCACCGAGTTCGCCGTCCACCACGCCCCGTTGCATTGCTCACCTGTAGCGCGTACGGCTGTATAAACCCACGGGGAGTCTTCCCACGCTGCTCGGAACGGATACCGCGTTCGAATCCACTGGGAACGGGTGAGTCGAGGGCGCTCGGATGCCATCATCTAAGTGCTGGCCGACGAAAGCCCGTGGCATGACACTGTTCGGGACGGCTGGCATCCGTGGCCCGGTGGCCACGTCGGTCACGCCGGAACTGGCGTTACGGGTCGGGCAGGCCGCGGGTGCGGACGGGTCGTCGTTCGTCGTCGGTCGGGACGGCCGCGAGACGGGGGCGGCGCTCGCCGCGGCCGTCGAGTCCGGGCTCGAGAGTGCGGGTGCCGACGTCGAGCGCGTCGGGGAGGTGCCGACGCCGGCGCTCGCGTTCGCGTCGCGAGGCCGCCGTGGCGTGATGGTGACGGCGAGTCACAATCCGCCAGCGGACAACGGCATCAAGTTGTTCGTGGACGGCGAGGAGTACGACGGCGAGGGCGAGGCGCGCGTGACCGACCGCGTCGAGTCCGGGCCGGCGCTCGCGGACTGGGACGCGTTCGGCGACGGCCGAGACGGGTCCGTGCTGGGGCCGTACCGTGACGCTGTCGCGGGGTTCGTTCGGGAGTCCGTCGCCGACGGTGCCGAGGAGCCGCTTGCGGGCGTGACGGTCGCGGTTGACTGCGGGAACGGGATGGCGAGCGTCGCGACGCCGCAGGTCCTCGGGGCGCTCGGTGCGGACGTCCGGGCGACGAACGCGAACGTCGACGGACACTTCCCGGCGCGGCCGTCGAAGCCGACGCCGGAGACGCTCGCGGAGTTCTCGCGGTTCGTGGCGGCGTCGGAGGTCGACCTGGCGCTGGCCCACGACGGGGACGCGGACCGGATCGTCGTGTTGACGCCAGGGGGCGACGTCGTCCACGAGGACACGGTGCTGGCGGTGCTCGCCGAGCACTACGTGTCGGAGAGCGTCGCCCCGGACCCGGTGGTGGTGACGACGCCGAACGCGTCGGGTCGCATCGACGAGCGCGTCGCGGCGGCGGGCGGGCGCACCGAGCGCGTTCGACTCGGTGCGCTCCACGAGGGCATCGCCCGGGAGCGTGCGGCCGGCGACGACGGCACGGCGGTGGCGTTCGCGGCGGAACCGTGGAAGCACGTCCACACGGCCTTCGGCGGGTGGATCGATGGCGTCGCGAGCGCGGGCGTGCTGTCGGCGCTCGTCGCTCGCGAGGGCGGTCTCGCGGCGTTGCGCGCACCGGTGACGGAGCGCCCGTACCGGAAGGTGAGCGTGTCGTGTCCGGACGACGCGAAGGCACCGGCGATGGCGACCCTCGAGGAGCGGCTCCCGGAGGCGTTCCCGGAGGGTGTCGTGGACACGGACTACGGCGTCCGCGTCGACCGCCCGGACGGATCGTGGGTGCTCGTCCGCCCGAGCGGGACGGAGCCGTACGTCCGCCTCTACGCCGAGGCCGACGACGTGGACGCGCTCGTCGAGCGTGCCCGAGACGTCGTCGAGGCAGCCGTCGAACACGCGACGTAGTCGAGGCAGCGGTCGAACACGCAACGTAGTCGAGGCAGCGGTCGAACACGCGACGTAGTCGAGGCAGCAGTCCAACGAGTGCCACACCAGATACTTTTCTCACAAGCACGCATCTGGTTTTTATATTTTAATCCAGTATAAATATACAGTTAGGAGTCGCAACCATCGGCGGCCGTTCCGACGGGTTTAATTCGGCATCATGCATGAATTGGAGGTAATGCCTTCGAACAGGCGGCGTTTCTTGGCGGGCGCGGGGAGCATCGGTGCAGCAACAATGGCGGGGTGTCTGTCGACGCTCGGCGGCGGTGGCGGGAGCGGGACGAACGTGGCGGTCGTGTACGCCCTCGGTGGCCTCGGCGACAAGGCGTTCAACGACATGGCGAAGCAGGGCGTCGACCAGGCACAGGAGGAGTACGAGATGAACTACCAGGGCGCCGAGCCCTCGGGGAACAGCGACTTCCCGACGCTCCAGCGGCGGTTCGCGGAGTCCTCGAGTCCCGACTACGACCTCGTGTCCTGCATCGGGTTCGCGCAAGCGGAAGCGTTGACGGAGAACGCCGACCAGTACGGCGACCAGCAGTTCATGATCGTCGACGCGGTCGTCGAGCAGGACAACGTCGCGAGCTACGTGTTCAAGGAGCACCTCGGGTCGTTCCAGGTCGGGCATCTCGCGGGCTTGCTCACGCAGCGTGACTTCTCGACGGGTGGCGGCGACGCGACGGAGGCGTCGACGAACACGGACGCGGCGACGGTCGGCTTCGTCGGCGGGATGGAGAACTCCCTCATCAAGAAGTTCGAGGCGGGCTTCATCGCCGGCGCGAAGCACGCTGGCGACGTGGACGTTCGCTCGGCGTACGCCGGCTCGTGGAGCGACCCCGCGCAGGGCAAGGAGATCGCGCTCTCGATGTACGAGGACGGTGCGGACATCGTCTACCACGCCGCCGGTGGGACCGGGACCGGCGTGTTCGGTGCGGCCCAGGAGCAGGGTCGGTACGCGATCGGCGTCGACTCCGACCAGTCCAAGAGCGCTGAGGAGTACCAGGACGTCATCCTCGCGAGCATGGTCAAGCACGTCGACACGGCCGTGTACACGAGCGTCGAGAACGTCGTGAACGACGAGCACGCGGGCGGCGAAGTGAGCGCGCTCGGTCTCGAAGCGGGTGGCGTCGAGGCGGTGCTCGGGCAGACGCTCGAGTCGGAGATCCCCTCCGACGTGAAGAGCGCGCTCGAGGACTCGAAGTCCGGCATCGTGAACGGCGACATCTCGGTGCCGACGAACCCGGACGACGCCTGAACGCCAGGGCAACCAACCTCTCACTTTCATGACCGAATCCACGACGACGGGCAGGCAGGGAAGCGCCCATACGGGAGTCCCCGGAGGTGACTGCGAGTGAGCGACGGCGCTCTCGCCGTGCACCTCGACGGCATCACGAAGCGCTTCCCAGGGGTGGTGGCGAACGACGACGTCGACCTCCGGGTCGAGGAAGGGTCGGTGCACGCCCTGCTCGGGGAGAACGGCGCGGGGAAGACGACGCTCATGAACGTCCTCTACGGCCTCTACCAGCCGACGGAGGGCGTCGTGCGGTTGGACGGCGAGGCGATGGCCTTCGACTCGCCGCGGGACGCCATCGACGCGGGCGTCGGCATGATCCACCAGCACTTCATGCTCGTTGACCCGATGACGGTGACGGAGAACGTCGTCCTCGGGAACGAACCCCGGAAGTGGGGTGGCCTCGCGGTCGACCGCGACGCCGCCAGGCGAGCGGTCGTCGACCTCGCGGAGACGTACGGGTTCGACGTGAACCCGGACGCATCGGTCGAGGACGTAAGCGTCGGCGAACAGCAGCGCGTGGAGATCCTGAAGGCGCTGTACCGTGGCGCAGACGTGCTCATCCTCGACGAGCCGACGGCGGTCCTGACGCCACAGGAGGTCGAGGAGCTGTTCGCGGTGTTCGAGGAGCTGACCGCACAAGGGAAGACGATAATCTTCATCTCGCACAAGCTCGACGAGGCGATGAACGCGGCCGACGAGATAACCGTCCTCCGGGACGGCGTGAACGTCGGGACGGTCGACGCGGACGCGACCAGTCGCGAGGAGCTCGCGGAGCTCATGGTCGGTCGCGAGGTCCTCCTCTCGACGGACAAGGATCCCGTCGAGCGCGGCGACCCCGCGCTGTCGATCTCGGATCTGCGCGTGGAGGACGACCGCAGCATTCCGGCGGTCCACGACGTGACGTTCGACGTCCACGAGGGCGAGGTGTTCGGTATCGCTGGCGTGGACGGGAACGGGCAGAGCGAGCTCGTCGAGACCGTCACCGGCCTACGGGACGTCGTCTCTGGGACGGTGCGGTTCGACGGCGAGGACGTCACGGACGCGTCCCGGCGGGAACGCATCGCGAGAGGGATGGCGTTCGTCCCCGAGGACCGCCAGGAGCGCGGGCTCGTGATGGACTACGACCTCGTGGAGAACGGCCTGCTCGGGAAGCAACACGACCCGGAGTTCGCGCCGAGCGGTCGCATCGACTGGGAGGGCACGTACGGGCACGTCGCGGACGTCATCGAGGAGTACGACGTCCGCCCACCGGACCCGAGTGCGAGCGCGAAGAGCCTCTCGGGCGGGAACCAGCAGAAGTTCATCGTCGGCCGCGAGTTCAGTCAGGACCCCGACGTCGTCGTCGCGTCCCACCCAACGCGCGGCGTCGACATCGGGAGCGTCGAGTTCATCCACGAACGGATCCTCGACCTGCGAGCGCGCGGGAAAGCCGTCCTCCTGGTCTCCTCGAAGCTCGACGAAGTCCAGTCGCTCTCGGACCGCCTCGCGGTCATGCACGACGGCGAGTTCGTGGACGTCGTCGACCCGGCGTCGACGACCGAGGAGGAACTCGGGCTCCTGATGGGTGGCGAGCGCGTCGAGAGCGTCGACCCGCCCCAGCCCGGGGGTGACGTCGCGTGACCGACGCAAACGACGACGAGACGACGCCGGACGAGACGGACGTCGACGGCGAGACGACGCAGGACGAGACGGACGTTGGTTCGGGCGAGATCCCGTCGTGGTCGGAGTCCGCGGCGTCGAAGATCGTGACGGCGAGCGCGAAGGAACGCATCTACATCAGCGTCGCGGCGTTCGTCGCGTCCGTTCTGGTCGGGAGCGTCCTCGTCTACCTCTCCGGGTTGGTCGTCGACTGCGCCGGCGGCAGGTTCCTCGGATCCTGCTACAATCCGTTCCTCGTGTACTACTATCTGTTCGTCGACCCGTTCGTCGGCGGGTTCAACGTCGCGCTCGTGATGAAGGAGACCGTCCTCCTGATCTTCACGGGCCTGTCGGTCGCGGTCGCGTTCCGCGCCGGCCTGTTCAACATCGGCTCGCAGGGACAGCTCGTCCTCGGCGGGCTCGCGTCCGCGCTCGCGGTCATCTTCGCCGCCCCGTTCGCGCCGACCGGGCCGGTCGGGACGCTCGTACTCGTCCCGCTCGCGCTGGTCGTCGGCGCCGTCTTCGGCGGCCTCTACGCCGCCATCCCCGGTGCGCTGAAGGCGTACGCGGAGGCGAACGAAGTCATCACGACCATCATGCTGAACTTCGTCGCGACGAACCTCGCGTTCTTCCTGATCTCGACGTACTACCAGGACCCCGAGAGCGGGAGCGTACAGACCGTCGCGATTCCGGAAGCCGCTCGCCTGACACCCGTCCTGCCGTTCTTCGAGGGCGCGCAGTTCTCCGTCGTCGCACTCGTGCTTGGACTCGCGCTCGTCGGCGGGACGTACTACGTCCTCGCGAACACCGCGTTCGGGTACGACCTCAGGACGAGCGGCGTGCAGGCCACGGCCGCGGACTACGCCGGCGTCGACGCCAAGCGCCTCGTGGTCTCCAGCATGACGCTCTCGGGCGCACTCGCGGGGCTCGGCGGTGCAGTGTACGTCCTCATGGTGATGTCGCGGTACCGGACCGGCATCCCAGCGCTCGGCTTCGACGGCATCACGGTCTCGATCCTCGCGGGCAACAACCCACTGGGCGTCCTCCCCGCCGCACTCCTGTTCGGCGTGATGAAGGCCGGGAGTCTCTCCATCGACTTCAGTCTCGGCGTCCCGAAACAGCTCGTCGGCGTGCTCCGCGGACTCGTCATCCTCTTCGTCGCGATGCCCGAGTTCTTCAGGATGCTCGCCCGCTACACGTCGTTCGGACCCGACGCGGATCGTCCGGTCGCGACCGACGGAGGTGAGGACGATGCGTAACCGGACCGCGTACGTCGCCGGTGGCGCTATCGGCGCGCTCGTCGTGCTCGCCGGCCTCGTGTTCACGTTCCTCGTCCCCGTCCCGTGGGTGGTCGCGCTCGCCGCACAGTTCGACACCAGCCTGTTCTCGGCCGCACTCAGACTCTCGGTCCCGATCGCGTTCGCCGCACTCGGCGGGATCTTCGCCGAGAAGTCCGGCGTCATCAACATCGGCCTCGAGGGGCTCCTGATCGCGTCCGCGTTCACGTCGATCGCGGTCGCGTGGGGGCTCGCGGGGTCCGTCGGACCGACGACCGCCGCCTGGGCGGGGTTCATCGCCGCGATCCTCGCGAGCACCTTGCTGGCCGGACTGTTCGCGGTCGTCACCATCCGGTACGAGGCCGACCAGATCATCGCGGGGCTCGCGGTCTGGCTGGTCGCACTCGGTCTCGCGCCGTTCGCGAGCCAGATCGTCTGGAACTCCGTGAACAGTCCCGCGGTGCCGACCCTGAACAACTGGGTCGTGCCCGGTCTCGTCGAGGTTCCCGTGCTCGGCCCGGCGGTGTTCGACTCGAACCCGACGGTGTACCTGATGCTGCTCGCCGTTCCCGCGTCGTGGTTCGTCCTGAATCGAACGGCGTTCGGTCGCTGGGTCCGCGCGAGCGGCGAGAACCCGAAGGCGCTCGACACGGCGGGCGTGAACGTCAGTCGCATCCGGTACGCGAGCGTCCTGCTGTCGGGCGTGTTCTCGGGCGTCGGCGGCGCCGGACTCGCACTCGGTCAGGTCGGCCAGTTCATCGGGAGCGGCCAGACGATGGTCTCCGGCCGCGGCTGGATCGGCATCACCGCGTACCTCATGGGGAACTACAACCCCATCGGCGCGTTCCTGTCGTCGTTCCTGTTCGCGGGCCTGAACGCGCTCCAGTTCCGCGTCCAGCAGATCTCGGAACTGAACATCTCCCCGTCGCTCGTCCAGATGGTGCCGTTCGTCGCCGTGATCGTCGTGCTCGCGCTCGTCGGGAAGACCAGACTCCCCGACGCCGCCGGCGACCACTACGAGTCCGGCGACGACTGACCGCCGTCACGGTAGTCCTCGGCCACACCGATCTCGCGGTCGAACCGGGTGGTTACTTGCTGCTGGCGGAGGTTCTCCGACGCATGGACGACGACGCACTCCTCGACGCCGCCAGGGACGTACAGACGGAAGCCTACGTCCCGTACTCGGAGTACCAGGTCGGAGCCGCCATCGAGACCGCCGACGGCGAGGTGTACGTCGGGTGTAATCTCGAGAACGCGAACTACTCGAACAGCCTGCACGCCGAGGAGGTCGCGATCGCGGAAGCACTCAAGGACGGCCATCGGTCGTTCGCGAAGCTCGCGGTGTCCTCGGGCGAACGCGACGCCGTCACGCCGTGCGGGATGTGCCGGCAGACGCTCGCGGAGTTCTGCGACGAGGAGTTCCGCGTGCTCTGCGACGCCGGTGCGGACGGCGTCCGCGAGCACGCGCTCGGCGACTTGCTCCCGGAGACGATCACGCGCGAGACCCTCGGGAAGTAGGACCGCGACGCGACAGTTGGCACCGCCAGGGTGCGACGCCGTCGCAGTAGCCTTTTGAACGCGCCACGGCTACGTGCGTGGTATGACCGACGACAGCGAAGACCCGAACGCGGACGTCCAGTACCACGTCGAGGTCGGCCCCGACGACGTGAGCGACGCGGTGCTCCTCCCGGGGAATCCCGAGCGCGTCGACAAGATCGTCGACCTCTGGGACGACCACGAGGAACGGGCCTATCACCGCGAGTACCGAACCGCGACCGGTCGGTACGAGGGCGCGGACATCTCGGTGACGTCGACGGGCATCGGATCCCCGAGCGCCGCGATCGCGGTCGAGGAACTCGCGCGCGTCGGCGTGGAGACGTACGTCCGCGTCGGGTCCTGCGGTGCGATCCAGCCGGAGATGGAGGTCGGCGACCTCGTCATCACCACCGGCGCGGTCCGGCAGGAGGGCACGAGCGACGAGTACGTCCGCGAGGACTACCCGGCGGTCGCGGACCACGAGGTCGTGTCGGCGCTCGTGGCCGCCGCCGAACGCCTCGGCTACGACTACCACACCGGGTTGACGATGAGCGCGGACTCGTTCTACGCCGGCCAGGGCCGCCCGGGCTTCGAGGGGTTCGAGGCCGCCGGCTCGACCGAACTCGTCGAGGCGCTCCAGGACGCGAACGTGAAGAACATCGAGATGGAGGCCGCCGCCATCCTGACGCTCGCGAACGTCTACGACCTGCGCGCCGGCGCCATCTGCTCGGTGTACGCGAACCGCGTCACGGGCGAGTTCCGGACCGAAGGCGAGTCCAGGGCGGCGGAGACGGCGAGTCTCGCGGTGAAGCTCCTCCGGAAGATGGACGCCGCGAAGGCCGAGGCGGGCGTCGACCACTGGCATCCCGGCCTGGACCTGGACTGACCCCGGCCGTGGGCGCTGGCCGTCGAACGGTTCGGATCTCCGTTGATCGATCCGTGGCGCATCGAGAGTTGGCGAACAGGCGGCGAGCGGCTGTCGCTGGGAGGGGTCGCCGCGCACCCGCCTCGGCCCTCCCAGCCTCGGTCGTCAGGACACGCGGGCTTTGGCCGCGGCTTCGCACTTGAACCGTCGGAATAAGAAGGGACGCGTCGCGTCGTGTCGCGGGCGAGCTAGAGCATGCTCCACGCGCTGAGTGCGCGCTGGTAGCTGGAGACGTCCGCGATCCAGCGGGCGGCGATCGCCTTCTTCAGGTTCTTCGCGGGGAACCCGCCGAACGTCGTCACGGGCGCGCTGATCCCGAACGCCTGCACGTCGTGCGCGACGGCCTTGTCGCCGACGCTGATGACGGTACCCTTGTCCTCGTGCACCCACGTCTTCGGGCGGCGGCCCTCGATCGCGCGGACGACGTTCTCGGCGGCGACGTCGGCGGCCTGCCAGGCGGCCTGCGCCGTCGGCGGTGCGGGGTCCTCGCCGGGCTGCTCGATGAGCGCGGAGTCGCCGATCGCGAACACGCGGTCGTCCGTCGTCTGGAAGTCCTGCCCGGTCTGCAGGCGGTTGTGTTCCTTGTCGACGTCGGTCTCGTCGAGGGCGTCGCGGCCCGTGATGCCGCCCGTCCAGAGCAGGACGTCGTAGTCCATCTCGGCGTCGTCGCCGATGTAGACGGTGTCCTCGTCGACTTCGCCGATGAACTCGCCCGTGAGGATGTTGATGTCGAGGTTCTCGAGGCGCTTCCGGAGCGCGCCCTGGACCTCGGGGTCGTTCCCGGGGAAGATCGAGTCCAGGCCTTCGACGAGGTGGACGTCGAGCGGCGCGCGCTTCTCGTTGCGGTACTCGGCGATCTCCGCGGCCGTCTGGATGCCCGAGAGGCCGGCGCCGCCGACGACGACGTCCGCCGGGTCACTTCGCGTCGCGTCGGTCGCCGCGTCGCTGACGGCGTCGTGGATCGCCATCGCGTCGTCGGCGGACTTCAGCGTGAGCGAGTGCTCCTCGAGGCCTTCGATGCCGAAGAACGCCGTCTGGCTGCCGAGTGCGACGAGACAGTAGTCGTAGTCGACGGTGTCGCCGTTCGCGAGTTCGACTTCGCGGGCGTCCTCGTCGAGGTTCGTGACCTCGCCCTGGACGAACTCCGTGCTCGGGTCCGCGATCTCGCGGACGGGAATCTTGATGTGTTCGGCGACCGAGGGGTCGCGGACGATGCGATGCGATTCGTGGAGAACGAGATGGTAGTCGACGTCCGCGATCCACGTGATCGAGACGTTGGGGCCCGCGCGGTTCTGGAGTTCCGAGACCGCACCAGCGCCAGCGTAGCCGGCGCCGAGTACGGTGACGTTCGTAGCCATATCGGCACGTCGGTAACCCTCGGGTACAAAGGTGTTGAAACGCGCGTCGTCGTGCGATTGCTTGTCACCCCGCCGACCGAGTCTGCAGGCGACCGGTCGACGCGAGCCGAATCGATCGTCGCCGGGCTAGTGCTCGGGTTCCTCCGCGGGAGCGACCATGCTGTCGATGCGGAGGATGATGATGTTGTTCGTGTCGTCCTTCCCGTCGACGGTCCCCTCGATGCGGAGCTTCGACAGCGGCGTCGGCCCGACCGTCACCGCGTCGCCCTCGTGGATGTCCCGCACCGACCCCTGGATGTGGATCTCCGCCCGGCAGAGCTCGGGGTGGTGGACCGACGACAGGTCGATCTCGTCGACGATGACGTCCTCGATCGGCTCGCCCTCGTGCGTGATGGGGACCGCGGCGGGTTCGTCCATCTGCTGGATCTCCAGGGCCTCGTAGGCCGCGGCCGTCGGCTTGTATCCGCCCTTCGGGCCGGGGACGCCCTCGACGAGTTGGAGGGCTTTCAAACTCTGCATCTGGTTCCGGATGGTGCCGGCGTTCCGGTCGACCTGCTGGGCGATGTCCTCGCCCTTGATGGCGTCCTCCTTCTCGCGATGGAGGTTGATGAGCGCCTGCAGGATGTTCTTCTGGCTCGGGGTGAGCTCGATCGACGACATGCAGGCAGGTAGGTCACGTCCGGCCTTAAAACCGTGGGGACGGCGCGGCCATGGGGCGATTTTTTCAGGCGCGCCCGGACGACGATCGCTTTGGTCGACGACAAGCGACACCGATTAGTCGGTCGCCGGTGGTCTCGGTCACATGGAAGGCAAACGCGTCCTCGTCACCGGCGGCGGGGGTTTCATCGGCTCGAACCTCGCGAACTACCTCGCCGCGGACAACGACGTAGTTGCGCTCGACGACGGTTACCTCGGGACGCCCGAGAACCTCGACGAGGCCGTCGAGTACGTCGAAGCGAGCGTGCTCGACGACGACCTGCCCGTCGAGGACGTCGACGTCCTGTTCCACCTCGCGGCGCTGTCGTCGCTGAAGATGCACGAGGACTCCCGCGAGAACCTCCTGCGGGGCCTTCGCGTGAACGTCGAGGGGTTCGCGAACGCGGTCGAGCAGTGCCGGCAGGCGGGCTGTGACACCGTCGTGTACGCGTCGACGTCGTCGATCTACGGGTCGCGCCACGAGCCGTCCCCGGAGTCGATGCCGGTCGAGGCGAACACGGGCTACGAGGCGTCGAAGCTCGCCCGCGAGCGGTACGCGGAGTACTTCGCGAACTACCACGGGATGGCGTGTGCGGGCATGCGGTTCTTCTCGGTCTACCAGGGCTACCGGGGTGCGGAGGCGCACAAGGGCGAGTTCGCGAACATCGTCGCGCAGTTCGCGGACGACGTCGCGAACGGCGAGTCGCCGGTCGTCTACGGCGACGGCACGCACTCGCGGGACCTCACGCACGTCAGCGACGTCGTCCGCGGCTGCGAGGCGGCCGCCGACCACCAGTTGACGGGCATCTACAACCTCGGCACGGGCGAGCAGTACACCGCGAACGAGATCGTCGACACCCTGAACGACGTGCTCGGGACGGACGTCCAGCCGGAGCACGTCGAGAACCCGATCGACGAGGACGTGTTCGTGCATCACACGATGGCGGACTACTCGAAGATGCAGGCGGCGACGGACTGGGAGCCGCAGGTGTCGTTCCGCGAAGGGATGGAGCTCGTCTGCGAGCCGTACCTCGAGAACTGACTGCGGGCACGCGAAGACCACGGGCCGGTGGTGGCGGCGGGGGCGACTACTCGCCGTCGTCGTCCGGTCCGCTGGCGGCTTCGAACCGCCGACGGTCGGCGAACTGTCGGCGGCCCGCGAGCGCGGTGCCGGCACGGACGACGCCGAGGACGAGCAGTACCTTCGCGCCGAAGACGACGACGCCGGCCCAGACGATCGCGACGACGTCGGGGTCGGCGAGCGCGACGTTCCAGTAGACGAACGCGAGCACGACCGCGATCGAGAGGGTCTTGACGACGACCTCGAAGGCAGAGAGTTGCCTGAGGTCCCAGAGCGTGTTGTCGTAGTGAACGCGACCGAGGTAGACGGCGGCGAGTACCCAGACGACGAAGCGAAGGGGGGCGTACTCCCAGCCGCGGTACTCGCGAAACGTCGGCATCGAGCGGATAGAGGATGGCTGTCGGATTAAGCGCTGTGACGAGATGGCTAGTCGGAGCGCTCGTCCGCGATGTCGCCGAACCGGTAGCCGCCGACGACGTCGCTCTGCTTCTCGTCGGGGTCGATGGCCCGGGTTGCTGCACGGCGGTCGAGGGGGTCGGCGGCGTCCACGTAGTCGACGCCGGTCTCGACGACGACGTAGAGCGCGAACACGGCGCCGTACATGAGGGCGACGCCGGTCCAGAGCACTGCCGCGACGCGCGGCGGGACGATTGCGACGTTCCAGTAGACGAACGCGAGCACGAGACCGATGCACGTCGTGCGGACGAGGACGCGGCCGACCGTGAGTTGCTTGAGGTCCCAGAGGGTGTTGTCGTACTGGACCCGACCGAGGTAGACGACCGCGAGCACCCACACCGCGAACCGTAGCGGCGCGTACCGCCAGCCCTCGTACTGTCTGCTCATCGGTATGCGACGACGTACCGGGACCGACCACTAAAGTAACTCGTTCGGTCAAACGACCGCTTTCGTCTCCCGGATTCGCAACCGGGCGTTTGATACGGGGACCGCGAGTACGCTGGCGCATGAGCGAGGAAGCGCGCATCATCGGGGCGCCGTCGGACTACGGCGCGAATCGACGAGGCGTCGACATGGGGCCGTCCGCGATACGGTACGCGGGCCTCCAGGAGCAACTCGAGGCGGCGGGCGTCGCGTGCGTTGACGTCGGTGACGTGACGGCGCCGCCGGCGGAGACCCAGGACGCGGACAAGCGCGTGCCCGAGCAGGGGCGGGCGAAGTTCGTCGAGGAGGTCGAGGCGGTCAGCCACCAGGTCGCCGACGAGGTGGCCGCGGCCATCGGAGACGGGGCGACCCCGCTGGTCATCGGTGGCGATCACTCGGTCGCGATCGGGTCGCTCCGCGGTGCGGCCGCGGACGCGGACGTCGGGACGGTGTGGTTCGACGCGCACGCGGACATGAACACGCCGTCGACGTCGCCGAGCGGGAACGTGCACGGGATGCCGCTGGCTGCCGCACTCGGGAACGACGAGTTCGAGGGCGTCGAGTGGGCGACCGCGCCGCGACTCGACCCGGAGAACGTCGTCTGGGTCGGGCTGCGGAGCGTCGACGACCGGGAGGCCGAGGCCGTCCGCGAGAGCGCCGGGACGGCGTTCACGATGAGCGACATCGACGAGCACGGCATCGACGAGGTCGTCGACCGAGCGATGTCGATCGCGAGCGACGGCGTGGACGGCGTGCACGTCAGTCTCGACCTCGACTGGCTCGACCCGAACGAGGCGCCGGGCGTCGGGACGCCCGTCCGCGGCGGCGTCACGTACCGCGAGGCCCACCACGCGCTGGAACTGGTCGCCGAGCACGACGGCGAGCACGACTCGCTGCGGTCGATGGAGGTCGTCGAGGTGAACCCGATCCTCGACGAGCACAACGAGACCGCCGAGCTGGCGACGGAACTCGCCGCGAGCGCGCTCGGCAAGCGCATCCTCGGCCGCAGGTAGGCCGACCCCGTTTCTCGAGACGTCTCCCGAACCGCCCCGATCGCGAGAGCGGCCCCGATTCGTCTCCGATATCGTGCCCCTAGGTCTATGACGAGGGATGCCGTCACTCGACGGCATGCTCGGAGTAGTCCTGCAGTTCGGTGGCGTGGAACTCCTCCCGCTCGCGTTCCTGGGGGTCTTCCTCCTCGTCGGGCTGTCGATGGTTGGGTACGGGTTGCTGAGTCTCCGGACGTACGCGACGATGAAGGCGACGACGCCGACGGACGTTCACAGCGTCGACGCCGGTGCTGTCGAGGTCGAGGGCGAAGCCAAGGACGGCGACCGGACGCTCGAGGCACCGTTCTCGGGCGAGGATTGTCTCGCGTACGAGTTCGAGGTCGAGGAGTACCAGCACGACGACGACGGCTCGAACTGGCACACGCGAGCGACCGGGACGGAGTCGGTCCCGTTCCGGGTCGCCGACGATACCGGCGCCGTCGGCGTCGACCCCGCCGAGTCGAGTCTCTCCCTCGAGCGGGACTACCGCGTGGTCGTGGGGCACGACGAGGAGCTCCCCGAGCGGGTGCGGGCGTTCGTCGACGGTCGCGACGACCTCGACCACGAGACGGGGTCGTTCGACCTCGGGCCGCTCTCGCTCGCGACGGGCGACAAACAACGGTTCACGGAACGCCGTCTGGATCCGGGGATGGAGACGTTCGTCACGGGCGTCGCGGAGACCGCGACCGCCGTGGCCGGTGCGACGCCGTCGATCGCTGACGGCGGCGACGGTGGCGTCCTGGGCGGCGTGCTCGGACGGCCGTTCGTCGTCGCGGACGCGGGCGAGGGCGAGGCACAGTGGCGGTACCTCAAGCGAGGGATCGGCGCGGTCGCGTTCGGCGCGGTGTTCGCGGCCGTCCCCGCGTTCGTCGTGTACTCGATGGTCGGTGCGTGAGCGACGGGACGGGGAGCGTCGGCGTCGACCCGACGGGCGCGGACCTCGTCCTCGAGGACACCTACGAGGCGGACTCGTCCTCGGCGGGCTGTTCTCGTGGATTCCACTCGTCCTGTTCTACAGCACGCTCGCGTGACTCCTCGCCCCTGGAGGGGTCGTTCGCGCGGCGGCGGTCACCCGAACCCCTCGAACTGCGTGCGCTCGGCGGGGACGCCGACGGCGCGCGTCGCGTCGACGAGCTGGTCGACCATCGCTGTGATCCCGCACGCGTACACGTCGACGTTGCCCGGGTCGATGCGTGCGTCGACGTCGAACGCCGGATCGGCGCTCGCGTACGCCGCCAGTCTCGCCGGGAGCGCGCTCGCGTCCACGGCGTCGTCGTCGACGTACTTCAAGAGCACGCGCTGGACGTACTCGGTCTCGCCGCGCCAGTCGGTGAGGCGGCGTTCGCGCGTGAGCGTCGGCACGAAGTGGAAGCCGTCCCGCTCGCGGTCGTAGTCGCGGAACGCCTCGCGGTACGCGAGGTCGTCCTCGTACGCGGCGCCGAGGAACAGCCAGACGTCGCGCTCGTGGCCGTCGACGACGTGCCGGTCGGTCGCGTACACGTAGTCGATCATGCTCGCAAAGGGCGCGACGCCGGTCCCGGTCGCGAGGAAGACGAGGTCGCGCGTCGAGGGCGCCCCGAGTACCATCTCGCCGTTCGGCCCGCGGATCGTCACCTCGTCGCCGACGTCGAGGTACTGGAAGATGTCGGTCGTGAGACGACCGCCGGGGACGCGACGGATGCAGAACTCGAGTTCGTCCGCGGTCGGCGAGCTCGCGATCGAGTACGGCCGCGGGTGGCCGTCGAACGTCACGGTCGCGTACTGACCGGGCGCGAACGAGAGGTCGACGTCGTCGTCCAGTCGAACGCGCACCCGGAGGAGCGACGGGTACGGTCGCTGGAAGCGCACGGCGAGGTCCGCGAGGGCGTCCACGTCGTCGTCCGGGAACCCGGCGTCGGTCGCGCGACCGACGAGGTCGTCCCAGTCGACGCGCTCGCTCCGCAGGCCCTCGTCCGCTCCCCGCCCCGGGTCGCGATACCAGTCGCTCGCGTCGTTCCGGTCGAGGATGCGCCCGACGGCGTTCTCGATATCCGCCGTGCGGTTGCGGTCCATCGCTTCGACCGCCGTCACCACCGCCGACTCCGTCACCAGCGGCAACTCCTCGGCCGCCTCGTGGTGCCCGAGGTGCTCTGGGACGTCCATGCGCGGGGATACTCGGGCAGGGGAGAAAAGACACCGGGGCGACGAGCGACCGCGACGTCGCGACGGGCGACGGGACGGTCGTCCCCGGACGAATCCGTCGGTCGGAGTCTCGACCGAAACGGACGTTCGATGCCGCGCGCGGGACACCCCACGACGGCGCCGGCCGAGAGCCCGTAGCGTTTTCCGTCGCGCGGAGAACGTGCCAGTCATGTCAGACTGCGTGTTTTGCGGCATCGTCGCCGGGGAATCGCCCGCGTACCGGCTGTACGAGGACGAGCAGACGCTCGCGTTCCTCGATATCGAACCCGCGGCTCGCGGGCACACGCTCGTCGTTCCAAAGCCCCACTACGAGACGCTAACCGACGCGCCGAGGCCCCTCGCGGGAGCGGTATTTCAAACCGTGCATCGCGTTTCAGGTGCGCTCGAATCCGTCTACCAGCTCGACGGTTTCAACGTCGTTCAGTCGAACGGCGTCGCTGCAGGACAGGACGTCTTTCACGCTCACGTCCACGTGATTCCGCGATACGAAGACGATACGCTGTCTCTGGGGTGGAACGCCGAGCCCGCCGACGAGACGACCCAACGGGAGGTCGCTGCAACGGTTCGAGACGAGCTAGCGGGTCGCTCCTGACCGAAACGCATCCCTGGGTGCCAACGAGTCGGACGCCGCGCCGGGGTCCATTGGAGGACCACACCGCCCGAGCGACCGCGGTGCTCGCTCGCTCAGTCGTCGTCGGCGTCGACCGCGTCGGCCGCGCCGGTCGCCGCGGGCAGGACGTCGACGCTCGCGACGTTGTCGCCGTCGTCGAGGTCCATGATGGTGACGCCCATCGTGTTCCGGCCGACGAGACTGACGTCGGCGGCGTGCGTGACCATGATCTGGCCGCGGTCACTCATCACGACGAGGTCGTCGTCGTCCGCGACCGCCTTCACGCTCGTCACGCGCCCGTTGCGTTCGTTTGTCTTGATGTCGATGAGGCCCTTCCCGTACCGGCCCTGCTGGCGGTAGTTCGAGAGGCGCGTGCGCTTCCCGTAGCCGTTCTCCGTGACGGTGAGGAGACTCTTCTCGTCGTCGTGGTCGGTCGCGACGAGCCCCGCGACGCGGTCGTCGCCCTCGAGGTCGATGCCGCGGACGCCCCTGGCGTTCCGACCCATCGTCCGCACCTCCTGCTCGTCGAACCGGATCGTCATCCCGTCCTCGGTCGCGACGACGAGGTCCTTCGAGCCGTCGGTCACCTCCACGTCGACGAGCGCGTCGTCCTCGCCGAGGTCCGCGGCGATGATGCCCGTCGTCAGGATGTTCGAGAAGTCCTCGCCGGTCGTCCGCTTGACGTACCCGTTCTTCGTGACCATCGTCACGCACTCCTCGGCCTCGAAGTCGTCGGTCGTCACGACCGCCGTGATCTCCTCGCCGTCGTCGAGCTTCAGGAGGTTGACCGCGGACTTGCCGCGCGCGGTCCGGGAGACCTCCGGGATCTCGTAGGTCTTCAGGCGATAGACCTGCCCGTGATTCGTGAACGCGAGCACGTAGTCGTGCGTGTTCGCGCGGAACACCTTCGACACGCTGTCGCCTTCCTTGACGTCCGCGCCGATGATGCCCTTCCCGCCGCGGTTCTGCGCGTCGAACTGGTCGACGGGCATCCGCTTCACGTAGTCGTCCTCCGTCACGACCACGACGACCTCCTCCTCGGGGATGAGGTCCTCGTGAGTCACCGTCCCGGTGTCCTCGACGAAGCTCGTCCGTCGGTCGTCGTCGTACTCGTCCTTGACGGCCTCGAGTTCGTCCACGATGACCGACAGGAGCTTCTCCTCGCTCCCGAGCACGGACTCGAGGTACTCGATGGTGTCCATGACGTCCTCGTACTCGGACTCGATCTCGGCGCGCTCCATGGACGTCAGCGACCCGAGCTGCATCCGGACGATGTGCTCGGCTTGCGCCTCGCTGAAGTCGTACGCCGAGCGGAGGTTCTCCTTCGCGCTGTCGCGGTCCTCGCTGTCCTGGATGCGGTCGACGACGTCGTCGATGTTGTCCAGCGCCTTCAGTCGGCCCTCGAGGATGTGCGCGCGATCCTCGGCCTCGTCGAGCTCGAACTGCGAGCGCCGCGTCACGACCTCCTTGCGGTGCTCGACGTAGTGCTCGAGGGTCTCCTTCAGACTCAGGACCTGGGGCTGACCGTCGACGAGCGCGAGGTTGATGACGCCGAACGTCTTCTCGAGGTGATGCTCGAGGAGCTTGTTCTCGACGACGTCGGCGTTCGCGCCGCGCTTCAGTTCGATGACGACGCGCACGCCGTTCCGGTCGGACTCGTCGCGGAGGTCCGTGATCCCCTCGATCTTGCCCTCGTTCACGTCGTCGGCGATGCGCTCGACCATCCGCGCCTTGTTCTCCTGGAACGGGAGCTCGGTCACGATGATGCGCTCCCGCCCGTTCTTCCACTCCTCGACCTCGTACTCTGCGCGAACGCGCAGTCGGCCACGGCCCGTCGCGTACGCCTTCCGGACCGCGTTCTTCCCCACGATGTTCGCGCCCGTCGGGAAGTCCGGCCCCTTCACGTGCTCCATGAGGTCCGTCACGTCGCAGTCGGGGTTCTCGATGAGGTCGATCGTCGCGTCGACGACCTCCCCGAGGTTGTGCGGCGGAATCTTCGTCGACATCCCGACCGCGATCCCCGTACTCCCGTTCACGAGGAGGTTCGGGTACGCGGCAGGGAGGACGTCCGGCTCCGTCAGGCGGTCGTCGTAGTTCGGCGTGAAGTCGACCGTGTCCTTCTCGATGTCCGCGAGCAACTCCTCGGCGATCGGCGCCATCCGCGCCTCCGTGTACCGCATCGCCGCCGCCGGGTCGCCGTCCATCGACCCGAAGTTCCCCTGACCGTCGACGAGCGGGTACCGCATCGAGAAGTCCTGGGCCATCCCGACGAGCGTGTCGTAGATCGCCTGGTCCCCGTGCGGGTGGTAGTCACCCATCGTCTCCCCGACGATCGAGGAACTCTTCCGGTGCGAGGAGCGCGGGGAGACGCCCATCTCGTGCATCGCGTACAGGATCCGGCGATGCACGGGCTTCAGGCCGTCGCGGACGTCCGGGAGCGCGCGACCCGCGATGACGCTCATCGCGTAGTCGATGTAGCTCTGCTCCATCTCGTCCTCGATGCGGACGTGCTTCACGCGGTCGGCCGGAACGTCGGGGTCGTCGGCTGGTTCCGAACTCATATGTCCACCCACTCCGCCTCGGCGGCGTGATCCTTGATGAACTGCTTGCGCGGCCCGACGGCGTCACCCATCAGCACCGAGAACATCTTGTCCGCCGCCGCCGCGTCCTCGATCGTGATCTGCTTCAGCACGCGGTTGTCCGGGTCCATCGTCGTGTCCCAGAGCTGCTGGGGGTTCATCTCCCCGAGGCCCTTGAACCGCTGGACCTGCGTCGGGTTCCCGTTGCACTTCTCCTCGACGACGCGCTCGCGCTCGGCCTCCGTCATCACGTCGTACGTGTTCCCGTTGTACCGAATGCGGTACAGCGGCGGCTGGGCCGCGTACACGTACCCCGCCTCGACGAGCGGTCGCATGTAGCGGTAGAACAACGTCAGGAGGAGCGTGCGGATGTGCGCACCGTCGACGTCGGCGTCGCACATGAAGATGATCTTCTCGTACCTGGCGTTGTCCACGTCGAACTCGTCGCCGACGCCCGTCCCGAGTGCCGTGATCATGCTCCGGATCTCCTCGTTCTCAAGCACGCGGTCGAGCCGATGCTTCTCGACGTTCAGGATCTTCCCGCCGAGGGGAAGGATCGCCTGGAACTCGGGGTTCCGACCCTGCTTCGCGCTCCCGCCCGCGGAGTCGCCCTCGACGATGAACAGCTCCGCCTCGGAGGGGTCCTTCGTCTGGCAGTCCGCGAGCTTCCCGGGGAGACTGGTCGAATCCAGCGCGGACTTGCGTCGAGTGAGCTCCTCGGCCTTCTTCGCGGCCTTGCGCGCCTTCGCCGCCTCGACGGCCTTCGAGACGATGACCTTCGCCGTGCTCGGGTTCTCCTCGAAGTACGTATCGAGGTTCTCGTGCATCGCGGACTCGACGACCCCGCGTACCTCGCCGTTCCCGAGCTTCGTCTTCGTCTGCCCCTCGAACTGCGGGTCCGGGTGCTTGATGGAGATGACCGCCGTGAGCCCCTCGCGGATGTCCTCGCCCTTGAGGTTCTCGTCCAGGTCCCCGAGCATCCCCTGGTCCGTCGCGTAGTCGTTCACGACGCGCGTGAGCGCGGTCTTGAACCCCGTGAGGTGCGTACCGCCCTCGCGCGTGTTGATGTTGTTCGCGAACGCGTGGATCGACCCCTGGAGTTCGTCGGTCGCCTGCATCGCGACCTCGACCTGGATGACGCCGTCGTCGACGGCCTCCTCGTCGTCGAAGTAGATGATGTCGTCGTGCAGCGGCGTCTTCGTCTCGTTGAGGTACTCGACGAACTCGCGGATGCCGCCCTCGTACTCGAACGTCTCGCCGCTCTCGTCGCGTTCGTCGGACAGCGAGATGGCGACGCCGGAGTTCAGGAACGCCAGCTCTCGCAGCCGGTTCGCGAGCGTCGAGTACTTGTACTCGGTCGCGTCGAAGATGTCGGTGTCCGGCCAGAACTGGATGCTCGTCCCGTTGTCCTCGTCGGCACGCATGTCGCGGACGCGCTCCATGTCGCCCTGCGGTTCGCCGCGCTCGAACGCGTGCCGCCAGACGACGCCCTCGCGCTTGACTTCGACCTCGAGGCGTTCGGCGAGCGCGTTCACGACGCTCACCCCGACGCCGTGCAGGCCACCCGAGACCTGGTAGGACTTGTTGTCGAACTTCCCACCCGCGTGGAGGACGGTCATGATGACCTCGAGGGCCGGCCGGTCGTACTCCTCGTGCGTGTCCACGGGGATGCCGCGGCCGTCGTCGCTGACGGTGATCGAGCCGTCCTCGTGGATGGACACGTCGATGGTGTCGCAGTGCCCGGCCAGGGCCTCGTCGATGGAGTTGTCCACCACCTCGTACACCAGGTGGTGCAACCCTCTAGAGTCTGTAGAGCCGATGTACATCGCCGGACGCTTCCGAACGGCCTCCAGGCCCTCGAGGACCTGGATTTGCCCGGCGCTGTAGTCACTTTCCTCGGACATGTAATACCTGCTCTCGCATAGACGACTGCTACTGATAAAAGTACCGTGTGCGCGCTCGCCCACGCGCGTGGGAGTCAGCGTTCGAACGCCACGCAGGGAGCCGGTTCCGTACGATGCGCGCCGACGGCAATCTGGCCCGGGGTCGCCGGTCGCCACGACGGACGCTCGTCGTTCTCGACATCTGACGTGTCGGGGCGCCAGGTACCAGTAGTCGACGAGCGGGCGCCTCGTTCATCGAGCGACGACCTGCGACTCGAGTCCGCGTCCCCGCCCGCCCGATTCGCGATCGCCGCGTCGTACGTTTCACTTTCACCGAGGTAGGGAACGGCTTTTAATCCCCGAGGGGGTAAGGGCAGTCACAGAATGACCTCGTTCCAGTCGTCACTCGGCGAAGACGAGGGGATGGCCGCGGAGCTCGCGGAGAACCAGCGCGCCATCTCCATCGCCGAGTTCTTCGAGAAGAACAAGCAGATGCTCGGGTTCAACTCGGGCGCCAGGGCGCTCGTCACGGCCGTCAAGGAGGCCGTCGACAACGCGCTCGACGCGACCGAGGAAGCCGGGCACCTCCCCGACATCTACGTCGAGATCGAGGAGGCCGGGGACTACTACCGGCTCGTCGTCGAGGACAACGGACCGGGCATCACGCGAGAACAGATCCCGAAGATATTCGGGAAACTCCTGTACGGGAGCCGGTTCCACGCCCGGGAGCAAGCGCGCGGCCAGCAAGGGATCGGGATCTCTGCCGCCGTCCTGTACTCCCAGCTCACCTCCGGGAAGCCGGCGAAGGTGACGAGTCGCACGCAGGGCAGCGACACCGCGCAGTACTTCGAGCTCGTCATCGACACGGACACGAACGAGCCCGAGATCCGCGACGAGGGCACGACGTCCTGGGACCGCCCGCACGGGACGCGCATCGAACTGGAGATGGAGGGGAACATGCGCGCTCGCCAGCAGCTCCACGACTACGTGAAGCACACGGCGGTCGTGAACCCGCACGCGAGACTCGAGTTGAAGGAGCCCCGCGAGCACTTCAAGTTCGAGCGCGCGACCGACGAGCTCCCCGCGGAGACCGAGGAGATCAAACCTCACCCCCACGGGGTCGAGCTCGGGAACGTCCTGAAGATGCTGTCGGCGACGGACTCGCACTCGGTGTCGGGGTTCCTCCAGAACGAGTTCACGCGCGTCGGGAAGAAGACCGCCGACAAGGTGATCGACGAGTTCCGCGACCGCCACTACGGCCGGGAGATGTCGTGGACGCCGCCTCGTGCCCACGAGGACGGCGACGTCGCGCGTGCGGTGTCGGGAGCGGTGTCGAACAAGGGCGCGGACGCGACGGCGGCGTTCGCGGACGCGGTCGCGAAGCGCGTCGACGAGATGGACCGCGTCGCCTACCAACACGTCGAGCGGTTCGTCGCCGAGGAGGCGAACGCGGTCGAGGCCGATCACGGGAAGAACTTCGGGAAGACCGTGCGCGAGAACGCCGTCGAGGCGGCGTGGCGCGCGATCACGGGGTTCGACCCGGACGAGCCCGATCAGGCCGCGAACGAGCGCCTGATCTCGGACGCGTTCGCGCTCGCCGACGAGGCGACGTCGACGCGGAAGGACGACGAGACGATCCGCGCGTTCGCCGAGCGGCTCGCGGCGAAGTTCGTCCCGGAGCCCGAGGACGCGGACGCGTGGCGCGGTCGATTCACGCGCGACGACGTCCGCGAGTTCGTCGACCGGTCGGCGGACATGACGGAGGACCGCGAGGACGCGACGTTCGGCGACACGGCGCGCGAGAACGTCACGGACGCGTTCTGGCGCGTGATGCGGACGGTGAGCGACGACCCGCCGCTCGCTCGCGAGCTCGCCGAGGACCGCGACGCGACCAGCAAGCTGGTTGCGGGGATGCGAGCGACGGACATCATCGCCCCGCCGACGTCGTGTCTCTCCCCGATCTCGGCGGAGCTCGTCGAGGCCGGGCTGCGAAAGGAGTACGACGCGGAGTTCTACTCGGCGTCGTCGCGGGACGCGGAGGTCCACGCCGGCGACCCGTTCGTCGTCGAGGCCGGGATCGCGTACGGCGGCGAGATCGAGGCGGAGGGACAGGCGGACCTCTTGCGGTACGCGAACCGCGTACCGCTCGTGTACAAGCGCGGCGGCTGCGCGATCACGGAGACCATCAAGGGCATCGGGTGGCGGAACTACAACCTCGACCAGCCCGGCGGCACCGGGGTCCCGACCGGGCCGGCGGTGATCATGGTGCACGTCGCGTCGACGAACGTGCCGTTCACGAGCGAGTCGAAGGACGCGGTTGCGAGCGTCGAGGAGATCGAGGACGAGATCGAGCTCGCGGTGCGGGAGGCCGCTCGCGAACTGAAGTCCTACCTGAACAAGCAGCAGTCGATGCGGAAGCGAAAGCAGAAGCAGAACGTCCTCGGGGAGATCCTCCCCGTCATGGCCCAGAAGGTCTCGGACGTGACGGGGCGGCCGAACCCGGACATCGGGGACGCCCTGGCGCGCATCATGAACAACGTCCTCGTCGAGCGCGACGTGGTGGCGGACGGTGACGAGCAGACGGTGACGGTCGTCGTGGAGAACCACTCGGACCGGAACGAGTCGCCGGACGTGACGGACATCGTGGACAGCGAGCCCCGCGACGTGACCGACGGGGCGACCGTCGTGGAGATGGACGGCGAGTGGTTCGTGAAGTGGTCGCCGGACGTGCCGGCGGGCGAGGAGGCTCGCCTCACGTATACGGTCGAGACGGACGCGACCCTGGACCTGTCGGTGTCGGCGGTCGAGGGACCGAAGCTGACGGTGAGTGACTGACAATGAGTGACGCTACAGATTCGAACGCGATGGCCCGCGAGAAGCTCGTGGACCTGGCGGCGGAGTTCTACGACCAGTTCGAGCGCGGGGAGATCCCGGAGATGACGCTCCCGACGCGCACGAAGAGCAACATCGTGTTCGACGAGGACAAGCACGTCTGGGTGTACGGCGACCGGACGTCGACGCGGTCGGCGAACTCGGTGCGTGGCGCGCGGAAGCTCCTGAAGGCGGCGTACACGATCGAGTTCCTCGCGCGCCAGCTCGAGGAGGACCGCTCGTCGACGCTGCGTGAACTCTACTACCTGTCGGAGTCCTGGGACAACGAGGAGGCGCAGTTCAACGGGCAGGACGAGTCGAACAAGCTCGTGGAGGACCTGGAGATCGTGAGCGACGTGAAGCGCGAGGACTTCCACATGCGGCCCGAGGAGTCCGGCGCGACGCTCATCGGCCCGCTCGAACTCCGCGAGCAGACGCGTCGCGGGGAGCGCGTCATCCACTGCCAGAAGGACGTCGGCGAGGGCGGGTACCAGATCCCGAACAACCCGGACACGATCGAGTTCCTCGACCACGACATCGACTTCGTGCTCGCGGTGGAGACCGGTGGGATGCGGGACCGCCTCGTGGAGAACGGGTTCGACACGGAGTACAACTGCCTCGTCGTCCACCTGAAGGGCCAGCCGGCGAGAGCGACGCGGCGCATCACGAAGCGACTGCACGACGAACTCGGGCTACCGGTCGTGGTGTTCACTGACAGCGACCCGTGGTCGTACCGCATCTTCGGGTCGGTGTCCTACGGCTCCATCAAGTCCGCGCACCTCTCGGAGTACCTGGCGACGCCGGAGGCGGAGTTCGTCGGCATCCGGCCCGAGGACATCGTCGAGTACGACCTCCCGACGGACCCCCTAAGCGACTCGGACGTGAACGCGCTGGAGAGCGAACTGGACGACCCGCGGTTCCAGGACGAGTTCTGGACCGAACAGATCGAACTCCAGCTCGACATCGAGAAGAAAGCCGAGCAGCAGGCGCTCGCCGCCCGCGGCCTGGACTTCGTGACGGACACCTACCTGCCGTCTCGGCTCGACGACATGGACGTCATCTGAAGCCCCCGCGAAGACGCCCCCACCCGCTACTTCGTCTCTCTCAGCACGCTCTCTCACCGATCGCGCTCGCCACCGAACCACAGCACGAAAACGGCGACCTCGTGGTCGCCGTATGCTCCGCAGTCAGTTAGTCCTCGTCGAGTTCGACCGCGACGCCCCGGTCGTCGAGCTCGTCCGCGAATGCCGCGGAGTCGGTTTCGAGCGCGGCGAACGTGTTGTAGTGGATGGGGACGACGAGGTCCGGCGCCATGGCTTCGGCGAGGTCGGCGGCCTCGTGACGATCCATCGTGAAGCTCCCGCCGATGGGCGGACAGAAGACGTCGACGTCGAGTTCGGCGTGGCCGTCGAGGACGTCCGTGTCGCCCGGCCAGAACACGGTCGTGTCGTCGAGCGTGAGGAGGAACCCGCAGCCGCGGCCCTCGGGGTGGTATGGGTCGCCGTTCGGCCGCGTGTGGCCGTCGGGCGTGTTGTACGCAGGGACGGTCCGGACGATGGGTTCGCCGACCGCGAAGTCGGCTTCGGCGTCCACCCAGCGGACGTCGACGTCGAGGTCGACCGGGCGGTCGTCGACGCGGTCGATGCGGTGCGTGTTCAGGCCGTCGAAGACGACGAGCGTCGCGTCCTCGCCCGCGACGCGCCGGATGCCGTCTGGGTCGTAGTGGTGGTCGTGCGTGACGCAGACGACGTCGCCGTCCTCGGGGCGGTAGTCGGTCGCTGGCGGGTGCGCGACGCCGGGCGTGTCGGGCGTCCACTCGCCGGTGAGGACGCCGTAGCGGCCGGGGTCGACGTAGACGACGGCGTCGTCGCTGGCGATGCGGAGCGTCGCGTACCCGAGCCAGTCGAGTTCGAGGGAGTCGTGCGAGACGGTCATGCACGCCAGTAGTCGGGTCGGGAGGATAGACGTGTCGAACGCCGACGCGAGGACGCAGGCGCCAGTCGACCGGTGACTCCGCCAGGACTCAGGCGGTCTGGGGTCCTGGCTCCGTCCAGGAGACGCGCGTCGTGGCGTCGAGCACCTCGACGACGTCGGTCAGGTCGACGAACGACAGGTCGAACGCTGCGGCGACGACGGCGCCGGCGACGTGCACGTCGGCGGCCGCGGCGGGATCGTCGTACCCGAACGCGACGCCGGCGTGGCCGTCCATCACGACTTCCAGGTCGCGTTCGTGCACGAACGCCTCGACGCGCTCGCGGACGTCGTCCGCGACGTCCGCGACGTAGTGGACGCCGTCGACGTACTCGTACCGTCCCGCCGGCCCGTCGTGGACCACCACCCGAGCGCAGTCGGCGAAGCTGTCGCGATCGAGGTGCCGCGCGAACGCGCGTTCGAGCCTGCGTGCGGCCGTGCGGTGCGGGCTGCGGTCGGTGTCGACGCGCTCGTCCCCCGGCGAGCGCGAGTCGACGAAATCCCCCGGACTCATGCGTCTATAGGTATGAACGCCGGCAGCGGACCACATTATGATTGTGGCCGTGTCCGGTGGTCGCTCACGCCGTGGTACGGTCGTCCCCGACGGGTCGTTCAGTCCTCGACGAGTCGTTCAGTCCTCGACGAGTCGTTCAGTCCTCGACGAGCCGGTCGACGCGAGCCAGGTCGTCCGCGTCCGCGGGCGCTTTGTCCTCGCGGACGGCGACGAACCGCGGGAACCGGAGCGCGTACCCCGACTCCGAGGTCGGCGACGCCTGGATCTCCTCGTAGCCGACCTCGAAGACGACCGCGGGGTCGAACGTCACCGTCTGGCCGTCCTCGGTCCGGACGTGCTCGCGGAGGCGCTCGGTGAGCGAGTCGAGTTCCGCGTCCGTGATCCCGGTCGCGACGTTCCCGATCGTCGCGTACCGCGACCCGTCGCTTGCGTCCGCACGACCGTCCCCGGCGTCCCCACGACCGTCGTCGTCGGGGACGCGCACGCTCACCTCGAACGTCCCGAAGACGTTCGCACGGCGGCCTTCGCCCCACTCCGCGCCCGTGACGACGACGTCGAGCGTCTCCACGTCGGGCTTGCGCTTCAGCCACTCCTGGCCGCGCTTGCCCGCGGAGTACGTCGAGTCCGGGTCCTTGAGCATGATGCCCTCGTGGCCCTCATCGAGCACCGCCGCCTCGAACGCGTCGATCTTGTCGGGGTCGTACATCACGGCGTACGTCGCACTCGCGCCGTCCATCGCGTGCTCCAGACGCCGCCGGCGGTCCTGGAGCGGCGCGTCGAGCAGGTCCGTGCCGTCGTGGTGCAGGCAGTCGAACGCACGCAGTTCCACGGCGACGTCCTCGCGAGCCGCCGCGACGTCGTGCTTCCGGCGGAACCGCTCGAGCACGCGCTGGAACGGCAGGACGTCGCCGTCGTCGACCGCGATCACCTCGCCGTCGAGGATGACGGGTACGTCCACGGTCGCCCGCACGTAGTCGACGATCTCCGGGAGCGCCGCCGTGACGTCCTCCATGTTCCGCGAGAACAGCCGCGTCTCCCCGCGCGGGTCGTGGTGGACCTGGACGCGCGCGCCGTCGTACTTCGTCTCCACCGCGACGCCGTCCCACGACTTGACGACGTCCATGACCGCACCCGCCTGCGCGAGCATCGCCTGCACCGGCCGTCCCACCTCCAGTTCCATCCGTTCCAGGCCCTCTCGGCCCTCCTCGCGCGCGACCTCCGCGACGCGCCCGCAGTCGTTCGAGACCTGGAGCGCGCGCTCGACCGCCGCCACCGCGTCCGCGGGCGGCCGCTCGACCGCCGCCGGAGTCGAGTCCTCGGCCGCTCCTCCAGCCTCGTCGGCTCCCTCGTCTTCGCCGGCACCCTCGTCTTCGTCGCCTCCCTCGTCGTCGTCTTCGTCGTCGTCCCCTCCCTCGTCCCCGTCGCCCGTCGCGGCAGCGTCAGCGAGCGTGAGTTGCTCGACCCCGCCGTCGTCAGCGTCCGCATTTGCGTCGTCGTCTTCGGTCCCAGCGCCGCCGGCCGCTGCCTCCGTGGCGTCGGGCGCGCTCGGCCAGTCGTCGGCGAGGAACGCGCCGGCGATGGCGTCGCGGACGGTGCCCTCGCCGACGCCGATGCGCATCTCCGCGAGCACGAGGCGCGCGAGGAATCGTGCTTCGGTCGGGTTCGCGCGGTTGAACAGGCCGAACAGGCGGTCGCGTCGATTGCCCTCGCTTCCGCTGCCCGTGGCGGCCGCCATCGCCTCGAACTCCGCGCCGACCTCGGCGACGGTGAGGTCCTCGCTGCCGCCCGCGCCGAACGCGCTCAGTCCCTGCTGGCCACCCAACTCCAGCGAGGCGGCGACCGCGCCGATCTCGCCGACGTCCGCGAGGCGGTCCTCGACGTCGTCAGCGTCGACGTTCGGGTCGGCGGCGCGCGCGAGCGCCTCGTGACACAGCGACGGCCCGACCGCGAGCGTCCGGTCGTCCCACGCCGGGAACGGACGGCCCTGCACGTATCGTGCGACCGTCGCCAGGTCGTCGTCGGCGTCCGCGAACAGCTCTGCGACGGCCGCGACGACCGCGAGGTCCGCGTCGGTCTCCTCGATTGCCCGTGCCCGGTCGGCGAACGCGGCGAACTCCATCGCACCCCTCTACAAACGGGGGGTCAAAAAGCATCGCGGCTTCGAGTGACCCACTGCGGCGGCACCGGAGCCCCACGACTGGAGCGTGATTGGACTTTTGTCCTCGGCGCTGCTATCGCCCTGCATGAAGGACGAGGCGGAGATCCGCGAGCAGTACGAGTTCCTCACCGAGCAACTGGAGGACGAGAACATGAACCACGAAGGCGTCAGGCAGATGTTCACGTACTACAAGCGCGCGATCGGCTGGGTACTGGACGAAGAGCACATGTGACCGCTTTCCGAGAGTACGGGCTGTCGCGAGAGTGAGCCGTTGCGGGAGCGAGCCGTTGCGGGAGCGAGCCGTCGCCCCGCGAGTCAGAACTGGTAGCGGCGGTCGCCGTCGTCGGTCGGGTACGTCGCCCCGCCCGTCATCTCGTCGTAGGTCATCCCCGAGAGGTACTCGTCGTACGTGACGTCGTAGTTCGCGCGCAGGTGGAAGTCGAGCTTCCCGGTCTCGACGGTCGTCTGGAAGAGCGCGTGCACGGCGCGTTCCAGGAGCGCGCTCGTTTCGTCGTTGTCGAACGCGGCGGCGAGCATCGCGAGCTCGGTGCGCGCTTCCGCGTCGAGGTGGAACGTCTCGGTCTCGAGGTCGTCCGCGGTCTCGGCCACGTCGTCGGCGAGGTCGTCGAGCGTCATGCCCCGTAGTGGGTGCGCGGGACGCCTACGCCTTTCGCCTCGGCGACGGAGTCGCAAGCGTTCGCAGGCGCGAGCGCGTTCGCAGTCCAAGCCGCGATCGCGATCGCCCAGATGGCGCCCCGAGACCGGCACGCCCTTGTCCGTCGATTCCCGAATCTGGACCGATGACGGCAGGCAACGGCGGCGACGCCGCTGGCGAACGCGACGCGGAAGCTCCAGGCGACGGCGAACGCGACGCGGATTCGGGAACGGCGACCGAGGGCGACGCGTGGGCGCTCCCGGACGACGTGGACGCGGTGCGGGCGGCGCTCGTCGAGTGGTACGAGGCCGACCACCGCGACTACCCGTGGCGTCGCACCGACGACGCCTACGAGATTCTCGTCTCCGAGGTGATGAGCCAGCAGACCCAGCTCGACCGCGTCGTCGACGCCTGGGCGGACTTCCTCGACGAGTGGCCGGACGTCGACGCGCTCGCGGCCGCCGACCGCGGCGACGTCGTCGGGTTCTGGACGAGTCACTCCCTGGGGTACAACAACCGCGCGAAGTACCTGCACGAGGCCGCCCAGCAGGTAGTTTCCGAGCACGACGGCGAGTTCCCGGCGACGCCCGACGGCCTCCAGGAACTGATGGGCGTCGGCCCGTACACCGCGAACGCGGTCGCGAGCTTCGCGTTCAATCAGGGAGATGCGGTCGTGGACACGAACGTCAAGCGCGTGCTGTACCGAGCGTTCGACGTGCCGGACGACGACGACGCGTTCGAGGCGGCGGCCAGCGAGCTGATGCCCGCGGGCGAGTCCCGGGTGTGGAACAACGCCATCATGGAGCTCGGCGGCGTGGCGTGCGAGAAGACGCCGAGTTGCGACGAGGCCGGGTGTCCGTGGCGGACGTGGTGTCACGCGTACGAGACCGGGGACTTCACCGCGCCCGACGTCCCGACCCAGCCGAGCTTCGAGGGGAGTCGCCGCCAGTTCCGCGGGCGCGTCGTGAACGTCCTCGGCGAGCACGGCGAGCTCGCGCTCGACGAACTCGGCCCACGGATCCGCGTCGACTACGTGCCCGGCGAGGCCGACGGAGATGGGGGAGCCGGCGGAACGTACGGTCGCGACTGGCTCCACGGCCTCCTCGCGGACCTCGACGACGACGGCCTCGTCGACCTCCGGACGGACGGCGACCAGGTGACCGCGCACCTCGCTCGTTGAGCGCCGGTCGACAGCGGGTACGAGACCGCCGTCGGCGCCGCCAACGATTAGTCCTCGCTCCGTGACGACGGGAATATGACGTCGCTCGAGGGGCCGAGAGGCACGCCCGTTCAGAGCGAGCACGACCCGGACGCGACGCTGCTCCCGGAGACGCCACCGGGGTACGCCGACCCCGTCGAGTTCCGGTATCCGCTCGTCGGCCTCGTCGCCCTCGTCGCCGCCCTCACCGTCTTCTCGCTGGCCCTCTTCGGGTGGCTGCTGTACGTCGCGCAGGGGCCGGACGCGCTCGCGGCCGCGGTCGCCATCGAGGAGACCGCCGATAGCGTGACGTTCACGACCGATCTCGGCGTGCTCGCGCTCGCACTCCTCTTCGGCGTCGGTGCCGTCACCGCGCTCCACGAGTTCGTGCACGGGCTCGCGTATCGGTTGCTCGGTTACGAAGTGTCCTACGGCGTCCTCGTCGGAATGGGCGCGTTCTACGCCGCCGCCTTCCACCAGTTCCAGCGCCGGGACCACAACCTCCTCGTCGGTGCCGCCCCGCTCGTCGTCATCGACGCCATCCTGGTCGCAGCCCTGTTCGTTCCGAACCCGACGGTGGCGTTCGTCGCGTTCGTCGGCCTCCTGTTCAATACCACCGGTGCCGCGGGCGACCTCTACCTCGTCGCGACGCTCCTCCGGATGCCCGGCGACGTCCTCCTCTACGACAGCGACGCGCGGCACAGCTACGTCTTCTACCGGGGCGGGGGCGAGGACGAGAACCGGCAGACGCGACGGTCGTGACCTGTGACGATTCGAGCGAACTGCCGTAAGGCGTAAGGACCGTCCGCCGAGTGTGGGTGGTATGGATTCGGGTGAGCGCGACGACCTCGTGGGGACGCTGACCCGGCGACGCGAGATCCTGGGGGCGCTCGACGAACGACCGCGGGACAAGCCGGCGCTCGTCCGGGAACTCGGCGTCGCCCGGTCGACGGTCGACCGCGCGGTCCGCCAGCTGGAGTCGTGCGGACTCGCCGAGCGCGGTCCCGACGGCATCGAGCTGACGACGTGCGGCGAGGTGGCGCTCGACGTCTACGGAGCGTTCACGGCGCGACTGGAGGCGCTCTGGGAATGCCACGACGTCGTGTCGCAGTTGCCGTCGCGCGAGTTCGCGCCGCCCGTGTTCCTGGCGGACGCGGACGTCGTCCGGGCGTCGGTGTCGGCACCGGACCGACCGATCATGGCGTTCGTCGACCTCGTCGAGGAGGCGACGTACGCCAGGGGGTTCTCGCCGGCGGCGTACGGCGCGTACGTGGACGCGTTCGAGCGCCGCGTCACTGCGGGCGAGTTGACGGCCGAACTGGCGTTCAGCGACGAGGCGCTCACCGAGTTGACGACGACGCACCGGGACGCCATCGAGCGCGCCGCGAGCACCGGGCGGGTGACCGTGCATCGCGTCGAGACGCTACCGACGGCGGGCGTGGTCGTCCTCGAACGCGGGGACGCCGGGCCGGTCGTGGCGATGGGCGTCCACGACGGATCGAGTCTGTCCGCGGTCGTGACGAACGACGCGCCCGACGCCGTCGCGTGGGCGCGGGACTTCGTCGACGAACAGTTCGAGCGCGCGGACCCGATCCCGCTGTAGCCCGACGACAGGGGGCGTCGACCTCCTCCGGGTGAACGGGGTTTTTTGACGCCGGTCCGCGTCGGGTCGAGTATGCCATCGGACGTGCACGTCGTCGCGCTCTGCGGGAGTCTCCGCGAGGACAGCCACACGCGGACGGCGCTCGAAACTGCGCTCGCGGCGGCCGAGAACGTGGGTGCGAGCACGGACCTCGTCGACCTCCGCGCGCTCGACCTGCCGGTGTTCGACGCGGACGACGACGACGCCGGCGACGCCGACGCGCTCCGCGCGGCGGTCGGGGACGCGGACGCCATCATCCTCGGCTCGCCGATGTACCACGGGTCGTACTCGTCGCCGCTGAAGACCGCGCTCGACTACTGCGGGTTCGACGAGTTCGAGAACAAGACCGTCGGCCTGCTCGCCGTCGCCGGCGGCGGGTTCCCCGTCACCGCGCTCGAGCACCTGCGGTCGGTGTGCCGGGCGCTCGACGCGTGGGTGATTCCACATCAGGCCGCGATCCCGAAGGCCTCGCGGGCGTTCGAGGACGGCGCGTTCGTCGACGACGGCCTGGAGGAGCGCGTGCGAACGCTCGGCCGGCGCGCGGTCCAGTACGCGAACATCGAACCGGACCCGCACAGCTTCGAGAGCCAGGAGAACGTCGGCGCTCGCTGACTGCCCCGGTACTCCGCGGACAGACGCGCCCGCTGACTGCTCCGAGACGCCGCGGAACGGTGGCGCCAGGTGACTGCTTGCGTATAGCGTCGTGGCTTCGCTACCAGCGGTGGTGGACGTGCTCGCGGACGTACTCGTCGTAGACGGCGGCGACGGCGTCGCGTTCGTCGTCGGTCGGCGCGGGCCGGTCGGCGGCGGCGACGTTCGACTCGACGTGCGCGGGCGTCGTCGTCCCCGGGATGACGGTCGTGACGGCGTCGTGGTCGAGGATCCAGCGGAGCGTGAACGCCGCGAGGTCGTCGACGCCGGTGCGGGACTGGAGTTCGTCGACGGCGTCGAGGCCGACGTCGAAGGGGACGCCCGCGAACGTCTCGCCGACGTCGAAGGCCTCGCCGTCGCGGTTGAAGTTTCGGTGGTCGTCCTCCGCGAACTCGTCGTCCGCGGAGAGCGCGCCCGTCAGGAGGCCGGACGCGTAGGGAACGCGGACGATGACGCCGACGTCGGCGTCGGCGGCGCGGTCGAGGAAGTGCTCGGCGGGGCGCTGCCGGAACGGGTTGAAGATTATCTGGACGGTCTCGACCCCATCGTACTCGATCGCCTTCAGGCCCTCTTCGACGCGTTCGACGCTGACGCCGTAGTTCGCGACGCGGTCCTCGTCGACGAGCGCCTCCAGCGCGTCGAACGTCTCCGGCTGGTAGTAGACGTCAGTCGGCGGACAGTGCAACTGGACGAGGTCGAGGACGTCGACGTCGAGGTTCTCGCGCGACCGGTCGACGAACTCGCGGAGGTGCTCGAGGTCGTAGTCCGCGGCGCGATGCGGGTCGAGTCGTCGACCGGCCTTCGTCGCCACGAACGGGTCGGCGTCGTGCTCGGCGAGCACGTCCGCGATCAGTCGTTCGCTCCGGCCGTCGCCGTAGACGTCCGCGGTGTCGAGGAAGGTTACGCCTTCGTCGAGCGCCGTGCGGACGACCTCGCGGCCGGTGTCCGCGGGCACGTCGCCCCAGTCGCCGCCGATCTGCCACGTCCCGAGTCCGACCTCCGTCACCGTCTCGCCCGTCGTCCCGAGCGGTCGTTCGTCCATGATTCAACGGTAGCGGGCACGGGGCCTAAGGATTGGGACAGCGGCAGGGCCTCAGAGTGGAGGGAAGCGTCCCGTCGCCGAATCCGGCGTGTGTGAACGGTGGAGCCAGCGTACGTGGTCCGCGGACGCAGTGAGAGAGTGCGGCCGCTACGGAGGCGAGTGCGGGAGTCAGGTCCGTCGTCAGGCTTCGGCCGCGGCGGTGTTCTTCTTGCGCGTGACGTAGCCGGCGATGCGGTTGCGGACGCCCTTGGACTCGATGTTCGTGAGCTTCTGGACGCTCTGCTTGTTGGTCTCGAACTCGGTCGTGAACGCCGTCGGGTACTGGTCGAGGAGGATAGTACCCGTCTTCTTGACGTAGTCGGGTTTGATGGCCATACCGATTTGTTCCCCGTTCGCCCCCAAAAAGGGTTCGTTCTCCCGCGGGGACTCCAGGTGGCTCGTGTCAGTGCTGACCGATCAGTCCCCGGGGAGGTCTGGCGTGGGCGTCCAGTCGTCGGCGAGCGCGGCGACCCTGCGGATGGCTTCGTGCTCGCGCGGCCCGCCGCAGGTCGCGGCGACCTGGACGGCGCGGTCGAGTCGTTCGCGGAGCGCGTCGTCGTCGAACCCGGGGACGCCGATGCGGGAGGCGGCGACGGTCGCGTCGACGACGGCGGCGTGCCCGCGGTTGACGACGGGGACGACGCGTCGGCGTTCCTCGGATTCGACGGGGTCGAGCCGCCACGTCTCGACGCGCGTCCCGTCCTCGTCGGTCGCGTCGATCGGCGTCGCCTCGACGCGAACCCAGGCGTCCGCGGAGTCGAGGACGGCGTCGTCGGTCTCGTGGATGCCGAGCGCGGCCTCCGCGAAGTCCACGGGGTCGATCGTGAACTGGACGACGCCGCCACCGCGGGCGTGGAAGTTCCGCCACGTCCGCGTCCGCCCGTACGTGAACGCCGTCACCGCGTCCGACTCGGTCGATTCCGTCGTGCCCCTCTCGCTCGACGCGCCATCGTCGGGTTCAGTCGTGCCCCTCTCGCTCGACGCGCCATCGCCGGGGTCGGGTGTGCGAGCGTGCACGCCGAGGGCGGCGTGGTTCCAGCTGTCGTTCGGGCCGCGCGTCGCGACGACGGTCTCGGTGACGCCGCGGAGGTCCGCGGGCCAGTGGTCGTCGGACGCGCTCGCGCGGTCGTCGCTCACGGCCTCACCCCGTGGGCTTCGAGCGCGACGAACAGCGCGCCGGCGACGAGGTCCGCGGTCGTCCCCGGGTTGACGCCGCGGTCGACGAGGTCGTCGGCGAACGCGTCGACCGCGTCCCGGTCGGTCGCGACCGAGACGCCCGCCTCTCGGAGGTCGCTCGCGCGCTCGGTGACCTCGCGCGCGACGGCGTCGCCGTGCTTCTCGGCGACGAGCGTGTCCGGTTCCTCGGCGAGGAGCGCGAGGAACGCGTCGGCCGCGCGGTCGGCGAGCGGGCCGTCCGCGGCCGCGACGTCGTCGGCGGCGTCGAACGCGCGCTCGAAGCCGGTCGTCCACGCCGCGGCGACGCCGTCCCGGTCCGCGCTCTCCGCCATGAGGTCCCCGAGCGTGAGGTCGCGGTCGCGGACCGCCGGCACCGCCGCGCTCCCGCGGCGGACGTCGAGGTCCGGGGCGTCCGGTGGCGGGTCGCCGACGAACACGTCGACGTGGTCGAACGAGCGATAGAACGCCGCGGCGTCTTCGACGGTCGTCGCCGCGACCACCTCGCGAGCGCGCCCCGGGGTGCAGGGACCAGTCGCGGCGGCGCGGACGAGCGGTGCGAGGACGAGGAGCGCGCCGAACTGCGTGTTCCCGCCGGACTGTTCGCTCATCCCCGCTACCGCTCGCTCGAATCCCTCGCCGACGCCGACGGACGGGTCCGCGAGCGCGTCCAGACCGGGACGCGCGCCGACTGCGCCCGCGAGAAAGTGCTCGAAGCGCAGGTCGGGGAGGTCGCGCTCTCGGTCGACGTTCCCCGGCTTGGGCGTCCCCGCGACCTCCAGGAGGAGCGCGAGTTCCGCGTTCGCGGCGGTCGAGTACACGATAGCGCGTTCGCGGCCGACCGGAAAAAGTCCGCCGGGTAGCGGCCGCACTGGCCGCCCCGGCGGGTACCGTGCGTTCGGAGCGGTCGAACCTGCCGTGTTACGCGTCGACGCGCGCCTCGCGGAGGGCGTCGCGGACGCGGTCGAGGACGACGGGTTCGGTGCTCGGTCGGCCGACGCTGACCGCGTCCGCGCCGTACGCGAGGTACTCCTGGACGCTCACGGCGTCCCGGACCTCGTTGTTCGCGACGACGAACAGCTCGGGCGCTGCGGTCGCGACGTCGGCGACGACGGACTCGGAGTCCATCGCGTCGACGTGGAGGACGCTCGCGCCGGCGTCTGCGACCGCGGCGGCGGTCTCGGCGAGGTCCACGCCGTCGACCTCGGCGCGCACCTTCACGCTCACCGTCGCGTCCGCGGCCGCGGCCGAAGCGACGTACTCGCGGAGGCGGTCGGTGTCCGCGAGCAGGGTCTCGCCGCAGCCGACCGCCCGCAGCTCGGGCTGGCGACAGTGCGCGTTCACCTCCAGGATGGCGTCGTGGGCGGCGCAGGCTTCGGCAGCAGCGCGGACCGGTTCGGGCGTCGTCGCGCGGACGTTCACGCCCGCGCGGAGGTCCGCGTCAGCGAGCGCCGCAAGCTGGTCGTCGATCCACGAGAGCGGGTCGGCGGGCAGGAACTCCGTCCTGTCGCGCTCGACGAGCGCGCGCGCCGCCTCGCGCGACGGCTCGTCGAGCGCGATGCCGCCGAGGAACGCCGCACCCGCGTAGTCGGCTCCCCGGTGTGCCCAGGCCGCGTCGGACTCGCCGGAGAGGCTCGCGAGCGCGAGCCGCGGTTCGAACGGTCCAGGAACGAACGAGTCGGTCACGGCGCTGGCTACGCGGTGCGGTCACTCAACTGCGTCGATGGCGCGCGTCACCGCCCCCACGACACGCCGGGCGTCCTCGCGGCCGTCGATGCGGACGTCCGTCCGCTCCGTGTGCACGTCGAACGACGCGTCGTCCTCGTCGTCGACGACGAACGCGTCCGCGAACGGATACGCACTCGACAGTCCCTGCGTGCTCGGTTCGCCGCCGACCGCGTCCATGAGTTTGGCGACGGGGCCGCTGAACGCCTCGTCGCCGAGGAACGGCGACACCGCGACCACCGTCGCGTCCTCGAGCGCCGCCCCGATGCCGGGCACGGACAGCATCGGCCCGATGCTCGTCACGGGGTTCGACGGCCCGATGACGACGACGTCGTCGAGCGCGTCGAGTACGCCCGGTGCGGGTTCGGCGTTCGAGGACCCGCGGAACTCGACGTTCTCCACGGTCGGCTCGCCGTCCCGCCCCACCCAGAACTCCTGGAAGTGCATCACGCCCTGGGGCGTGTGGATGAGGCTCGCGACCGGGTCGTTCGTCATCGGGAGCAAGTCAAGTTCCAGCCCGAAGCCGGCGGCGAGTTCGTCGGTTACCTCCGCGAGCGTGTACCCCTGGTCGAGGAGGCTCGTTCGCGTCACGTGCACCGCCCGGTCGCGGTCGCCGATCTCCATGAACTCCGCGACGCCGGAGAACCGACGCCACCGCGAGAGCGGTCGCCCCTCCGTCTGGCGTTCCTCCGAGAGGAACTGCGGACCCCCCTCGAGTCCCGCGGCCTCGGCCACGTCCATGAGCGCGTCGTGCGTTCGCGTCGTGTCCCCGCGGATCCCCCACCAACGGTCGCGGTCGAGGACGCCACCGCCCTGGAAAATGAGCGTGTCGAGGTCCGGACACACGATCAGTCCGCCGAGTTCGACGTCGTCGCCCGTGTTCGCGACGACCGTCGTCTCGTCCGGCGAGAACGCGCCCGCGGCTCCCTCAAGCAACTTCGGCGTTCCGGTGCCACCGGAGAGAAACGTCACCATGCCAGCCCGTTCCCGGGCGCTCGTCTAAACGGTTCCGGCCCATTCAGTGCGCGAGACCGCGACCGCCTCCCGCGAGCGGACGACCGCGAACCGCTCCACGCCGGGGGCTCGACGACTGCCAGCGGCAGAGCTTTCATACCAGTTGCGTGCGAAGTGGTAACAGAGACCATGTCAAGTGAAAGTGGTAACGTACTGGTGTCGACGTACGCCGACCGATTCGGGGAACCGTTCACGAGCGACGAGGTGTACGGCTACTGGCTGTTCGTCGTGGGGGTGGTCGCCGCCATCGTCGGCATGGCGCTGTTCCTCACGTCGATGGGTGACGGCCGAACGGGGACGCGAGGGATCGCGTACCTCCTCGCCGGATCGGGGCTCGCGGCGGCACTCGCCGGCCTCGTCGTCGGCCAGTCCTTCCACGCGAACGCGAAGCGCCTCGTCTACGTCGGCCTCGTCGTGTGCCTCGCCGCGATGGCGTGGTTCACGACCGTCTTCCCCGCCGACTGGGCGCTCGACTCGAGCGGAGCGCAGACCGTCGTCCTCGTCTACACCCTCGGGCTGGCGCTGATCACGGTCTCGGGCGCGATCGCACCGATCTCCGTCGGGCAGAGTCGAGCCCGGCTCGCCGTCGAGGAACGGCTCCACGCCGCGCGCGCCGACGACGAGGCCGACGCGAACACGATCGCGGCGTTGGAGGAGACCGTCGACGAGAGGGAGAGCCGGATCGAGGAACTCGAAGCGTCGCTCCAGGAGGCACGCGAGCGCGCCGAGACCTCCGACGCCAGCGCGACGGAAGCCCGCCGCGAGGCCGAGGCCGCCGAAGCGAGTGCCGCGGACGCACGCAGCGAGGCCGAGACGACCGAGGCGTCGCTCGCGGAGGTGACCGCGCACGTCGAAGCGTTGGAGGATAGTTCCGCGACGTTCGACGTCTATCGCGACAAGGCCGGGAAGTGGCGCTGGCGGCTCGTCCACCAGAACGGGAACATCATCGCGACCTCCGGCGAGTCGTACTCGAACGACCGGAACGCGCGCCGCGGGATGCGAAGCGTCAAGCGGAACTCGCTCGGTGCCGCCGTCGTCTGGCAGCGCGACGAGGAGGAACCGGAACCCGTCCCGGATCCCGTCGCCGAAGACCCCTCGGCGTCGTTCGAACTCTACCGGGACGCGAACGACGAGTACCGCTGGCGGCTCCGGCACGACAACGGCGAGATCATCGCGGCCGCGACGCGCGGGTTCGCCTCGAAGGCCGGCGCACGCGAGAGCGTCGACGCGGTGAGCGAGTACGTCGCGCCCGCGGACTACCTCGAGTTCGACCCCGCGGGCATCGAGGTGTACGAGGACGTCGTCGGTGAGTACCGCTGGCGACTCGTCGCCCGTAACGGGAACATCCTCGGCGACTCCGGCGAGGGCTACGCCAGCCGGTCGAACGCGCGCCGCGCCGCCGACCGGTTCCAGGAGGCGACCGGCGACGCCGAGGTCGATACCGAGAGCGGCGTCCGGTTCGAGACGTCCACCGACGCCGCGGGCGGCCACCGCTGGCGACTCGTCGCCGCGAACGGCGAACCCATCGCCGACTCCGGCGAGGGCTACAGTTCGCGCTCCGCGCTGACCGACGCCATCGATCGCGTCCGCGACCTCGCCCCGCAGGCCGACCGGCTCACGATCGCCGCGGCCGTGATCGAGGTCCACGAGGACGGCAGCGGCGAGTTCCGCTGGCGGCTCCGGCACCGCAACGGAACCATCCTCGGCACGTCTGGCGAAGGCTACGCGAGCCGATCCGGTGCGGTCGACGCGGTCAACGGCGTGAAGCGACACGCCCCGAACGCGCCCGTCGAAGGCGACGCTACTGGCGGCTCCGAGGACGACGCCGCCGACGAGCCCGAGAGCGACGCCGCCTGAACGCCCGCGCGGACCTCTTTACTGTCGGCCGTCTTGGAGCCACTCGGCGAAGCTCGAGTCGAGGAGCGTCTTGCGCTGAGCGTCCACGTACGAGCGCTGCGCGTCGTACACCGCGTCCTCGAACGACGCGCCGTCGTCGACGGTCGCGGCGACGCGCTCGTGCTTCCAGCGCGCCGGCGTCATCCGCCGCCGCACCCGCGCCTTCAGCGGGTGCGTGTACCGCGCCGCCTCGTCCTCGTCCAACCCACGCATCTGGAGACCTTCCTCCGCGTACGCGAGCAGGTCCTCGTACATCCGGCCGGTGTTCCGGACCGTCTGCCCGTCGTTCGTGATCCACACGAGGTCCGCCGCCAGCCCCTCGCGCATCGCGCTGTAGAAGTTGTCGCGCGCGACCTCCCAGTCGAGGTCCGCGACCGGGTGCTCGAGCTTCGGGAGCGCCTCCATCAGGCCCGCGAACACCGCCTGGAACGCGATGGCGTCCCGGACCGTCGGCTGGCCCGCGATCGGGCGGAACTCGATGCGGGCGTTCGCCGACGACCGCGTCGGCCCGCCGAACACGGGCCGCACCCACCGCCAGTACGTCCCGTGCTTCATGCGGAACGCCGCGAACCGGTCGTCGAACCGGTTCGAGGATTCGACTGGCATCGGCACGAGCGTGTCGTCGGCCGCAATTCGGTCGACGGCGGTGTCCACGTCGTCGAAGTCCCGCGGGAACCGGACCTTCCCCGTCGTCCCCGTCTCCGCGTTCAGCACGGTCTCGAACACGCCGATGCGGTGCTCCATCCACGCGTCCGCGAGCAGCGTCTCCGCGTCGACGCCGTCGTCGTAGAGGTCCGGCGGGAAGAACGGACTGTTCACGCCGACCGCGAGCAACGGCCCCGCGATCCGGAGCGCGTACCGGAAGTACGTCGGCAGGTCCTCGGCGTGGGGCACCTGATAGTGCGGCTGGATGCTCGTGATGAGGCTCTCGGGCATCACGGTGTCCGCGTCGAGGTTCACGTGCGGTGCGTCCAATCGCATCCCCGCGATGGCGTCCGCGGCGTCCCTGTTCGCCATCGCGTGGTACCGCGCGCTATCGGACATGTTCGTCGCGACCCGCACGCCGCCGTCGTCGACGCTGTCCGTGAGGTACCCGGTCGCGGTCTCGCCCTCGGGCGGGATCGTCCACATCCCGTCGCTCACGAGCCGCATTCCCTCCGCACTCGCGCAGTCCTGAGCCGTCTGCAGGCGCGCGAGTACCTCCGACTCCTGCGCCCGCAGCCCGTGTGCGTTGAACGGTTGGGGGCTCGTCGACATCTCCGCGTTGTGCAGACCGAGTTCCTTCTCGAACCCGATGAACTCGAGTAGTCGTCGCGGGACGCGTCGTAACGCCGTCGTCTCGTCGTCGACGGCGTAGAACTCGTACTCGAACCCGACGATCGCCTGCGGGTTGTCGAACGTCCCGTCGTGCAACTCCGCCTTGATGACCTCGGCGTCCTCGCGGACCCGGGACTGGAAGGCGTCCTGGTCGACCGCGAGGGCGTCCTCGACTCGCGTCGCGAGGTCCCCGGATGACATGCGCGAGTGCAGACGCTACCGACGTATCAAACCCCCGGTGAAGCACGTCGGGTCGCGGCGACGCCCGCGGGAGGAAGTAGTCGTGCAGGCGCCGTCGACGGTCGTCCACGGTCAGGCGCCGTCGACCGTTCCCGGTCAGGCGCCGTCGACGGTCGTCCCCGGCCGGTCCCCGTCGAGGAACGCCTCGAGAGCATCTAGCTCGAAGATGCTCGCCGGCGACCCGAGTTCGAGGAGCGCGCGGACCTTCCCGGCCATCCCGCCGGAGACGTCCGTCGCCTCGCTCCCGCCGAGGACCGCGGCGACGTCCTCGAACGACCGTATCTCGGGGACGACGGCGTCGTCGGCGTCCAGCACGCCCGGGACCGTCGAGCAGACGCCGACGCGGTCGGCGTCGAGGGACGCGGCGAGGCTCGTCACGATCTCGTCGCCGCTGAGGACGGTCGCGCCCGCGCCAGCATGCGCGACCAGGTCGCCGTGGAGGACGGGCACGAACCCCTCGTCGACGAGCGTGCGGACCTGCTCGCTCGGGAGCGAAAGCTCGCCGTCCGCGTCGCGACTCCCGGCCGAGAGCGGGTGGACGGGCACCGCGGGGACGTCCGCGTCCTGGAGCGCGCGGAGCACGAACTCGTTCAGCGTCGTCATCGCCCCGTGGATGGCGTTGACCGCGCGGACGTCGTCCACGCCCGCGGTCGTACTCGCCCCCCACTCCTCGGCGTGGGGATGCCCGAACGACCCGCCGCCGTGGACGACGACGAGGTCGTCGTCCGCGCCCCCGTCCGCGAGCGACGCCCCGATCGCCGCCGCCGCCCGCTCCAGGGACGCGCCGTCGACGGTCTCGTCGCGGTCCTTCTCCGTGACCACGCTCCCGCCGAGCTTCAGGACGATCATTCGTACCGGACCCCCTCGGACGCGAGTTCGGCGCGGAACACGTCCTCGCACGCCGGCGTCAGTTCGAGTGCGGTCTCGGTCGCGTCGGAGGCGTCGAGCGCGACGACGCACCCGCCGCCGCCCGCGCCGGTGAGTTTCGCGCCAGCCGCACCCGCCTCGCGGGCCGCCCACACCATCTCGTCGAGCGACCGCGACGACACCCCGAGCGCCTCCAGGAGTCCGTGGTTGAAGTTCATCAGGCGACCGAGTTCCGAGACGGTCTCCTCGCTCGCGACCGCGTTCGCGTCCTCGATGAGCGTCTCGCCGCGACGGACGACGTCGCCGATCGCGGCGACGGTGTCGGCCGCGAAGTCGTACTCGTCGCGGAGCGCGCGCACACCGGCGACGAGTTCGCCGGTGTCGCCAGCGCCACCGTCGTAGCCGACGACGAACGGCAGGTCCGGCGTGCCGAGGCGGCGGCAGTCGTCGCCCGCGACGCGGACGGCGCCGCCCATCGTCGAGCAGAACGTGTCCGCGCGCGACGCCTCGCCGTCCTGGACGGCGTGCTCGCTCCGGTACGCGCGCTCGGCGATCTCGCGCTCGTCGAGCTCGCAGTCGAGCGCGCGCGATGCCGCGGCGATGGTCGCGACGACGACCGCCGCGGACGACCCCAGGCCCGCGCCGAGCGGGATCGCGCTCTCGACGTGCACGTCGAACCCCACATCGGGGGCGTCCGCGGCGTCGCGCGCCTGCTCGATGGCAGCGTCGACGTACCCCGTCGCGGCCTCCAGCAGGCGCGTCGGTGCGTCCACGTCAGGTGCCTTCCCACCGGCGCCGTCGTACTCGACCGTGAACCCCGAGATGCGGAGGTCCTCGGATTCGACGCGCAACCGGTCGTCGTCGCGGCGCTCGACAGTCACGGTCGCTCGCCGCTCGATGGCGCACGGGACCGCCGGTTCGCCGTAGACGACCGCGTGCTCCCCGAAGCAGTAGACCTTCCCGGGCGCACTCGCAGTTACCATACCCGGGAATTCGCACCCGGGAAAAAGAGTGTTGTGAGAAGGGCCGCGGTCCCGACCGCAGGGAGGGACCGCGGGGCAGTCGACTGACTCTGCGAGTAGCGGTGCGGCTGCGGTCCCGACCATCGGGAGGCTGCGGGGGTGTCGTCTATCGCGAGCAGCGGTGCGGCTGCGGTCCCGACCGAAGAAGGTGTGTGGTTCGGTTCGGGTCGCGCGTCAGGTCCGCCTCAGTGCGATTCCGGCGGCGAGTGCGAGCGCCAGGGTGGCGACGGCGAGCCCGAAGCCGGGCGAGCCGCCGGAGCCGTCGCCGGCGTCTACGCCGCCGTTCGCGGACGTGGTCATGGTGACGTCACCGTTCGCGGACGTGGTCATCGTCCCGTCGGTGGTCGGTGCCGTCGTCGCGGTCGCTTCCGTGGTGGTCGGCGCCGTCGTCGCGGTCGCTTCCGTCGTGGTCGCTTCCGTGGTATCGTCGACGGCTTCGACGGTGACGGACGCGAACTGGGTGCGCTCGACGTTCGCGAGCGAGGAATCCTCGACGGCCGCGTGGAGGGCCATCGAGCGGTCGGCGTCGACCGCGGGCCACTCGACGGTCACGGACACCGTCGCGTTCACGTCGACGGACTTGCCGCTACCGCTCGGGCTCACGGCGAACGCGACCGTGTCCATCACGCCGTCCTCGTCGGGGCCATCGACGACCTCGGCGCTCGAGGAGATCGCGACCGACGACCCGTCGGAGCGGTTCGTGACCGTCGCGCCGTTCACGGAGAGGTTCGCGTCGTTCGGGAACTCGACGTAGAACCGATCCGTGCCGCCGTCCTTGCTCACGTCGTCGACGTGGAACGACGCCGTGTGGTCGACCGTCGTCGACCCCTCGACCGCGTCCGGCGACACCGTGCCGTCGTGGACGTTCTCTGCCGCGTCCTCCGTGACTGCGTTCGCCGCAACGGCCGACCCGGCGAACGCCACGCACATCGTCATCGCGACGACGAACATCGTTCTATAGGATTCTCTCATCGTACAACACGGACGACGGCCAGTTGGAATCAAATACCGACCTACTACGTTTGGGTGCACCCGCGTCCCCCGGACTCAGCCCAGCCCGACGCCGCCAACTCGTCGCCCGACGACGGGACCGCGTCGAGGTCGACGACGCCAGCGCTACTCGGGATCGAGTGCCGCGAAAACGACCGAAAGGACGAACGAGCGAAAAACGCGTTCAGATACCGGACTCGAAGTCGTCGAGCGAGTACGCCGGCTCCGCACCGCGGCGGTCCAGCGTCTCGTTCGCGAGCAACCAGTACACGACCGACAGGGCCTTCCGACCCTTGTTGTTCGTCGGGACGACGAGGTCGACGTTACTCGTCTGGTTGTTCGAGTCACACATCGCGATGACGGGGATACCGACCGTGATAGCCTCCTTCACCGCTTGCGCGTCACCGATCGGGTCAGTCACCACGAGCACGTCCGGCTCGATGTAGCCGTCGTACTTCGGGTTCGTGAGCGTCCCCGGAATGAACCGGCCCGTGCGAGCGCGCGCACCGACGGCCTCCGCGAACTTCTCCGCGGGGAACCGACCGTACTGGCGCGAGCTCGTCACGAGGATCTGCTCGGGCGCGTAGTTCGACAGGAAGTCCGCAGCCGTCCGAATGCGGCTGTCGGTCTTCGCCACGTCCAGGACGTACAGGCCGTCCGTGCGGACGCGATGGATGAACCGCTCCATGTCCTTCGTCTTCTGCTGGGTCCCGATGTGGACGCCAGCGCCGAGGTAATCCTCGACGGGAATGAGGAGGTCCGCCTCCTCGTCCCCCATGACGTCGTCGTCGAGCGCGGGACCAGCATCTGATTCGGCCTCTGCCTCCTCGGCGTCGGCGGTCGATTCCTCGGTCGCGGGCTCGGCGTCGGCCGCTTCGGCCGCCGGACCGGCGCCCTCCGCGGGCTCCTCGTCGATCTCGTCTTCGGCGGCGTCGAGCCCTTCGTCGTCTTGTGCTGTCATAGTGCGTCGTCTGCGATTCGGATGAGTTCGTTCAGCTTCGCGGTTCGCTCGCCGCCGACCGCGCCCGTCTTGATGAACGGCGCGTCGGTCGCCACGGCGAGGTGTGCGATGGTCGTATCCTCCGTCTCTCCGCTCCGATGCGAGATGACGGGCGCGTACCCCTCACGGACCGCGAGTTCGACCGCGTCGAACGCGTCCGTGAGCGTCCCGATCTGGTTCGGTTTGACGAGGATACTGTTCCCAGCCTCGGCGTCGATACCGCGCGACAGGCGCTCCGTGTTCGTCACGAACAGGTCGTCACCGCAGACGAGCGTGCGATCACCCACTCGCTCAGTGAGCTCCGCGAACGCGTCGAACGCGTCCTCGTCCAGCGGGTCCTCCACGTACACGAGGTCGTACTCGTCGACGAGGCCGGCGACGTACTCGACTTGCTCCGCCGTCGAGCGCGTCTCGTCGCCGTACACGTACGCGTCCTCGTCCTCGTCGTACAGCTCCGCACCGGCGACGTCGAGCCCGAAACCGACCTCGAACCCGAACTCGTCTTCGACCGTACTCGTCGCTTCGTCGACGACCTCGAACGCCGCCGCGTCCTCGATGCTCGGCGCCCACGCGCCCTCGTCGCCCTTCCCGCACGCGACGCCGCGCTCGGCGAGCAAGTCGGCGACCTCGGCGTGGACCGCCGCGTTCGCGAACACCGCGTCCTGAACGCTCGGCGCACCCACGGGCGCAGCGAGGAACTCCTGGATGTCCGTCGCGTCGGCAGCGTGCTCGCCACCACCGACGACGTTCCCGAGCGGCGTCGGGAACGACGCACCACGGAACGCCCCACCGAGATGCTGGAACAGCGGCGCACCGAGCACGTCGGCACCCGCCTTCGCCGCCGCCATCGAGATGGCGACCGCGCTGTTCGCACCGATCTCGCCGAAGTCGTCGGTTCCGTCGGCCGCGTGCAACGCCGCGTCGACGTCGCGCTGATTGCCGGCGTACACCGACCGCTCGAGGCGCGGCACCGCGAGCTCGCGAGCCTTCGCGATCGCCTCCTGCGGCGGGAGCTCGACGGCCTCGTACTCGCCGGTCGACGCCCCACTCGGGGCCGCCGCCCGACCGAAACCACCGCTCTCCGTCAACACGTCCGCTTCGACCGTCCCGTTCCCGCGCGAATCGAGCACGCGCCGGAGTCGGACGTCCGTGATGCGCGTCATCTACTCGTCACCTCGACCCTTGCCCGTCTCCCGACGGACCGTGAACGGAAGCACGCCCGCGTCGTACTCCTCGGCCGCGATGAGGATCGGCTCCGTCTGCGCCGTCTCGATCAGCACGGGCGCACCGTACGACACCTGGAGCGCTCGCGCACCCAGGATTCGAGCCTTCTCGTACCGGTTGTAGCGTTGTTTCCCGGGCATCACTGGTAGGGGGAGACGATGTCCACGAGGTCCTTGTGCGACACGAGCATCCGCCGGCAGCAATACCGGTCGACGCCCAGTTCGTCGAGGACCTTCTCCGGGTCCTCGTCGCCCTCGCGAGACCGCGCCTTGAACTCCTCCCAGTGCTCACCCACGACGTTACCGCACGTGAAACACCGGACTGGTACCATCATGACTCGATCACCTTAGCGGTAGGACTTCTGGTAGCGTGCACGCGCACCCGGTCCGCCCCACTTCTTGGGTTCGGACTGGCGCACGTCGTTCACGAGCAGCGACCGGTCGAACTCCCGGTACGCGTCCCGGAGCTCCGCGTCGCCGCTGTGCTGCACGATACCTCGCGCGATCGCGGTGCGGACGGCGTCAGCCTGCCCGGCGAACCCGCCGCCTTGCACGGACACGTCGATGTCGACGTCGTCGCGCACGCCGTCGACGATGCGGAACGGCTCCAGCATCTTCAGGCGAGCCATCTCCGGCTCCACCAGCTCGACGGGCTTTGCGTTGATTCGGACGCGACCCTCTCCCTCGGAGACGGTCGCTCGCGCGATAGCGGTCTTCTTCTTTCCGGACGTGTTCGTTACCATGTGACGTTAGCACCCAGTTGCTCTGAGACCTCCGACAGCTGGAGGAACTTGATGTTCGACAGGCGGTCCAGCGACGTCCCCTCGAGGACGTCGCCTTCGTCGTCGTCGAACGGGTTGCCGACGTAGACGCGGACGTTCGAGAACGCCTCGCGGCCACGGTCGGACTTGTGCGGGAGCATCCCGCGGATCGACCGCTTGAAGATGCGGTCCGGGCGCTTGATCGTCGCCGGTCCCTGATCGGAACCGATCGCGGCACGCTGGCGGTACGTCGACATGATGTCGTCCTCGCTGCCGGTGATGACGGCGTCCTCAGCGTTCACGACCGCGATCGACTCGCCGTCGAGCGACCGCTCGGCGACCTGCGACGCGACCCGCCCCAGGATGCAGTCGCGGGCGTCGACGACGACGTCCGCGTCGAACTCGGACGTGTTCATCGGATCACCCGCACGTTGCTGCCTTCGGGGTTCTGTTCGATAGCCTGTTCCAGTTGGAGCGTCTCGCCTACCTGCTCGATCTTCGTCTCGGCGGACGACGAGAAGTCGACCGCTGCAACGGTGACCGACTTCTGGAGAGCGCCGCTCCCCAGGACCTTCCCGGGGACGACGACGGTCTCGTCTTCCTGCGCATACCGCTCGATACGCCCGAGATTGACCTCCGCGTGCGTGCGGCGGGGTTTCTCTAGGCGCTCGGCGACGTCGCTCCAAACGTCGGCGTCATCTGTCCGCGACACCGACTTCAGCTCGGCGATGAGACTGCTGAGCCTCGGATTCGTCTTACTCATGACTTTCCTCCTGAATGTGAGAAGAACGGATGCAGGGAGCAGGATTTGAACCTGCGGACCTCTACAGGACAGCGCCCTGAACGCTGCGCCGTTGGCCTGACTTGGCTATCCCTGCGCGTGCCCTCGTAGGCACCTGCTAGTTCCGTGCCCCCCTTCAAACCACTTTCGATTACGGCACACGAACGGGCGACGGCGCCGCGTTCGGCGTCGTCACTCCGGGTGCCAGTCGACGCGCGTCGACCGGCGTTTCGTGCGACCGTCAGGGTGTGATTGGAAGGGGTCATAGTTCCTTAGAGCGATACCGCGTCTTCGAGTTCGGCGGCGCGCACGTCGAGCGACTCGACGGCGCGCGCGAACAGCTCCTCGACGGACATCGAGCCGTCCGTCTCCACGCTGAAGACGAACGCGTTCTCGACGTCCGTCACCTCGACCTCCCGGTCGGGGTATCGGTTCGTGATGTCGTGGTCGAACTCGGCGGTGTCGACCAGCTCGCCGTCGTCCTCGATGACGCCCCGATAGATCTCGGGATCGGCGTCCTCGAACTCGCCACGGTCACCGACGGGCTCGACGCGCTGGAGGTTCCGGTACCCCACGGACACGCCGCCCTGGTGCTTCGCGTGGTCCTTCCCGTCCGAGAGGACGGCGTCCGCCTCGAGCTCGAGGCGCTGGCCGTCCTTGAGTTCGATTATCGGGACGTTCGCCTCGGCCGGCTGGACCATCTCGTCGGACGACCGGATGTCGCCCGAGTACGCGGTCCCCGGACCCGAGACGTCCAGCGAGAGCGTCACGACGTCGTCCTCGTCGAACTCGTTCGGCGGCGTCGACAGCGGAACGAGTCCGAGCCGCAGCGCGATCTGCTCGTCGAACATCACCGACGAGTTCTCGATGAAGCGCACCTCGTCGATCGCCAGCGTCGGCACGTCCGCGATCATCGCGCGACGGATACCGTTGGCGAACGCGGGCGTGACGCCCCGTACGAGGAACTTCGCAGCGCGGTCCTCGTGTTCGATGAACTCGACGTCGTATTCCTCGTCCATGCTTGTCAGAATCCGCCCTTGCCCTTGGGGGCACGGGAACCGTCGTGCGGGATGGGAGTCACGTCCTCGATGCGACCGATCTCGAAGTCCTCGCGAGCGAGCGCGCGAATCGCGGCCTGCGCACCCGGGCCCGGGGACTTCTGGAGGTTGCCGCCAGGTCCGCGAACGCGGACGTGGAGACCCTCGATGCCGGACGCTCGGATCTCGTCGGCGAGACTCTCGACCATCTGCATCGCCGCGTACGGCGACGCCTCGTCGCGGTTCTGCTTGACGGCAGTCCCGCCAGAGGACTTCGCGATGGTCTCGGCACCCGTGAGGTCCGTCACGGTCATCACCGTGTTGTTGTACGATGCGTGCACGTGGGCGATCCCCCACTTGTCGTCTTCCTGTTCTGCCATGTTACTGACCCTCCGCGCGTTCGGGGTGGAGTTCGTCCGCGAGCTCGCTCGTCTCGTCGAACTCGACGGCGTCCTCCTCGTCGACGGCGACCGTGTACGACGGTCGCGTGACGCGGGCACCGTCGACCGTGACGTGCCCGTGCACGATGAACTGTCGTGCCTGCTGGGTGGTGTTCGCGAGGCCCTTGCGGTACGCGACCGTCTGCAGGCGGCGTTCGAGGAGGTCGTTGATCTCGAGACTCAGGATGTCGTCGAGTTCGTCGCCCTCGTCGAGCACGCCGATGCGCTTCAGTCGCGCGAGGAACTCCTGTCCGGCCTCCTCGGCCGCTTCCGCAGTCTGTGCGGACCCGAGCAGGTCACGTGCTTCCCGGCGGAACGACCGCAGCTGGGACTGCACGCGCCAGAGTTCCTCCTTGTTCTTCAGGCCGTACGTGTCGAGAAGGCCGTGTTCCTCGGCGATGCGTTCGCCCTGCCACGGGTGGTTCGGCGTCTCGTAGGCTTTGGTGTTCTTTCCGGTTGCCATTATTCGTCCTCACCCTCGGCTGCGGCCTCTTCCTCGGCCTGTTCTTCGCGAATCTCTTCGACGTTGACGCCGATGGTCCCCTCGGTACGACCGGTGGACTTCGTCCGCTGGCCGCGGACCTTCTGTCCGCGCTTGTGGCGGACGCCACGGTACGCCTCGATCATCTTGAGGCGGTTGATGTCGTGGCGGCGAGCCATGTTGAGGTCGTTCCCGACCTCGTGCGTGGTCTCGCCGGAGTAGAAGGCCGTCTGGCGGTTGTTGAGCCAGTCGGGGACTTCCTCGGCGTAGTTCTCTACGATTTCGACGACGGCGTCGATCTCATCGTCTTCCAGGCGGCCGAAGGTGGCCGTCCGGTCGACGTCAGCCTCGTGGGCGATGATTCTCGCCGTGCGTCGCCCGATGCCGTTCATCTCGATGAGCGACCGCTCGACGGACTTCGTCCCGTCGAGGTCTGTCTGGCCGATTCGGACGAAGTAACGAAGGTCTTCGTCGTCCTCGGTGTCGCCCTGTGGTTGTTCTTCGCTCATGTGTTGCGTGTATGGAGTGCTGATGCACTCTCGGTTGTGGTTCCACGGCCGGCCTGGTGCGGCATGGAATCCGACGTCGTGGCGGGGATTTGAACCCCGGAGGCTTACGCCACAGAGTTAGCAACCCTGCGCCTTGGGCCAGGCTAGGCTACCACGACTCGCTGTCTATCGTCGCCCTGTGCGGACTCGGGGCCGACGCCCCTACATCGATTGCACTCACGGATACTCTGGTCTGTTACTTAAGCCCCACGGAACGGCGGCCGCCTGTGCCGGCTTCGCACGCCGTCGCGTGGTCGGCGTTCGGTGCGCGAACCCGAACGACAGAGGAGCGGACTCGGAGGCGAAGACGCCGGACGGATCGGCGAGTCAGTCGGTCGCGACGTCCGCGGGTTCTTCGCCCGCGATCGGTCGGTTGTGGAGGGCCTCGCCCGTCCGGCCGTCGAACAGGTGGATCGAGTCTTCGCTGATGCGAGCGACCGCCTTGTCGCCTTCCGCGATCCGTCGCATCCCGCTGGTGGTCGCGACGAGCGTCTCGTCGGACCCCTCGAAGTCCAGGTACAGCGTGTTCTCGTTCCCCATCGGCTCGATGACGTCGACGACGGTCTCGAAGTCGTGCGCGCCCGTGGCGTCCGAGACGAGTTCGACCGCTTCAGGCCTGACGCCGAGGACGACCTCGCTCGCGTCCCCGATCGACTCGCGAAGGTCGGCGCCGAGCGGGTAACTGAACGCCTCGCTCTCGAGGCGGCCGTCGGTCACGGTCATCTCGAAGAAGTTCATCGAGGGTTCGCCGACGAACCCCGCGACGAACCGGTTCGCGGGCTCGTGATAGCACTCCAGGGGCGTGGCGATCTGCTGGAGTTCGCCGTCGTTGAGGATGGCGATCCGGTCGCCCATCGTCATCGCTTCGGTCTGGTCGTGCGTGACGTACATCGTCGTCACGCCGAGGTCCTCCTGGATCCGCTGGAGTTCCGTCCGCATCTGCGAGCGCAGCTTCGCGTCGAGGTTCGACAGCGGTTCGTCCATCAGGAACACCTCGGGGTCGCGGACGATCGCGCGACCCAGGGCGACGCGCTGCTGTTGGCCGCCAGATAGTTCGCGCGGCCGTCGGTCGAGGAGGTCCTCGATGCCCATCATCGACGCTGCCTCCTCGACGCGGGACTGGATCTCCGATTTCGGGAGGTCCGTGGACTCCTCGAGCCCGAACGCCATGTTACCGCGTACGGTCATGTGCGGGTATAGCGCGTACGACTGGAACACCATCGCGATGTCCCGATGCTGGGACTTCACGTCGTTCATCACCCGCCCGCCGAGCCGTATCTCGCCGCTTGTCACCGTCTCGAGGCCGGCGACCATCCGGAGCGTCGTCGACTTCCCGCAGCCGGATGGGCCGACGACGACGAGGAACTCCTCGTCGCCGAGCGTGAGCGATACGTCGTCGACGGCGACGATGTGGTCGTCGCCGTCCTGGAACACCTTCGTCACCGAGTCGAGTTCGAGTTCTGTCATGGATTCACCGTCCGTGTTCGATCGTCCGTACAGTCGGTCCGCGGCGTCTTCGGTCGTTCGGTCACGTCGCCACCCCCTCGGAGAACTCCTCGCTGAACATGACGTAGACCGCGATCGTCGGGAGTGCGGTCAGTAGCGCGCCGGCCATCTGGAGGCCGAAGTTCGTCCCCGACAGGTCGACGCCGAGGCCCGCGAGCACGAGCGTCGCGGGTGCGGCCTCGCTCGTCGCCGAGGAGACGAGGATGAGCGCGAACAGGAGGTCGTTCCAGATCTGCGTGAACTGGTAGATGAGGACGACCGCGAACATCGGCGTCGACAGCGGCAGCACGATCCGCCGGTAGACGCGCCGGAGCGTGGCGCCGTCGAGGCGCGCGGACTCGATCATCTCCTCGCTCATGTTCTTGTAGTACGACCGGAACAGCACGGTACAGACGGGGATCCCGTACGCGACGTGCGTGAGCGAGAGCTCGATCAGGTTCGCGTACGACTCGGGGATGCCCGACGACCAGAGGAAGCCGAGCAAGTCGTTGAGGTTGACGACGTTCGTCCAGAACTCCGTGAGCGGGACGAGCACCGCCTGGTAGGGGATGAACACGCCGGCGACGAACAGCGCCAGGAAGATCGCCTTGTACCGGCGCTTCCAGGTCGCTTGCGTGAGGCCGTACGCGGCGATGCTCCCGAGGAAGCCGGAGAGGAGCGTCGCCGGGATGGCGTACAGCGCGCTGTTGAGCAGGCCGCGTCCGAGCATGTCGAACGCTGTCGCCCACTTATCTGTCGTGAAGCCGTCGCCGAGCGGTGGCGCGAACGGGAACGTCTGCGTCACCGCGGTGTTCGTCTTGAACGACGTGACGACGCCGGACTCCAGCGGCGTCAGGTAGAACGCCGTCACGAGCAGGAGGACGGCGTAGAGGACGACGCGCGAGGGGTCAACCTGGAAGCGTCCTCCGCGGGCGTCCTCGGTCACGCCCGGCGCGGGATCGGCGTCCGCGGTCGTCCCGCCGTCCGTGCGCGCGTCGATATCCCCGCCGTCGGCCTGCGCGGCCGTCGTCGCGTCGTCCGTCTTCGTGGTCTCGCTGGTGTCGTCCGTCGGATCGATCTCTGTCATAGGTTGTCCCTCCGGAACTCGTAGACGAGGTACGGGCCGATGATGCCGAGCGCGAGCACGAACAGGATGATCGCGATCGCGGCACCGTACGCCCACTCGGTGTTCGAGTAGGCGGTCCGTACCATCAGCGTCGAGAGGATGTCCGTGCCCGTCGGCGGCCGGTAGCCCGAGACGAGCGAGTAGAGGAAGTCGAACGCCTTCAGCGCGAACACCATCAGGATGACGGCGGCGCTGATCGTCGCACCCTTCAACTGGGGGATGATGATCCGCCAGTACATCCGGAACGTCGAGGCGCCGTCGGTCTTCGCGGCCTCGTACATCTCGTCGGGGATCGCGCGGAGGCCGGCGAGGTAGACGACCATCGCGTACCCCGAGAACTGCCAGATGAGCGCGAACACGACCGCCCAGAGTGCGATCGATTGATTCCCGAGGTAGGAGAACGGGCCGAGTCCGAACAGCCCGAAGAACTGGTTCATGATCCCCTCGTTGTAGTTGTACATCCACAGCCAGAACTGGGCGGTGACGACGAACGAGAGGCTCATCGGGAGCAAGTAGATCGTGCGGAACGCGTTCTCGAACCGGATCCCGCGATCGATGAGGATCGCGAGTACGAGCCCGATCGCGAGCGTGCCGACCGTGAAGCCGACGACGAGGAGGAACGTGTTCGTCACGGCGTTCCAGACGTTCGGGTCCCCGAACGCTCGCGTGTACATCTCGAAGTCCAGCTGGGAGTAGTCGGCGCCGCCGAACCCGCTGTAGTCGGTCAGCGAGAGGAAGAAGTTCCAGAGGATGGCGCCGTACACGAACAGCGCCATCAGGAGGAACGGCGGGAGCCAGAACGGCGCGGATTCGAGGAAGTCGCTCCCGAAGCGTCCCTCGAATCGGTCCTTGATGCGCGTCACGGGGCCGACCGAGCGCCCCTGGTCGCCGCCCGCGGTGACGCCGCCGTCCGTGCGTGGCTCTCGCTCGTCGTCTGACTCGGTGAGTGCTCGTCGCAACGCGGAAAGAATGTCGGTCATTTATGGTGTCATCCGGCGACTACACTGCGTCCATGAACCCGGAGGTCGCACCGTCGACGTCGTACGGTCCCGTGAAGTTCTGCGAGATGACGTCGTTGAGCGACGTCATCGTGCTGGCGGGGACCGCGAGGCCGTGCTGGAGCGTCGGCGGACGGTGTTCGGCGTTCGCGAATTGCTCGGCCGCCTCCTGCAGGTAGGGACCGAACGCGTCCATGCTGACGTCGGTTCGCGTCGGGATTGACCCCTTGTACTGGTTGTACGCGATCTGGGCGTCCTCGGAGCCGACGTACGCCATCCAGGTCTTGGAGTTCTCCGGCGAGGGGTTGTCGCTCGGGTAGAGCATCGAGTCGAAGTGCAGCGTGTACATGTTCCCGGTGCCGGGGAACGGCACGTACCCCCACTCGGAGTCGTACTCGAAGTCCTCCGCGCCGCGGAACGCGCCGGCGGCCCAGTTCCCCTGGTGGATGAACGCGGCGTCGCCGTTGACGATGTTCTCCATGGACGTCGTCAGGTTGAGCGAGGACGCGTCGTCCGAGATGTGGTTCTCGTGGATCTCGGCGACGGTCTCGAACGAGGAGCGAACGGCGCTCTCGGAGCCGTTGCCCTCGATGAAGTCCATGTACGGCTGGTAGCCCTCCTGACCGAGCATGACCTGCGCCCAGAGCTGCGTGATCGTCCACGTACCGCTCATGGCCTGGGTCATCGGGACCGCGTCCGTCTCGCTGCCGACGGTCTCGAGTGCGGAGAGCAGCGAGGAGACGTCGGTGAGGCTGTCTGGGTCGACGCCCGCTTCTTCGACGACGGACACGTTGTAGAACAGGCAGTTCAGCTGGTGGGAGCCCAGCGGGACGGCACGGAACGTGCCTCCCATCTGGTGGAGCGACTCCGCTTCCTCGATGTGGACGTCGGCGAAGTCGTTCTCCTCCCAGACGTCGCCGACGTCGCCGAGGACGCCCTCGTACTTCTGGAGGTTCGGGCCGGGCCAGTTCGCGAACGCGCTCGGCGGGTTGCCCGCCTGGAGTCGGTTCGCGACGACGGTGTCGAGGTTCTGGTTCCCGCCCCCTCCGATGGGTTCGACGTTCATCGGGACGTCCGGGTGCTTCTCCTCGAACGTGGAGACGAGCGCTTCGGCTGCCCTGGAGCCGTCGCTCCCCGTCCATCCGTGGAGGACGTTGAGCTCGTTTCCAGAGCCACCGTCGCCGCCGTCGCCGCCGTCGCTGTCGGTACCGTCGGTACCGTCGCCACCGTCGCCGCCGTCGCCGTCGGTTGCGGTGCCTTCGTCGTTCCCCATGCAGCCGGCGAGCCCGAATGCGCCAGCGACCGATGCCGTCGCAACGAACTTACGCCGTGAGACGTCGTCGCGGTCTTGCTGTGTCATATTCTCACACCTCTCAGTATATGTTTACTATGCATAGATTATAAGCATAGGGTGTACGTTGTTCCGTAATAGGCTCCTATAACCTCGAGAGGATTCGCCGGACGGAAGCGAAGTCACGGACCATCACACTGCGAGACCGTTCGCCGGTGTGCGCGCCGTATCGCTCGCCAAGTCGTCGGGACCGAGGGAACGGTCGCGAGTGCGCGACCGGAGGGCATACGTGGGAGGGAGGCGACGGGGGTGACGATGCGCCCCAATCGGTTCGGCGTCTTCGAGTATCCGATCGCCGGCAAGGACCGCGAGTGGCCGGTCGTCGTCGGGTGGATACTGGTCATGGTCTCGTTCGTGATCCCGGTCGCGCCGCTCGTTCCCTACCTCGGGTACCTCGTGCGCGTCCTCGCCGCGAGTTCGCGCGAGGACGCGACGCCACCGATCCGGACCGACCCCGTCGGACTCCTCACGCAAGGCATCCTGGGGAGCGTGATCGTCGCCACCTACTTGCTCCCGCCGGTCCTCGCGCTCCTCGTCACCGTCTACGGCGCCAGCGAACGCGCTGGTGCGGTCGACGTCGGCTTCTCCGACTCGCTCGTGCTCTACGCCGGATCGACCGTCGTCCTCGCCGTCTTCCTGCTCGCCGTCTTCCTCGTCCCGATCGCGCTCGCCCGCTACGCCGACGACGGGTTCCGCGCCGCGTTCGGCGCCCGCGGCATCGCCCCCGTCGCCAGTCACGCCGCGTACTTCGCGCGCTGGATGGCCGGCACCGTCGCACTCGTACTGACGGCGGCGTTCGCCAACGTCGCCGTCCAGGTCGACCGCGCAGGGCCCGTCATCGCGTCCCTCGTCGTCGCGTACGGCGTCGTCCTCGCCGCGCACCTCTGGGGCGTCGGCGTCCGCCTCGCCCGCGAACGCTGAACCAGTCAGTCGGTCGACGCCGTCGGGCCCCTCCGATTCCATCGACGCGCTCAGTTCTCCGCGGTGCGCTCGACGCGGTACGCTTCGTTCCCGAGGACGACCACGTCGTCGATCGCTGCGATCCTCCGTCGTTCGTCGTCGAAGCGCTCCTCGTAGAGCCGGGTGCCGTCGTCGAGGTCGAACGCGTACGCGTACCCCGCTTCGTCGAGCACCCAGACGGCGTCCCGGACGCGCTCGACGCCGACGACCTTGCCGTTCACTCGGTCCTGCCAGCGAGCCTCGCCATCGGTCCGGTTCAGCGAGACGACGTGGCCGGCGTCAGTGCCGAAGACGACGGTTCCCTCGGCGACGAGCGGCGACGTCTGCGAGCTGACGTCCGCGAGAGGCTCGTGGCTCCACTCCTCGACGAACTCGGGGAGCGTTCGCGCTTCGAACGGGCCCTTCCCGCCGTAGACGGTGCCGTCGGCGACCGTCGGCTCGGAGAACCCCCAGAAGACGTCGTGTCGCTGGTTCGTCGTCCCGGTGGCGAGGTCGACGTCGAGGACGTGGTCGGTGACGGTGACGAACAGGTGGTTCTCGTACGGGAGGAGTCCGCTGACGAACCCGTCGTCGAAGTCGACGTGCCAGTTGACGTCGCCGGTCTCGCGATCGATCGCGGTGACGCGCGGTCGCTGGTCGTCGCCCGAGCCGCTTCCCTGCGTAGCGACGACGACGACCTCGTCGGTCAGCACGACCGAGCCGACGCTGTAGTGGTCGCCGTCGGACGGCGCGGCGTGCTCGAAGCGGACGTCCCCGGTGGCGTCGTCGAGCACGATAACGCGGACGCCCTCCGACTCCGTCGATGGCTCGAGTGCGACCACGGCGATGTCGCCATCTGCGACGACGCTTCCACCGTGCCGCGACTCCGAGAGCTCCGTCTTCTGCCAGCGTCGCCGCCCGTCGACCGCTCGCTTCTCGACCCCTCCGGAGCGCACGGTGTAGAACGCGTCGTCGGTCTCGGCGAGATGAGAGACGTACTGGTTCGAGAACCGCCACGTCAGTTCGAGCGAGATCGCATCGCTCGATTCGGTCGGCTCCGCGTCCTCCGTCGAGTCCGTCTCGGTCGTCTCCGCGTCGCCATCGACGGTCTCGGTGCTCGATTCGCGCTCGGTTCGTGCGGTCGTCGCTCGGGTCGAGGTGCCCGACGCCTGGTCGAGTCGGAGGCAACCGGCGAGCGAGCACAGGCCCACCCCAGCGAGGAGACTGCGTCGATTCATGCATCGAGTACCACGCTCCCTCGACTAATCAGTAACTGATTCGGCACGATCCATCTCGGCACGATCCATCTCGGCACGATCCATCCTGCCGTCCTCCGGGAACCCCACCGGGCGAGGGATCAGGCGTCCGCGTTCGAGTCCGCGCTCGCGTCCGTGTCGACCGGTCGGCGGTCGCCGCGGAGGTGCGCCTGCAGTCGGTCGCGGAGGTCGCGCTGGAGGCGGCTGACGTCGTCCGCGTCGAGGTCGTGCGCGGTCGGCGCGGACCGGGCGAGCGTCGCGGAACTGGCGGTGTCCGCGACGAGCGACGCGAGGTCGCGGCGGCGCTGGAACACGGTCGCCTCGCCGACGATGGTCTGCAGTCGATAGTAGGGGACGACGTGCGTGCGTCGCCGCCAGAACCCGGTGCGGACGACGACGTGGTCGTCCGTGAGCGCGTACCCGCGGTGCACCCACTTCAGGTGCGCGGCCACGGGAACGACGAGTAGCGCGACGGCGGGGACGTACCAGAGCGTGAACCCCGAGAGGAGCGCCGACGCACCGTATGCGATCGCGAGGACGGCGAGGACGACGAGCGCGTACCGGACGGCGTACCGCTGGCGGGCGCGCTTGGGCGGCCGTTCCAGGGCGACGTCGTCGTACTCGAAGAGGTCGTGCGCGAGCGTGGTGACGCGAGCGCGAACGGCGACGGGAACCGCGGCCTGCGTTCCGCCGCCGCCGCCGGACCCGCTCCCGTATCCGGCGGTCTCCACGTCGAGCGCGGCGAACCCGAGCCACCGCATCGGCGCGGTCTCGCGAACCGTGAGCGTCTGAATCTTGTCCGTGGGGATCGACCCGGAGTACCGCTGGAAGAGCCCGCGCTCGTACACGAGGTCGTTCCCGCGGCGGCCGAGTTCGAACTCGTAGTACTCGAGCACAGCCCGGACGGCGCTGAGGACGTACCCGGCGACGAGGACGAGCGGGCCGGCGGTCCCGCCGAGGACGACGTACTGGTCGACCGTCATCGCACTCGGGTCGATGCTCTCGGGGCCGCCGAGGGGTTCGGCCACGGCGAGGAGGACGTTCGTCGCGAGGTCGCCCGCGAGCGGGAACCCGACGAGCACGAACAGGAGCGAGCCGAGCTGGAAGTTCGTCGCGGCGAGCACGAGCAAGTCGGTTACGCGCAGCGAGAGCAGCGGCTCGTATGACTCCGCCGTCCACTCGCCGCGCTCGTCCGACCAGTCCTCGGCGCCCTCTCGGCCGGGAGCCGCGTCCTCGTCCCAGGTGTCCGAATCCCCCTCCCAGGTGTCCGGGTCCCCATCCCACCGCTCCTCGTCCTTCGCTCGCGTGGCGGCCGCTCCGTCGTCGATAGCGGTCGCGTCGTCGGCGACCGTCGCACCGCTCGCACCCGCGACGTCGCCCGCGGCGCTCGCATCGTCGGCGACCGACGCACCTTCGGTCGTCGAGTCGCCGTCTCCGTCGTCGGACGCGCGGAGTCGCGCCCGGCGTTCGCGGATGCCGCGCTGGAGCGCGTGCGCCTCGTCGAGGCCGACGACCGACAGCGTCGCCTCGGTCCCGCCACCGCCGGCGGTCTCGATGCGGATGACGGCGACGTCGAACAGCTGGTGGACGAGGTTCTGCTGGATGTCGACGTTCTGGATGCGGCGGATCGGGATCTCGCGTTCGGTGCGGCCGACGACGCCGGACGCGACGTCGAACGTGTCCGGCGTGAGTTCGTACGCGAACCGGCGGTAGGAGAGGTAGCCGAACGTCGCTCCAGCGACGAGGCCGGCCGGTGCGAGGACGGCGAAGAGGTCGCCGCCGCCGACCCCGACGCGGGCCTCGACGAACCCTCCAGCGACGAGCGACAGCACCGCCGGGATGGCGAAGCCGTTCGCGCCGTACGACGCCACGCGGAGGACCGCGGACAGCGGATGGAGGCGTTCCATCGTCATGCTAGACGGCGTCGTCGGGTTCCGCGTCCACGGCGAGTTCGCGGAGTTCGTTTCGGAGCGAGCGCGCGCGGTCGACGGTCAGTCCCGGGACGGTGACGTCCGCGCCGCGCGACCCGGCGGTGTAGACGACGACGCGCGAGATGCCGAGCAGGCGATCCAGCGGCGTGCGTTGCGTGTCGACGTGCTGGACGCGGACGTACGGTACCGCGGTCTCGACGTGCGTGAACACGCCCCGTTCGAGGTAGAGCGCGTCGGATTCCAGGTCGAATCGCCAGCGAGCGTACAGCAGGACGGCGTGGACCGCGCCGACGGCGACGACGACGACGAACACGCCGGCGACGACGGCGGTCGCCGGCGAGACGTCGAGCAGTACCGTCGCGCCGTACGCGATGCCCGCGAGGACGGCGGCGGCGAGGACGGCGCGAACCGTCCACTGGACGCGAACGCGCTCGTGCAGAGTCTCCATGTTCCCGTCGTCTCGCTCCGGTGACTTGAAAACGCGTGCCTCGGACCCGCCGTCGAACCGACGCCACCGCGGGTTCGAGCGCGAGCCCCCACCGCGGGTCTGGGGTCCTCAGGTCCAGTCGTCGAGCCCGGTCTGCGTGAGGCCGTCGTCGATGCGTTCGAACCCGCGTGCGACCTCGTCGGCGGGCACCTCCCACTCGTCGGTGACGTACGCCTTCGCGGCCTCGACGTCGGGCGTGATCGTCGCGTCGAACGCGTAGTCGTCGGTGACGTTCGGGTCGAAGAACAGCTCGCGGACGAGGTCTGCGTTCTCGACGACGACGTCCTCGGCCTCCATGACTGTCCAGAGGTCGCCGTGCTCGCGGACGGCCGACAGCGCGGTCTTCGGGCCGTACCCGCGGACGCCGTCGTTGAAGTCGGTCCCGCAGAGGATGGCGACGTCGACGAGCTGTTCGCGCGTCAGCCCGAGGTCGTCGAGCGTCCGCTGGAGGCTCATGCGTTCGGGGTTTCCCTTGCTCGTGAGCTGGCGGAGCGTCACGGGCGCGCCGAACAGGAGCGCGTCGTAGTCCTCGGTCCCGACGTAGTCCGCGTCCCCGCGAGCCGCCATGTGCGCGGCCTGCGCCTCGCCCTCCGCGGGCGCTTCGACCACGGGGACGTCGAGCAGGGAGAGGAGCTCTCGGCTCGTCTCCTGGATGACGTCCGTGAGCCGCTGCGTCGCCGAGTCCAGGCGCGCGATCTCCGCGACGTCACCTTCCTCGCGAGCGTCCTCAAGTTGGTCCTCGAGCTCCTCGCGTGCCTCGCGGCGCTGGGCGATCTCGTCCGCCTTCAGCTCCGACGGGCCGCCGTCGAACACGAACACGGGCGTCAGGTCGTGCTCGAAGAACTTCGGGAGGCCCTGCACGATCCCGATCAAGTTCGCGACCTCGTCGCCGGCCGCGGTCGTGTACACGGACTCGTTCGTGAACCGCACCGTCGTTGTCAGGTACCGGTACAGCCAGTTGTGCGCGTCCACCGCCACCACGCCCGGGTCCACGGACTCCCAGGGGACCTCCTCGATGGTCGCGAGGTCGCGCAGGTCTGCATTGCCCATCGTCAGTGGATTGGTCCCAGGCCATAAAGACGACCCGATCTGGGTGGTGGTCAACCGACCTCAAGTCATAGGACCGTAGTTAAGCCGCCCCATTTCCTAGAAATATTATGCAACGAGAGAAAAATACACAATTTTATAAATATTAAAACTTAAATATACTAATAGTTTTTTCAATTGATGTCGAATAAGAAAGATGGCACGGTGAATGCTTCGCGAAGGTCGCTCTTGAAATCAAGTGCTGCCAGCGCCGGTGTCATCGCGGCAAGTAGCATAGCGGTGAGCGCCGGTTCGAGCGAGGACGTCGAATCGGCACCCAACCTGGCAGATTACATCCGGGATCATGCTTCCGGCGTCCTATCCCATCTTCAGCGAGAGGATACCCTCGAGGAATTCGACGTCGACGTACATTCTCTCACTAACGAGGAGTGGGTGGCGGCAAATCGGAAGTCGCTAGACGCGTTCGAAGGCAGACAAGGCGTGGTCGTCACGAAACGATTCTCTGGGGGAGGATTCGTGACCCCGATTCAGGTAACCTTGACAAATGAAGATCGAAGAGGAGAGCTCGTTGTCGTGCCTGAAAAGGACAACACATACTTCATCGAACAACCGCTTAAAGCACAAGCGACCATTCAAGTGCAAGACGGTGTAAAAAAGCATCAGACGGAGTACCGGTTCATCTCGGATGAAGAACAGGTGTCCACGATGGTAGAATCCCAGCGCGAGAAGGACGTCCAGACGGAGAGAATCGGAACGCAGGAGGCCCGGATCCAGGGTTGCGTCATAGACATCTGTGCCGCTGGAATCACTGGTCCTGACAGCGGAACCTGTGTGACCAAAAGGGTTTACTGCCCGGCCTGTACCGTCACCATTAGGAGTGGCTGTGGAAAGGATTGTAGCTTCAACTCTGCTTGCACGCCATGGTGGGACCCCTGTGAGAGGTTCGGCTGCTGAGAATACCTGTCGATGAATCAGTTCGGAATTCTCAGTGTCTTGGTCCTCGTCGTGATAGCTGGCTGTACGGGGCCAGTGCAAGATACGGAGCGAGTGACAGTCGAATCCGAAAGGACGACCGAGGGATATTCGGAAGTAGATACTGCCACGACAGACGGTGTGGATACGACTACGACCGGGGGAGTGGGTACGGAAACGACGGAGCACGAGCCGGGAGATGATGGACCGCTCGGGGTCAATGAAGGTGAACTATTCAGTAACGTCAGAGCGCTCCTGTCGGTGGAGGCCACCAGGCCCTCCATCTTGGTGAGTCGGGAAGAGTCGCTCGGACCAGTGCGTGCGACGCCAGATCGGTTCGCGCGTGTCCTAGGCGTATCTAACGCGACGCGGGAGCAAGCGTCGCCGACGAGAGGACGAGCGAAACGGAATGGAGTGATCGAAGTTACTGTTACGGAGGCATCGAGCCAACGCGACGTTCGAAGTCTGCTCGTTCACGAGTACGTACACTCGATTCAGTTCCAACTCGAGTCGTACGCGGCGGTCAGACGAGTCGGTGTGGAATCGTCGGCGGGTGCCGGCCAAACAGTTACAGAGGGTGCAGCCGTGTACCTGACCCAGCAGTACGCGGCGCAGTACGAAGGGGTCAGGAATCAGCAGGCGTCAGCCTGTGCGGCGTACGACGCCGGCGCTCCAGCGACGAAGCTCGACCTCAGTCCGTATTGCGTCGGTGCCCGGTACATCGATGACAGAATCGATTCGCCAGAGGAGCTTACGGCTGTCTACGAGAGCCCACCGACGACGACGGAACAGATCCGGCACCGACTCGATCCGGGAACCGAACCCGCGCGTCCCCTGTCGGTCTCCCCCAGAGCAACCGACGAGTGGACGGTTACGAATGCGGGACTGCCGACTGGATTGCGCCGACAGGGAGAGCTCTGGACGTACGCAGTCCTGACAGCGTACCTATCCGACGAGCGCGCAGACCGTGCTGCAACCGGCTGGGGTAACGACACGGTCGTGAAATACGGGAACGGTTCCGAGACGAACCGGGTGTGGGTGACTCGATGGGACGACCCAGGCGAAGCGGACGAGTTCTCGTCCGCGATGCAAGCTCACATCGAGATGGCCGAGACGAACGCGACAACCGACGCCGCGTTCGAACTCGTCCGCGTCAACGAGACAGTCGTCGCGCTCGGCGCTGGCTCTGAGGCGTTCGTCGGCGATGCGTCCATCGTTATGGGTGAGGGAAGGGTCGTCGTCAGACCGCCGGACACACGAACGAACTCGACGGCTTCAGTCGTCGCACTTCGGACGCCGTAGAGGAACTCATTCGTCGGCATTCAGGATTCCATCGACTCGGATGTCGGCGTCGACGAGTGCGTCGCAGACGCGCGGGAGGTCGCAGTCGAGGACGTCGCGGGGGTCGAGGCGCGGGTCGAAGGCCGCGTCCGCGCTCGTCGCGCGGTCGCGCGGCGAGGTAATCTAGCGCGCACCGGGCCTCGTGGACGAACCAGCTCGCGACGTTCGCGCCGGCGTACGCCGCCTGCTGGCCGGTTCGCGAGTGCGCGTACACGCCCGACCCGTGGAAGACGGGGTGGACGCCGTCGTCGCTGGACTCGGAATCCTAGGTTTGCACGTTGCCGGGGTACTGGGTGCGTTCGTCCTGCCCGGGTGGGTCGACGATCAGGACGACGACGCCGTGACGGGCGAGTTCGACGCCGGTCAGCTAGTTCTGGCCGTCGGCCTTCGGGAACGGGTGATGGCCGCCGCAGAGGACGACGGCGGGGTGCGGGCCGTCGCCGGCGGGGACGTAGCAGTTCGCGGTGACGTGGTAGTCGGGGAGGACCTCGAGCACAAGGCGTTCGAACGCTTCGAGGGAGTCGAGGTCGCGGGTCGCCGCTCGCTCGCGCTCGCACGCTTCGCTCGCGTGCGAGAGGAGATACTGGCTGAGTTGGTCGGCGACGTCGTGGTAGCCGTCGACGGCGTCGTCCAACCTCTCGACGGTCATCGCCGCACCTCCGTCCCGCCCAGCGCGTCGGCGCGACTACGGTGTGTCGGGCGGCAGATCGGGGCGTGAGTCGCGTCGTCGGTCACGGTCCGAAGCCCACGGGCGACCGGCAAGAAACTCACGGGTGCACGGGGCTCTGTACCTCGCCCCGCGAGAATTATAAACAAGATAATGCGTCGTCCGGCCGTAGAGACCCTCATGGAAGCAGCAACGACGGGCCGAGTGGTCGTCCTCACGGGCGCGAACGAGGGCATCGGCCGCGGGATGCTCGCGACGCTCCTCGAGGACGGGTACCGGGTCGCGGCGCTCGACGTCGACACGTCGAACCTCGACGCGTTCGCCGACCAGTACGGCCAGCAACTCCGCGTCTACGAGTGCGACGTGACGAGCGACGAGGACGTCGAGTCGAGCGTCGCGGACGTCATGGACGCCTGGGGACGCATCGACGTGCTCGTGAACAACGCCGCGATATTCGAGTTCGGCCTGGTCCGCGACCGGTCGCTCTCGGACACCCGCGAGGAGTTCGAGGTGAACGTATTCGGGCCGCTCCGGCTCGTCCACGCCGTCCTCCCGCACATGCGCGAGCGCGGCGAGGGCAAGATCCACTTCGTGAGTTCGGGCGTCGGGCGCGTCGGGAACCCCGGACTCACGGGGTACGGGGCGACGAAGGGTGCGCTGGAGGCGTACGCGCGCTCGCTCCGCCTCGAGCTCCAGCTCGAGTCCGTCACGTGCACCGTGATGCATCCCGCGCTCGCGCGGACGCGAAGCGCCGTCGAGCTCGGGTACCCCGAATCCACGATGGACGACCCGGCCGACGTCGGGCGGAAGCTCGCGCGGAAGCTGGAGTCGACGAAGCCGGTCGTCTACGCCGACTGGAAGACGCGCATCGGTCTCGCGGTCGCCGAGCGGTTCCCCGGTCTCGTGAAGCGGGGGACGCGGCGGTTCCTCGACGCGCCGCCGACTCCGGACGGCGCGACGAGTGGAGCGGGGTCGGAGTCGCGTACGGCCGAAGACGAGTCCGCTACGAGTGCGCTTCATCCCGACGACGAGTCGGCGACCTGAACGACGAGCGGGGCGCCGCTGGCGGTTCGGGGAACGCAAGAGGTACCTGCGGGGCGCGCGACGCCTCTCGCATGGACGACGACGACGCGTTCCGGTTCGAGACGCGGAGCATCCACGCCGGCCAGGCGCCCGACCCGGAGACGGGCGCGCTGATGACGCCGATCCACGCTAACTCGACGTACGAGCAGGACGCGCCCGGCGAGCACCGCGGGTACGAGTACTCCCGCACCGGGAACCCCACGCGTACCGATTTGGAGGCGAACCTCGCCAGTCTGGAGGGCGGCGAGTACGGCCGCTGTTTCTCCTCGGGGATGGGCTCGATCAATACGGTCCTGAACCTCCTCGAATCCGGTGACCACGTCGTCACGGGCGAGGACGTCTACGGGGGCACGCACCGCATCTTCACGCAGGTGTACGAGAAGTACGACGTCGAGTTCAGTTTCGTCGACATGACCGACGTCGACGAGATCGACGCCGCCATGCAGGAGAACACCGAGTTGCTGTGGCTGGAGACGCCGACGAATCCCCTGATGAGTATCGTGGACGTCGAGGCCGCGAGCGACGTCGCGCACGACTACGACGCCATCTGCGCGATCGACAACACGTTCGCGACGCCGTACCTCCAGCGGCCGCTCGAGCACGGCGCGGACGTCGTCTCGCACTCGCTGACGAAGTACCTCGGCGGGCACTCGGACGTCGTCGGCGGCGCGCTCGTCACGGACGACCCCGACCTCGACGAGCAGTTCGGGTTCTACCAGAACTCGGTGGGGGCGACGCCCGGGCCGTTCGAGTGCTTCCTCGTCCTCCGCGGCACCAAGTCGCTCCCGGTGCGGATGGACCGCCACTGCGAGAACGCGCGCGACCTTGCTTCGTGGCTCGACGACCACGACCGCGTCGACACCGTCTACTATCCCGGCCTCGAGAGCCACCCCGGCCACGACGTCGCCGCGCGCCAGATGGACGACTTCGGCGGGATGCTCTCCTTCGAACTCGACGCCTCGCTGGAGGCGACGAGCGAGTTCGTCTCCTCGACGCAGGTGTTCACGCTCGCCGAGAGCCTCGGCGGCGTCGAGTCCCTGATCGAACAGCCCGCGCCGATGACTCACGCCGCCATCCCGCGCGAGGAGCGGATCGCGGCCGGCCTCACCGACGGCCTCGTGCGTGCGAGCGTCGGCATCGAGCACGTCGAGGACCTCAAGGCCGACCTCCAGCAGGCGATGGAGTACGCGCTCGAGTAGTCACTGGGAGGCCGATACGTTCACTGCGTCGCGCTCTCTGCGGCCGCAGTGACGTCGCTGGCGATACCCGTCTTCGCACGTCGAACTTATTTGAGTGCGTATTGATAGGTGGGTATGGCCGATTCGGTGGAGACGACGACCGACCTCGTGGACGTCCTCGACGCCGTCCCCGGCGTGCTCGCCGTGCAGACCGGGGAGGAGTTCGCCGCCGTCGCGGACGAACTCGCGGCGGCGGTCGGGACGCCCGTCGAGGACCTCGCCGGCGCTCGCTGGGAGACGGTCCTCGCGGTCGAGGACCCCGAGGCGCTGGCGCGCGGCGAACGGACGCCCGTCGCCGCCGCACGCGAGGACGGCTCCTGGACGGGGCCACTGCTCGCTAACGACGGGGAGGACGACGCCGCCCGGACGGTGACGCTGCGGGCGACGGAGGGGAACGACGTCGTCTGGACGCGCGCCGACCGTCCCGAAGACGTCGCCGACGCCGACGCGGACGAGGAGCGCGGGACGGCAGAGGACGGTCCCGCCGGCTCGCCCGACCTCGCGCAGCCGGCTCCGGGGGTGGCGTCCGGCGACGCCCCAGCAGACGAACTGGCGCGAGCGAACAACATCATCGGGACCGTCCTCGACGGCGTATACGCGCTCGACGGCGACCTCCGCTTTACGTTCGTGAACGAAGCGCTCGCGAGGATGTTCGGGACGACCAAGCAAGAGCTCCTTGGAACGCCCGTGAAGGAGTTGTTCGCGAACGAGGACGAGATCGCGCTCGCGGACGACATCCGCGAGCGCGTCGTCGAGGGCGACACCAGTACCGGGACCGTTAAGGCCGACGTTCAGACGCCAGCGGGGCCGCGGACGCTCGAGTCGAACTACCGGCTCTACCCCGAGCCCGACGGCGAGTACCGCGGGAGCGTCGGCGTCATCCGCGACGTAACCGACCGCGAGCACCGCGAGCGCGCGCTGGAGCGTCGACGCGACGAACTCGAGACCCTCGACCACATCAACGAACTGCTCCTGGAGACGACGCGAGAGCTCGTTGCGTCCGCGAATCGCGACGCCGTCGAGCGCCGCGTCTGCGAGCAACTGGCGTCGAGCGACCGCTACGAGTTCGCGTGGGTCGGCGAGCGGTCGATCGACGGCGAACGCATCGTCCCGCGGACGTCCGCGGGCGACGACGACGGCTACCTGGACGCGATCACGGTGCCCGCCCACGACAGCGAAACGGATTGCGGCCCCAGTGGGCGAGCGGTCCGCACGGGAGCGGTCCAGGTCGGGACCGTCGACGACGGCGCGTTCGAGCCGTGGCAGGACGCGGCGGCCGAGCGCGGGTTCGGCTCGGTCGCGGCGGTCCCGCTCCACTACGACGACACCGTGTACGGCGTCCTCTCGGTGTACGCCGCGGACGCCGACGCGTTCACAGAGCGCGAGCAGGCCGGGTTCGACGTCCTCGGACGGACCGTCGGGTTCGTCATTCACGCCGTCAAGAGCCAGCAGCTCCTGAACGCGGAGTCAGCGGTGGAACTCGAGTTCCGGCACGACGACCCCGGACCCGTGCCCGCCAGGCTCTCGGACGCGCTCGCGTGCACGCTCGAACTCGACGGGTACGTGCCCGCCGGGTCGGAGTGGGTGCTGTACTTCGCGGTCGCGGACGCGACCCCTGAGGCGGTCGTGGCCGCTGCCGAGGGCGTGGAGCGGGTCGCGGCGGCGTCGGTCGTGAGCGACGCCGCCGACCGGAAGCGCGTGCAACTGCGGCTGACCGACTCGTCGTTCTTTGATACGGTGTCGGACGCGGGTGCAGCGGTCACGGGCGAAGTCGCCACGGACGGCGCCGGGTACGTGACCGTCGAACTGCCGGCGGGCGCGGACGTCCGGAGCGTCACGGGCCTGATCCGCCGCGAGCACCCGACGCTCGAGCTGGCCGCGCGGCGCGAACGCGACCGGTCGATGGACGATACGGCGCCAGCGGACGGCCCGTTGAGCGAGTTGACCGACCGCCAGCGGCAGTCGCTCCGGGCGGCGTACCACGCGGGCTACTTCCGGTGGCCGCGCGAGAGCACCGCCGAGGAGGTTGCCGACTCGCTGGACGTCGCGGCGCCGACGCTCCACGGGCACATCAGGAAGGCCGAACGCGCGGTCTTCGACGCGCTGTTCGAGTCGAGTCGCACGGAGAACTGACCGCGAGCGCGGTGGCGAGTGGTGGCCGAACGAGCCAGCGGTGGGCGGCGCGGAGGGCGAGTCCGTTGCGTGGTGGGCATCCCGTGTGTGGTCGCTCCCCCGCGACAGGTCGATGGGGCTGCATCGTAATCGTCCGTGCGCGGGGCGACGCCGTCCCCCAAGTACAGTCCCGAGCGGCGAGGGGTTATAGTTAGACGCTAGCTACGTAGTGTGCGTGCGTCGCATCTCCGCGACGACGACACCGATCGCGTTCCCTCAGCGAAGGCGCCGAGTCGGGGACGCGGTCGTTTCGCGACGGGTTCGACATCCTCAACTGACCGCCGGGAGAACGCGACGTATGCCCACGCTGATGGACACGCACATCCGGAACCGGCACATCGTGAACCCGAACGACGCGAACATCCTGGAGACCGCTCACGGGGGGAACGTGATGATGTGGATGGACGAGGTCGGGGCGATGAGTGCGATGCGATTCGCCGGCCATCAGGTCGTGACCGCGCGCATGGACCAGACGAACTTCCGGCGACCGATCCCGCAGGGCGACGCGGCGCTCGTCGAGGCGTACGTGTACGACGCGGGCCGGACGAGCGTGAAGGTGCGCGTGAAGGTGTTCCGCGAGAACCTCCGCACCGGCGAGACCGAACTCACGACGGAGAGCTACATGGTGTTCGTCGCGATCGACGAGGACGGCGATCCCGTCGAGGTCCCGAATCTGACGGTCGAGTCCGACCAGGGCGAGCGCCTGCGGACTGCGGCGCTCGAGGGCGACAACGGGAACGCCGAGGACTGAATCGCCCGTCGAGAGCCGGGACTGCAGTCGCTCGTCGACTCCGGGCGGGCGAGTCCGGTCACGGAAGTCGGATCGTCTCCGTCCCGGGATCGATCTCGACCTCCCCGCCGATGGGAATCGGGCAGGTCGGGTACGTGTGGCCGAACTCGCAGTCGAAGACGACCGGTGCGTCGGGGTTGTAGCGCTCGAAGACGCTCGTGATGGCGTCGCGTTGGCGTTCGCGGTAGTCGGCGCGCCACTCCGGCGGGTTGTCCTCGACGTGACTGCGGGCGGCGGCGCGACCGACGAGGACGCCGTCGAAGCGCTGGAGGAGGCCGCGTTCGCCGAGCGCGCGGAGGTTCGCCTTCACGTACTCTGGGTCGGGGATGCCCTCTGCGGTCTCCAGCGCGAGCACGGCGCCGTCGAGGTCGCGCTCGTCGGGGAGGTAGCGGTCGGCGAGGAACTGCTCGACGAGCACCTCGTAGCAGCCGCCCCAGATCCGACCGGACACCGCATTCTCGCCGCCGCGCCACGTGCGACCGTCGCTCTCCTCGATGTCGCGGCGCTCCTCGAGCGCGTCGGGGTTCTCCCAGTCGCCGGCCTCGTCGGTGAAGACGTCCGCTTCCTCCCAGTCGCCGATGGACTCGTCGAAGAGCGCGCGACCGAGGTACTCGACGGTGTAGTCGAACATCTCGCCGTCCATCGCGTACTCGAGGAGCGTCGACCCGCCGTAGTACGAGACGACGCCCTGGTTCCAGAGGACGGTGTGGAGGTTCGTGTTGTCCGACCACCCGTAGAACCGCGTCGGGTTGTCGCGGAGGACCTCGGGGTCGAGGTGCGGGAGGACCGTGATCTGGTCGTGGCCGCCGATGTTCGCGACGACGGCCGATATCTCGGGGTCCCTGAACGCGTCCATGACGTCCTCGGCGCGCGCCTCGGGGTCGTCGGCGAGGGACTCGGGGTCGGCGGTCGCGGTCGGGTACTCGACGGGCTCGAGGTCGAAGACGTCTCGCATCCGCTGCAGGCCGAGTTCGTAGACGTGACTGGCGAATTTGGGGTTCGTCGACGCGGGTGCGATCACCGCGACCTTGTCGCCGGGTTCGACCGGCGGCGGCGTGACGAAGTCGGGCATGTGCGCTCGGTCTCGCCCGCGCAATATAGTCGTGTCCCTGGCTTGTCACTCGGTGACGGTGTGCGAGTCAGTCCTGCTTGTACTCCTTGCGGAACCCGCGGAACTCGCTCCGGTGGGCCTCCTCGTCCGCGAGGATCGTGACGGCGAGGTCCTCGGTGACGGGATCGTCGTTCTCCTCGGCGGCGTCGACGAGCGCGCGGTACGTCGAGATGGCGTCCTCCTCGGCCTCGAGCACGCCCTCGATGACCTGGATGACGTTCGTCGAGTCCTCCGGCGGCTGGAGGCTATCCTGTGTCGACTCGAACTCCGCGCTCCCCGGCGGCGCCTCGTCGAGTTGCTTCAGGCGCTCGCCGAGCTGCCGGGAGTGCCCGAGCTCCTCCTGGACGTCCGTCTGGAGGCTCTCCTTGATCTCCTCGGCGCGCACGCCGTCGAGGACGATCGCGTTCGTCTGATAGTTCATCACGGTCTCGATCTCGTCCTGGTACGCCTTCTTGAGGAGTCGAACGACTTCCTGATCTGCCATGCGCGAACGTACGGCCGCCTGCCTCTTAACGGTCGACCAAGCATTGTTCCGTGCCTCGACGGGGAGGTCACCGGGGACGCTCGGCCGGCCCCGCGAGGTGCGCGCGAACTCGTCGACGGTTCGTTGTCAGAGCGGACGAGTGCAGGAAAGTACGTCACGATCGTTCGGACGTGGTCTGAAGTCGTACCACACGGTAGCGACCAAGGAGATATAAGGCATATGTATACGCTGCCGTCCGGCGGTTTTCTCAAGCGCCGTCCATGGACGGGAGCAAGGGTGGGGGCGGCAAGAACTGTCTGGGCGGAACGCTTTAATACCACCTTCCCCCTGGGAGGGAGTACGATGTCATCCAACGACACGTCCCGCTCTGACACCAGTCAGGGCGATCGAGTTCTTCAAGGGCACTTTGGACGCTACGACTGAGATCGACGCCGCGCGCGTCTTCGACACGACGCTGCGCGACGGTGAACAGAGTCCGCGGACCTCCTTCAGTTACCAGGACAAGCGCGAGATAGCAGCGGCGCTCGACGAGATGGGCACCCACGTCATCGAGGCCGGGTTCCCCGTGAACTCCGACGCGGAGTTCGAGGCCGTCCGCGACATCGCCAACGCGACCACCGCAGAGACCTGTGGGCTGGCGAGAGTCGTCGACGAGGACGTCGAGGCCGCACTGGACGCCGGCGTGGACATCGTCCACGTGTTCGCGAGCACGAGCGACGTCCAGATCGAGGATTCGATGCATTCGACGCGCGAGGACGTCAAGCAGCGCTCGATCGAGGCGGTCGAGCGCGTCGCCGAGACCGGCACGAGCGTGATGTTCTCGCCGATGGACGCGACCAGGACCGACGAGGACTACCTGATCGAGATGATCGAGGCCGTCACCGACGTCGGCGTCGACTGGATCAACATCCCCGACACGTGCGGGGTCGCCACGCCCTCGCGGTTCGGTGACCTCATCGAGGTCGTCGACGCGCACACGACCGCGCGCATCGACGTGCACACGCACGACGACTTCGGGCTGGCGACCGCGAACGCCATCGCCGGGATCGAGGCGGGCGCGGACCAGGCGCAGGTGAGCGTGAACTCCATCGGAGAGCGCGCCGGGAACGCCGCCTACGAGGAGTTCGTGATGGCGATCGAGTCCCTGTACCAGGTCGACACCGGGATCGACACGACCGGCATCACGAAGCTGTCGAAGCTCGTGGAGGCGAAGTCCGGGATCGACGTCCCCGGGAACAAGCCGGTCGTCGGCTCGAACGCGTTCAGTCACGAGTCCGGCATCCACGCCGCCGGCGTCATCGAGAACTCGGACACGTTCGAGCCGGGCGTCATGACGCCTCAGATGGTCGGCGCGACCCGCGAGCTCGTGATGGGCAAGCACACGGGGACGCACAGCGTCCGCGAGCGCTTGCGCGACGCCGGGTTCGACCCGACCGAGGACGAAGTGCGGGCCGTGACGCGGCGCGTCAAGGACCGCGGTGCGGACGACGAGCGCGTGACGATGCAGGACGTCGAGCGGTTCGCGATCGACGTCGGCGTCGCGCGAGAGGACGAGGAGGTTCGCGCGTGAACGCCGCGGTCCGTTCGGCAGCCCCCACCGGCAGCGACCGGTGGGCGACGCCGCCCGCCGCGATCGGCGGTAACGATTGCAGGCCCCGCAAAGGCTTTACGTTCGCTCGCTCTGAGAGCGACGTACATGCAGTCCACCGTCGCTGTCGCGGGCGAGCGTCTCGCCACGAGCGACGGTGCTGTCGTCCGGACTATCGGTATTGTAGGGGCGTAAGCGCCCCTACCACCTCTCCTCCTCGACCCCGCGTATCGTTCGACCACCAGCCACGAGTCCGCACGGCAGCACGACGACAGATGCCCGCAACACACCCGACAGATCAGACGTACCATCGGCCGTATCGTTCGCCAACCACACCACGGAGCCAACCGGCTCGTCGGACAGCGACGACGCCCGAACGGAGGTGTCGGCCGTGAGCGAGCCGGTGCAGCCCGCCACGGAGACGGGCGCGACCGACGCTGACGCCACCGACGCGGACGCCGAGCCGACCGAGACGGAACCGCCGGCCGAGGGCGCGGAGACGGCCGAGACCGAACCGTCGTCCGAGGACGCCGACGCGCCGGCACCGGTCCGGACGGGCGCGCAGTCCGTCGTCCGGTCGCTCGAGAACGCCGGCGTCGAGCACCTGTTCGGCGTCCAGGGCGGCGCCATCATGCCCGTGTACGACGCGGTGTACGACTCGGAGATGACGCACTACATGATGGCGCACGAGCAGGCGGCGGCGCACGCCGCGGACGCGTACGGGATCGTCTCCGGGACGCCCGGGGTCTGCCTGGCGACGTCCGGGCCGGGGGCGACGAACCTCGTCACCGGCATCGCGGACGCGAACATGGACTCCGATCCGATGATCGCGCTGACGGGGCAGGTGCCGACGGAGTTCGTCGGGAACGACGCGTTCCAGGAGACGGACACGACCGGCGTCACCGCACCGATCACGAAGGACAACACGTTCGCGTCGAGCTCGGACCGCGTCGGCGACGACGTCGGCGAGGCGTTCGCGCTCGCCGGCAGCGGCCGACCGGGGCCGACGCTCGTCGACCTCCCGAAGGACGTCACGAACGGCGACACCGACCAGGAGCCGGGGTCGCCTACGCTCCCGGACACGTACCACGTCCAGGAGCGAGCGCCCGCCGAGGACGTCGCGGACGCGGCGCGTACGGTCGAGGAGTCGAACCAGCCGGTGCTCCTCGTCGGCGGTGGCGTCGTCAAGGGCGAGGCCACCGAGGAGGCGCGCGCGTTCGCAACCGAGTACGAGATTCCGGTCGTGACGACGATGCCGGCGCTCGGGTCGTTCCCCGAGGACCACGAGCTGAGCCTCGAGATGGGCGGGATGCACGGCACCGGGTACGCGAACATGGCGTTGACCCACACCGACTGCCTGATCGCGGTCGGGTGCCGGTTCGACGACCGACTCACGGGCGGCATCGAGACGTTCGCGCCCGACGCCGAGGTCGTCCACGTCGACATCGACCCGGCGGAGATCAGCAAGAACATCGAAGCCGATCACCCGCTCGTCGGCGACGCCGCGACCGTCCTCGACCAGCTGGACGCGGCGATGGAGTCCGCGCCGAAGGCGACGAAGTGGCGCGCGACCTGCAAGCAGTGGCAGTCCGAGTACCCGATGGAGTACGCCGCGCCCGAGGACGAGCCCGTGAAGCCGCAGTTCGTCGTCGAGGCGTACGACGCCGCGACCGGCGACGACGCCATCGTGACGACGGGCGTCGGCCAGCACCAGATGTGGGCGGCGCAGTACTGGACGTACACCGAACCTCGCACCTGGGTCTCCAGTCACGGCCTCGGGACGATGGGGTACGGGCTCCCGGCCGCGATCGGCGCGCGCATCGCAGCGGACGCCGACGGCAACGAGGACGCGGCCGTGATCGCGTTCGAGGGCGACGGGTCGTTCCTGATGACGATGCAGGAGCTCGCCGTCGCGGTCCGCGAGAACCTGGACGTCACGGTCGCGGTCCTGAACAACGAGTACATCGGGATGGTCCGTCAGTGGCAGGACGCGTTCTTCGACGGCCGGCACTCGGCGAGCGACTACGGCTGGTGCCCGGACTTCGCGAAGCTCGCGGAGGCGTTCGGCGCGAAGGGCATCGCGGTCGAGGCGTACGACGAGGTCGCGGACGCCGTCGAGGAGTCCGTGAACTACGACGGGCCGGCGGTCGTCGACTTCCGCGTCGACCCGGCGGAGAACGTCTACCCGATGGTTCCCAGCGGCGGGGACAACGGCCAGTTCGCGCTGGCGGAGGACCAGCTATGAGCGACGACGCGACCGACGGACGGGATCCGGCTGGTGGAAGCGACGAGCAGCGAACGACCGGCGAGGCGGACGCGCAGCCCTCGCCCGGCGAGCACGACGCGGCCGTGGCGCCGCGAGCGCGCTCGGACGCGACCCGCGAGGGACTCGCGGGACCGGAGCCGGAGGACCGACCGCGGCCGCACGGCAAGCGGAACTCGCAGGGGATCCGCATCGATCCCGAGGTCGAGGCGGAGCGCGAACCGCGGCGTGCCGTGATCAGCGTGCTCGTCGTGCACGAACCCGGCGTGCTGTCGGAGGTGTCGAGCCTCTTCAGTCGCCGACAGTTCAACATCGAGAGCCTGACCGTCGGCGCGACCCACGACCCGGACCGTGCGCGGATCACGGTCGTCGTCGAGGAGCCCGACCCGGGCATCGACCAGGTCGAGAAGCAACTGCGGAAGCTGATTCCGGTCATCTCGGTGCGCGAGCTGGAGCCGGACGCGGTCCGGCGGGAGCTCGCGATCATCAAGGTCGACGCGCGCGCACCGAGCGAGGTCGCGGCGGTCGCGGAGATGTACGACGGTCGGACCGTCGACGCCTCCAGGCAGACGGTGACCGTCGAGGTGACGGGGTCGCGCCAGAAGATCGAGGGCGCCATCGAGACGCTCTCGCAGTTCGGCGTCCGCGAGATCACGCGGACCGGGACTGCCGCGCAGGCACGCGGTGCGGACGCGACCGCTGGCACGCCGCCCGCCGGGACGACCGGTCAGACGGAAGCGGCCGAAGCGGCGACCGACGGCGGCGAACCGACCGACGCAGCGACCGACGGTGGCGAACCGACCGACGCAGCGACCGACGGTGGCAAACCGACCGACGCGGCCACCGGCGGCGAGACGAACAGCGAATCGAACGAGACCGCAGATACGCACGACGCATGACCGACGAATTCACTACCGACGTTTACTACGACGACGACGCAGACGAATCGTACCTCGAATCGAAGACGATCGCGGTCCTGGGCTACGGGAGCCAGGGGCACGCGCACGCGCTGAACCTCCACGAGAGCGGGTTCGACGTCGTCGTCGGCCTCCGCGAGTCCTCTGACTCGTGGCCGGTCGCCGAGGACGACGGGCTGGCGGTCGCGACGCCGTACGACGCCGCCGAGCAGGCGGACGTCGTCTCCATCCTCGTCCCGGACACCGTCCAGCCGGCGGTGTATGAGGAGATCGAAGCGGCGCTCTCCGAGGGCGACACGCTCCAGTTCGCGCACGGGTTCAACATCCACTACAACCAGATCCAGCCGCCGGAGTACGTGGACGTGACGCTCGTCGCGCCGAAGTCGCCGGGGCACATCGTCCGCCGGAACTACGAGCGCGACGAGGGAACGCCCGGACTGCTCGCAGTCTACCAGGACGCGACCGGCGAGGCCGCCAAGGAGGGCCTCGCGTACGCGAAGGGGATCGGTTGCACGCGAGCGGGCGTCATCGAGACGACGTTCCAGGAGGAGACGGAGACCGACCTCTTCGGCGAGCAAGCCGTGCTCTGCGGGGGCGTCACATCGCTCGTCAAGCAGGGGTTCGAGACGATGGTCGACGCCGGCTACAGCCCCGAGATGGCGTACTTCGAGGTACTGAACGAACTGAAGCTCATCGTCGACCTCATGTACGAGGACGGGCTCGCCGGCATGTGGCACTCCGTGAGCTACACCGCGGAGTACGGCGGGCTGACGCGCGGCGACCGCGTCGTCGACGAGGGCGTCCGCGAGAACATGGAGGAGATCCTCGAGGAGGTCCAGAACGGCGAGTTCGCTCGCGAGTGGATCCTCGAGAACCAGGCTGGTCGGCCGAGCTTCGAGCAGCGCGTGCAGGCCGAGGAAGAGCACGAGATCGAGCAGGTCGGCGAGGAGCTCCGCGCGCTGTTCTCGTGGAGCGACGAGGCGGACGAACAGGAGAACGATCCGGCGCCAGCGGACGACTGACCGAGCGGAGAGAGCCCCAACATGACCCGAAACCGACGAGAGAGAGACGACGAATCGACCCAGATGCGCGCAGTCAGCCACACGAATCCCTACACGAACGAGTCCATGGGGTCGGTGTTCGAGCACGGCGTGACGATCGTCGCCGACGGCGGAGAACGCGGTGCCGCCGACGAGCCGACGGACGAACACGAGCCGGCTGACGAGCACGAGCCGGACGCCACGGACGCGGACGACGAACCGTTCGACGACACCGAAGCGGACGGCGACGAGCCGTTCGACGAGGACGCCGAGCCCGAGGACGGGACGCCGATGAAGGACGTATCGCACGAAGCGCCCGAGGGCGGGCACGGGAATCGCATGTTCGAACGCGTCGGCGACACGGCCGACGTGGTAGACGAAGAATGAGCGAGGGGACGCTGTACGACGAGGTGTGGGAGCGCCACCGCGTCGATACGCTCCCGACCGGGCAGGACCAGCTGTTCGTGGGCCTGCACCTGGTGCACGAGGTGACGAGCCCGCAGGCGTTCGGGATGCTCGAAGAGCGCGACATGGAGGTCGCGTACCCCGAGTTGACGCACGCGACCGTCGACCACATCGTGCCGACGGCGGACCAGTCGCGGCCGTTCGACGACGACGCCGCGGAGACGATGATGCGCGAGCTCGAGGCGAACGTCGCGGAGGCGGGCATCGAGTTCTCGCATCCCGACACCGGGAACCAGGGGATCGTGCACGTCGTCGGCCCGGAGCAGGGCCTCACGCAGCCCGGGAAGACGATCGTCTGCGGGGACTCGCACACGAGCACGCACGGCGCGTTCGGCGCGCTCGCGTTCGGCATCGGCACGAGCCAGATCCGGGACGTGCTCGCGACGGGCTGCATCGCGATGGAGAAGCAGGACGTCCGCCGCATCGAGGTCACGGGCGACCTCGGCGACGGCGTCGAGGCGAAGGACGTCATCCTCCAGATCATCCGGAAGCTCGGGACCGACGGCGGCGTCGGGTACGTCTACGAGTACGGCGGGTCCGCGGTCGAAGCGCTCGGCATGGAAGGCCGGATGAGCATCTGCAACATGAGCGTCGAAGGCGGCGCTCGCGCCGGGTACGTGAACCCCGACGAGACGACCTACGAGTTCCTCGAGGGCCGCGACCGCGTCCCGGACCGCGGCGACGGGTTCGAGGAACTCGAGGCGTACTGGAAGTCCATCGCGAGCGACGACGACGCGACGTACGACGACGTCGTCGAGATAGACGGCGACGCGCTCGCGCCGATGGTGACGTGGGGGACGACGCCCGGCCAGGGCGTCGGCGTCGACGAACCCATCCCCGCGCCCGAGGACCTGCCCGCGGACAAGCAGGACACCGCACGGAGCGCGCAGGAACACATGGGCGTCGAACCCGGCGACACCATGGACGGCTACCCGGTCGACGTCGCGTTCCTGGGGTCGTGCACGAACGCGCGCCTGCCGGACCTCCGCAGAGCCGCGAGCGTCGTCCAGGGTCGCGAAGTCGACGAGGACGTTCGCGCGCTCGTCGTCCCCGGCAGCCAGCGCGTCCAGCGCGCCGCCGAGGAGGCGGGGCTCGCGGACGTCTTCCGCGACGCCGGCTTCGAGTGGCGGAACGCCGGCTGCTCGATGTGCCTCGGCATGAACGAGGACCAACTGGAGGGCGACGAGGCGTGTGCGTCCTCCTCGAACCGGAACTTCGTCGGGCGCATGGGGAGCAAGGACGGCAAGACCGTCCTCATGAACCCACAGATGGTCGCCGCGGCCGCCATCCACGGCGAGGTCACTGACGTCCGCGACGTCGAGACCACGCCGGTCGAGGAGGTGACCGAGGCATGAGTCAGCGCGACGCTGGCGGCGACGCCGCCGAATCGCGGAACGACGGCCCCGCGGAGATTGTCGAGCACGTCTCCGGTACCGGCGTGCCCGTTCGCGGGAACGACGTCGACACCGACCAGATCATCCCCGCGCGCTTCCTGAAGGTCGTGACGTTCGACGGCCTCGGCCAGTTCGCGTTCTTCGACCAGCGGTTCACGGACGACGACGAGGAGAAGGACCACCCGATGAACGAGGCCCGGTTCCGGGACGCGAGCGTGATGGTGACGAACAAGAACTTCGGCTGTGGCTCCTCGCGCGAGCACGCCCCGCAAGCGCTGATGCGGTGGGGGATCGACGCGCTCGTCGGCGAGAGCTTCGCGGAGATCTTCGCGGGGAACTGCCTCGCGCTCGGCATCCCGACGGTGACCGCCGACGAGGCGACCGTCGAGGCGCTCCAGGACTGGGTCGACGACCACCCGGACGGCGAGATCGACGTCGACGTCGCCGCGGAGACGGTGACGTACGGCGATGCGACCGTGGACGTGACGGTCGACGACGCCCAGCGGAAGGCGCTCGTCGAGGGCGTCTGGGACACGACCGCGCTCATGGCGAGCAACGCGTCCGCGGTCGCGGACACCGCCGAGAGCCTCCCGTACGTCGACGACGCGGTCGTCGCGAACGCTCGGGAGCGCATCGCGAGTCGAGACGCGACTGCGAACGACGGGGGCGACGCGTGAGCGAGGAACGCATCGCGGTCGTTCCCGGCGACGGCATCGGCCAGGAGGTCGTGCCGGTCGCCGTGGACGTCCTCGACGCCGTCGGCGACTTCGAGTTCGTGCACGCCGACGCCGGCGACGCGGTGAAGGCGGAGACGGGCGAGGCGCTCCCCGAAGAGACCTTCGAGACGGTGGCGAACGCTGACGCGACCGTCTTCGGCGCCGCCGGCGACACCGCCGCGGACGTCGTCCTCCCGCTGCGGGAGGCCGTGGACTCGTTCGCGAACGTGCGCCCGGCGCGCGCGCACCCGGGCGCGAACGCGCTCAAACCCGAGACGGACCTCGTGTTCGTCCGCGAGAACACCGAAGGCGTCTACAGCGGCATCGAGGACGAGATCACCGAGGGCGTGTCGACGCTGACGCGCGTCGTCACCGACCGCGCCTCGAGGGACATCGCCGAGTTCGGGTTCGACTACGCCGCCGAGAACGGCTACGACGACGTCACCGTCGCGCACAAGGCGAACGTGATGCGCGAGACCGACGGCCGGTTCCTCGAGAACGTGCGCGCCGTCGCCGACGCACGCGACGCCGAGTTCGACGAGGCGCTCATGGACGCGCTCGCGATGCACCTCGTCCAGCGCCCCGAGAACTACGGCGTCGTCATCTGTCCGAACCTCGCCGGCGACGTCCTCTCTGACCTCGCAGCCGGCCTCGTCGGCGGCCTCGGCCTCCTCCCGAGTGCGAACGTCGGCCACGCGAACGGCCTGTTCGAGCCCGTCCACGGCAGCGCGCCGGACATCGCCGGCGACGGCATCGCGAACCCGAGCGCGACCGTGCTCTCGGCCGCGATGCTCCTCGAACACCTCGGATACGACCGGGAAGCAGCGAGCGTTAGGGACGCCGTCGAGGGCGTCCTCGCGGACGGCCCGCGGACGCCCGACCTCGGCGGCGGCGCCAGTACGGAGGCCGTCGCCACGGCGATCCTCGACGAGCTCTAACGCCGGTCGCGTTTCGTCGCCGTCGACTCCCTCAGATCGAGTCTTCGTCAGCGTCGCCGTCGCCGCGCCCGCTCTCCGCGACGCCACCGGCTCCAGCGGCGGCGATCGCGCAGATCTCCTCCCAGCGCCCCTTCGACTCCAGGTGCGACTGGAGTTCGCGCCCGTACTCGCCGGCGAGTTCGCGCGCGGTCTGGGCGCGCGCATCGTGGTCCGTCCCGCTCGAGCCACCGCCGCCAATCCCGAGGGCGCTCTTCACGCCGTCGAAGAGGCCTCCCTTCTGGCCGCCGACGTCGGACTGCCCGCCGCCCGCGCCGCCCAGGGCGTTCATCTGCTCCTGAATGTTCTCGAGTTCGGGCATGATCGCCTCGAGGTTCGTCGCCTCCCGGTCGACGACGATGCTCGCCGCCGCCGGATCAGACGGTTCGTCGATCGTGTACTCGGTCGCACTCATGATGAGACTCCACTCCTGGCTGGAGAACTCCGACGCGCGAACGCGGTCGTTGAACTCCTGGTCGACCGCCATCCGCTCGGCGACGACGCTGTTGGTCCACTCCTCGGTCATGCGTCGAAGTACGCAGACGTCCCGTATCAGGGTTCCGCCCAGAGACTCCGCGAGAACTGAGAGCGGCAACCGAGAGAACGGATAGCGGCGACCGCGGTCGCGTTCGAACGCGTCGATGCGTGCGTCGACCAGGCGCGAACCGGTCTAGAACGCGTCGCCCTCGAGCGAAACGTCGGCGTAGAGGTCCGTCTTCAGAGCGTCGTGGACCTTGCACAGTTCCTCGGCGCGCGAGACGACGGCGTCGGCCTTGTCGCCGACGTCGCCCTCGACGGAGACGTCGAAGGAGACGGCGGCGAGCTTGTCGTCCTCGTTCAGGTCGCCCGTCACGTCGATCTCGATGTGGCCGAGTTCGCCGGCCTGGCGCTGCTCGGCGGCGACGCGCAGCGCCGGCACGAAGCACGCGGAGTACGCCGCGAGCAGGCTCTCGAGTGTGTCCGGGGCGTCCTCGCCCGTCGCGTCGATCGTCGTCTCGAAGTCGCGGATCTCGTTCGTGGTACTGAACCCTTCCTCGGAGACGGAGTGAACTTCCTTGGACATGCACGCGCAACTACACTCGGACTCCGGGTAAGCGTTACCGTTGCGGAACGCTGTCACGCCGCAGGACGGGCCGAGAACTCGCACGCACCACGTTCGGCCGGTGGTGGCGAGCCGACAGGTCGCCGTCGAAAGGTAACTGTTAAAACTCGTGCGAGACTTCCTGCGAGTATGGCTGGAACCATCGAAGTGCTCGTTCCGGGTGGACAGGCCAACCCTGGCCCGCCGCTCGGTCCCGAGCTTGGTCCGACACCCGTGGACGTGCAGGCTGTCGTCAGCGAGATCAACGAACAGACGGAGGCCTTCGACGGCACGGAAGTGCCGGTCACCGTCGACTACGACGACGACGGCTCGTTCAGTATCGAAGTCGGCGTCCCGCCGACCGCCGAACTCATCAAGGACGAAGCCGGGTTCGATACCGGTAGCGGCAAACCCCAGGAGGAGTTCGTCGCCGACCTCACCGTCGAACAGGTCAAGCAGATCGCCGAGCAGAAGCTCACCGACCTGCTTTCCTACGACGCCAAACAGGCCGCGAAGGAGGTCGTCGGCACGTGCACGTCCCTCGGCGTGACCATCGAGGGCGAGAACCCCCGCGAGTTCAAGGAACGCATCGACGCGGGCGAGTACGACGACACGTTCGTCGACGCCGAAGCCTGACGACCGCGGTCTCTCTGACTCCGCTCTTCGCACCCGCGAGTGACGACTTTCGTCGAGCCAGCGAGAGAGCCGCGCTCGCAGTCGATCACGCCCGCCGAGTCGCGCTCGCAGTCGATCACTCGTCGACGTAGACGGTCAGGACGTCGACGTGGACGGTGGTGCCGGCGTCGGTGACGTCGATGGAGAGGTCGCCGTCCGCGCGATCGACGAGCCAGCGCGCGATCCACAGGCCGAGGCCCTCGCCGTGGTCGACCGGCGACGCGTCGAGCTCGCCCGCGAGGAGTCGGCGCTCGATCGCGGGGAGGCCGGGGCCGTTGTCCGAGACGGACACGCGGACGCGACTGTCGTACGCCGACGCACGCACCGCGACGTCGCGCTCGGCCGGGGGATGGTCGCTGTGGATGCGCGCGTTCTCCACGATCTCCGCGAGCGCCGTCCGGATGGCGTCGCCGTCCGCCACGACGACGTCGTCGGGCACGTCGACGGCAACGTCGACGGTCGACGGGCCGTCCGCGAGCGCCATCGCCTCCGAGACGACCGTCGACAGCGCCGCCGGTTCGCGGCTCTCGGTCGCCTCCCGGATGCGGTCCTCGATCATCCGCGCCTTGTTGCTGATGTCGAGCGTCTCGCGAGCCGCGGACTCGATCGCTCGCGCGTGCGTCTCCGGGTCAGCTCCGTACTCCGTGATCGACTGACTGTGCCCGAGGACGACGTTCATCTCGTTCCGGAGGTTGTGTCGGAGGACGCGATTCAGGACGCGCAACTGGCTCTCGCGCTGCTCGAGGCGCGCACCGACGTGATCGAAGCGCTCGCCGATCTCGTCCCACTCCTCGGTCCCCGACAGTTCGACGCTGGCGTCGTAGTCCCCGGCCTCGAGCGCGGTCAGTCCCGCACGCAGCTCCCCGATCTGTTCGATGTTCGTTCGATACGTCCAGTACCCGACCGCGCCGACCGAACACAGGACGACCAGGAGCGCGCCCGCTTGCACGAGCGACACCGTCCGGATGCGGTCGGCGACTACCGTCCGGTCCTGCTCGACGGCGACCACCCAGTTCGTCTGCGCGACGCGATCCTGTCCGCGGAACGACCGCTCGGGAGCCGGCCCCGTCTCGAAGAGGGTCTCCCCGCCCGATCGGATCGCGATGGCCTGCCCGACGTCCCCGAGGTGCGAGAGGTCCGCGAACACCGACTGCTGGTCCTCGTCCGGCGCCCGCAGGTGGATTGCGGCGTTCAGCGTCCCGACGACCGCCGTCCCGTTCCGGACTGGCGCGCTCACGACGACGACGAAGTTCCCGGACTCGGCCCGCATCGGGTCGCTCACGTACACGCGGCCGTCGAGCGCGCCCTGCACGTACGAGCGGTCGCTGAAGTTCGACCCGAGGACGCGGTCGCGCTCCGTCGCGTTCGTTCGCTCCGCGTCGAACGCCATCACCGTCCCGTTCCTGGCGACGACCGACGCGCCGTCGAACGACGACGTCGCCAGGAATCCGGCCAGCGCGGTCGACTGTCGATCCGAGCCGTGCGCCTCGAGGCGTTCGTCTTGCGCACCGATGCGGACCTCCTGTTCGCGCGCCTCCAGCTCCTCGTGGAGGTCGTGCGCGACCGTCGCCGCCGTCTCGTTCACGCTCGCGCGCTCGCTCGCGACGATGTCATCCTTGTGGAGTGCGAACCCCGCGTAGACCGTACTCCCGAGGACGAGCGAGAGTACGAGTAACAGCCCCAGGAGGGTCGTCCGGAGACGCATCTGCTCCACACCACGCGACAGGGGGTAAAGAACGCACTGGGCGTTCGAGTCGCCGAGACCGCCGTCGCCAACGAGAGGGGGCGTCCGGGCCCGTCACGTCCTCCCGTGGGTCCGGTACTTCGACGGGTTTAAGACTCCGTTGGGTCACGTTCCAAGCGAGACAGGCTTCGCCTGTTTCACTGACCCGTAGGAGCACGACGCGTACTACGGAGGTGAACGATGGCAGACCAGGACATAGAGAATGCAGTCTCTCGCGCACTCGAGGATTCGCCCGACCGGAACTTCCGGGAGACGGTGGACCTCGCGATTAACCTGCGCGACCTCGACCTCAACGACCCGTCGAAGCGTATCGACGAGTCAGTGGTATTGCCGGCCGGCACAGGTCAGGAGACCCGCATCGTCGTCATCGCAGACGGCGAAACGGGACTTCGAGCCGAAGACGTCGCCGACGACGTTCTCGACGGCGACGATCTGGCCGACCTCGGAGACGACGACGACGCGGCGAAGGACCTCGCCGGGAAGACCGACTTCTTCATCGCCGAAGAGGCGAAGATGCAGGACGTCGGTCGCTACCTCGGGACGATCCTCGGCCCGCGCGGGAAGATGCCGACCCCGCTCGGTCCGGACGACGACGTCGTCGAAACCGTCGAACGAATGAAGAACACGGTCCAGCTCCGTTCCGGCGACCGCCGCACGTTCCACACGCGCGTCGGCGCCGAGGACATGCCGGACGAGGACATCGGTGACAACATCGACGTCATCATCCGCCGTCTCGAGGCGAACCTCGAGAAGGGCCCGCTCAACATCGACTCCATCTACGTGAAGACGACGATGGGACCGAGCGTGGAGGTGCCGGCATGAGCGCCGGCGCCGAAGCGGAGCGGAAGACGGAGAACCTCCCCGAGTGGAAGCGAGAGGAGGTCGCGGACCTCGTCGAGACCGTCGAGTCCTACGACTCGGTCGGTGTCGTCAACATCGCGGGCATCCCCAGCCGACAGCTCCAGGCGATGCGCGCGGACCTCTGGCCGGACACGGAACTCCGCGTCAGCCGGAACACGCTCCTCGTGCGTGCGTTGGAGGAGGTCAACGAGGGCGTCGAGGAACTGACCGAGCACATCGCCGGACAGGTCGGCCTCATCGGGACGAACGACAACCCGTTCGCGCTCTACAAGACGCTGGAAGCGTCGAAGACGCCCGCACCGATCAACGCGGGCGAAGTGGCGCCGAACGACGTCGTCATCCCCGAGGGCGACACCGGCGTCGACCCCGGTCCGTTCGTCGGCGAACTCCAGCAGGTCGGTGCGGCGGCACGCATCATGGAGGGCTCCATCCAGGTCACGGAGGACTCGACGGTCCTCTCGGCCGGGGAGGAGGTCTCCGACGACCTGGCGAACGTCCTGAGCGAACTCGGCATCGAGCCCAAGGAAGTCGGGCTCGACCTGCGTGCCGTGTTCTCCGAGGGCGTCATGTTCGACCCCGAGGACCTGGACATCGACGTCGACGCGTACCGCGACGACGTCGCGACGGCCGCTGCGCGAGCACGGAACCTCTCCGTCAACGCCGTCTACCCGACGGCGCAGACGGCGTCGACCCTACTCGCGAAGGCGACGGGCGACGCGAAGTCCGTGGGCCTGCAGGCCGCGATCGAGAGCCCGGACCTCGCGGACGACCTCGTCGCGAAGGCGGACGCGCAGGTGCGTGCGCTCGCGGCGCAGGTCGACGACCCGGAGGCGCTGCCGGAGGACCTCCAGGACGTCGAGGCGCCCGCGGCCGACGCGGCCGCGGCGGACGAGCCAGCCGAGGATACCGAGGACGAATCGACTACTGAAGAAGACGACGCCGAGGCGGACGCCGAGGACTCCGACGACGACGACGAGGAGGACGGTGGCGCCGCGCTGGGCGACATGTTCGGAGACTAACAATGGAGTACGTTTACGCAGCACTCATCCTGAACGAGACGGGCGAAGAGATCAACGAAGACAACATCACGGGCGTGCTCGAGGCCGCCGGCGTCGACGTGGAGGAATCCCGCGTCAAGGCGCTCGTCGCGGCGCTCGAGGACGTGGACGTCGACGAGGCCGTCGCCGAGGCGGCCGCAGTCCCCGCCGGTGGCGCCGCAGCGGGCGGCGCGGCCGCGGAGGGTGGCGACGAGTCCGCCGACGAGGGCGGCGACGACGAGGACGAGGACGTCGAGGAGACGTCGGACGTCCCGGACACGGCCGACGACGACGAGGACGAGGAGGCCAGCGGCGAGGGCCTCGGCGACCTCTTCGGCTGAACGCGCCGGTCACGACCAGATTCAGTTCTTTCTTTCGCGCGATACCGGGTAGCTACTGCGTTCGCACGATAGCGACGACACCGGTCGACCGGCGACGGTTCGCGTGAGCCGTGGGTGCGTGGGTTCTTGAGGGAGGGAGCGGCGAGTGCCGTGGAATGGTGGGCGTGGACGTCGCCGTGGGTGTCGTGGTCGGGGTGAGTCTGGGGTCCGTGTCGGGGTTGACGCCGGGCGTGCACGCGAACGCGTTCGCGCTCGCGCTGGCGGGCGTGGCGCCGTCGGTGCCGGGGAGTTCGCTCGCGGTCGGCGTGGCGGTGCTCGCGGCTGGCGTGACGCACTCGTTCGTGGACGTGGTGCCGGCGGTGTCGCTCGGGGTGCCGGACGCGGCGATGGCGGCGACGGCGCTCCCCGGGCATCGGCTCGTTCTCGAGGGCCGCGGCCGCGAGGCGCTGCGGGTGTCGGCGCTCGGGAGCCTGGGCGCGTGCGCGCTCGCGCTCGTCGCGGCCTGGCCCGTGACCGAGGCGATGCGGACGCTCGTCCCAGTGCTGAACGCGCACCTCTCGGTCGTGCTCTGCGTGGCGACGCTCGCGCTCGCGGCGACCGAACGCTCGTGGCCCCACCGCGCGGCCGCCGTGATGGTCGCGGCCGCGGCCGGGGGGTTCGGCGCGCTCGCGCTCGACCTCGACGTCGGTGGCGTCCTCGGCGAGAGCGTCCTCGCCGCACTCTTCGGTGGCCTGTTCGGCGCACCCGTCCTCCTCGACGCGCTCGCCGGCGACGGCGTCCCACCACAGGGCGACGCCGCCCTCCGGAGCTCGCCGCTCGCGCTCGCCGCCGCCGCACTCGCCGGCACCGCAGGCGGCGGCGCCGTCGGCTACCTCCCCGGCGTCTCCAGCGGCGTCGCCGCCGTCCTCGCCCTCGCACTCGCGCCCGGCAACGGCACCGACCGCGGCTACCTCGCCACCGTCTCCGGCGTCAACACCGCCAACGCCATCTTCGCCGTCTTCGCGCTCCTCGCGTTCGACACCCCACGCACCGGCGTCCTCGTCGCCTACGAGACCATCGACGCCCCGCTCGTCCTCCCCGTCCTCCTCGGCGCCGTCCTCGTCGCCGGCGTCACCGGCGCCGTCGTCGTCGTCACCGTCGGCGACCGCTACCTCGCCGTCGTCGGCGACGCCGACCCCACTCGCGTCGTCGCGCTCGCACTCGTCGCACTCGTCCTCGCCGCCTACACCTTCGCCGGCGTCGTCGGCCTCTGTCTCTTCGCCACCGCCACCGCACTCGGCCTCCTCCCCACCCGCCTCGGCGTCAAACGCGTCCACCTCATGGCCGTCCTCACGCTCCCCATCGCGTTCGGACCCTGACCGCACCAGCGGGACTCGTCACCCGAACCGGCGACCTGGCGGTCGCCGGGTGCTAGAGGAGTCGATTCCGACCCGCGGAACCGGCGACCTGGCGGTCGCCGGATGCTGGAAGAGTCGGTGAGAAAGACAACCGTTATACCCAAACGACTCGCAGGGTGTTGTATGAGCGAGTCGCAATCAGCGGAGCAGCGCCGGTGCGTCTCCTGCGGCATCAACATCGCAGGCACGAACGCCGCGCGCTTCAAGTGTCCCGACTGCGGGCACCTGATCTTCCGATGCGCGAAGTGCCGGAAACAGAGCAACCTCTACGAGTGCCCGGACTGCGGGTTCGAGGGCCCCTAACGATGGGGAAGGTAGCCGCGAAGATCAAGGTCATGCCGCAGGACCCCGAGATCGACCTGGACGACCTCCAGGAGCGTCTCGAGGACTCCCTCCCCGAGGGCGCGAAGATCAACGGCGTCGAGCGCGACGACGTCGCGTTCGGCCTGGTGGCGCTCCTCCCGACCGTCATCGTGCCCGACGACGCGGGTGGCACGGAGGCCGTCGAGGAGGGCTTCGAGAAGGTCGAGGGCGTCGAGTCCGTCAGCGTCGAGAACGTCGGCCGCATCTAGGCCGACTCCGCTTTTCGCGTTCGTTCACCCGAGTAGCGACCGCCATCCATCCCGCCCGGTTCCTTCGTCAGGTCGAGCCGGTGGCGATGGCGGCGATGCGGTCGGTGCCGTCGTCGACGAGGCCGCCGTGGTAGCACAGCGTCTGGTCGACGTCGAGGTCGGCGAGCGATGCGACGGACTCGCGGGCGCGTTCCCGGTCGGGCGTGAACTGGGGTTTCGGACCGTGGAGGCGGCCGTCGCCGTGGTCGGCGACGAGTGCGTCGCCCGCGAGGAGGAGTCCGGCCTCGGGGAGGTACAGCGAGCAGTGCCCGGGGCTGTGGCCGGGGGTCTCGACGACCCGCATCGGGCCGGCGGCGGTGTCGAACGTTTCGTCGCCGACGAGCTCCAGGTCGACCGAGACCGGCGGGTACCGGTCGTCGTCGGGGTCGGTCTTCACGGGGTGCTCGCGGCCGTCGACGTACGACGCCTCGTCCTGATGGGTGACGACGAACGCGTCCGTCTCGGCCTCGAGGTCGTCGAGCGCGGCGGCGTGGTCGCCGTCGTGGTGCGTGAGGAAGACGGTCTCGACGTCCGAGAGCGCGAACCCGTGCGCGTCCAGGGCCTCCCGGAGTCGGGGGACTGCACCGGGGAGGCCGACGTCGACGAGGACGAGGCCGTGATCGGTCTCCACGGCGACGGGATGGAGGTCGAGGTCGCGGTCGTCGTAGCGAACGGCGAGGTCGTGGACGCCTGCTGGCAGAGCCATGCGGGCAGTTCGCACGCACGGGCCGTATCGGTTCGGGTCGTCGAACCCACGATCCGGTCGGTAGCCCGTCGACCGTTCGAGCGGTCGAGAGTATCCAGTCGGCGTGCGTTCGCCCGGAGAAGGCGGGCGAGGAACGGTCCGACACGTGTTTATGAGGTCACGCGGTAGCGTGGGGTGATGACTGAAGCCGCGCCGCCGACGCCCGGGCCGACGGCCCCGGAACCCGACGACGGCGAGGGGAGCGTTCACGTCCTCGGGACGGCGCACGTCTCGCAAGCGTCCGTCGACGAGGTCGAGCGGACCATCGAGGACCGCCACCCGGACGTCGTCGCCGTCGAACTCGACGAGGGCCGGTACCGGCAGTTGCGCGGAGAGACGCCCGACGACCTCGACCCGACGGACCTCCTCTCCGGGAACACCGTCTTCCAGTTCATCGCGTACTGGATGCTGAGTTACGTCCAGGCGCGACTCGGCGACCGCTTCGACGTGAACCCGGGTGCGGACATGCTCGCGGCCGTCGAGACCGCAGAGGCGAACGGACTCGGCGTGGCGCTCGTCGACCGCGACATCCAGACGACGATCCAGCGGTTCTGGAAGCGCATGACGGTCTTCGAGAAGATACAGACCGCGAGCGGGCTCGCGTTCGGCGCGGCCGACCCACGATTGGTCGGTATCACGGTCGGTCTCGTCCTCGGTGTGTTCCTCGCGCCGCTACTCGGGTTCGGGCTCCCGCTCGCGGGCGTCGTCACAGACGCCGGCCTGCTCTCGATCGCCTCCGGCGGTCTCGTCGCGGGCGTCGTCGGATACGCCGCACTCACCGTGACGGACGACCACTTCGACGAGTGGACGAGCCTGCTCGCGGCGACGGCCGTCGGCGTCGGCGTGGGCGCAGCCGTCGCGGTGACGGGCGTCCTCGACCCGTATCTCGCGGGCGTGCTCGTCAGCCCGATACGGAACCTGCTCGCCGGCGGCTTCGTCGGCATCGGGCTCGGCGTCGCCGTCGGCGTCCTGCTCGGCGTCGCGTTCGACGCGTTCGGCGTCGGGAGCGACGAGGAGATGGAGGAGTTCGACATCGAGCAGATGACGGACTCAGACGTGGTGACGGTGATGATGGAGGAGTTCCGCCAGTTCAGCCCCGGCGGTGCGAGCGCGCTCATCGACGAGCGCGACGCGTACATCGCGCACAACCTCGTCGCGCTCCGCGACAAGGGGTACGACGTCGTCGCGGTCGTCGGCGCCGGCCACCGCGCGGGCATCCAGGCGTACCTCGACGACCCGGCGTCGCTCCCGCCGATGGACGACCTCGTCGGCACCGAGTCCGGGTCGCGGTTCTCGCTCGGGAAGCTGTTCGGGTACCTGCTCACGCTCGGGTTCGTCGCGTTCTTCGGCCTGCTCGTCCTCGGCGGCGCGAACGACGCCTTCCTCCTCAGGTTGTTCGCGGCGTGGTTCCTGTTCAACGGCGCGTTCGCGTTCGTCCTGACGAAGCTCGCCGGCGGACACTGGCGGAGCGCGGGCGTCGCGGGCGCGGTCGCGTGGATGACGAGCCTCAACCCCCTGCTCGCGCCCGGCTGGTTCGCGGGGTACGTCGAACTGAAGCAGCAGCCAGTGAACGTCTCGGACATCGGGACGCTCAACGAGATCCTGAACGACCACGAGTCGCCGCTACGCGACGTGATCGGGCGGATGTTCGACGTGCCGCTGTTCCGCCTGATCATGGTGGTCGCGGCGGCGAACGTCGGGAGTCTCGTCGCGAGCGTCCTCTTCCCGGTCGTCGTCCTTCCCGCGCTCGCTCCGGAGGTCGGCGGCGTTCAGGGCGTCCTCGACCTGCTCGTGCAGGGCGTCGAGAACGGTGTCCGCATCGTCCGCGGGGTGGTCGGCGTATGAGGACGTCCTCGACGGAACTGCGGGACCTCGGCGCGGCGTGGGTCGCGCTCTCGGTCGCGTTCGTCATCTTCATCTTCGGCGGCGGGGTGTTCCTCGAGTCCCCGTCCGTCGTCGCGACGTTCCTCGGGATGTGCGCGCTGACCGCGGGCGTCGGGTTCCTCCTGCACGAGCTCGCGCACAAGGTCGTCGCGCAGCGTTTCGGGCAGGCGGCAGAGTTCCGCGCGGACTACAAGATGCTCGGCGCGGCGATCCTCTCGGCGATGCTCGGGTTCCTGTTCGCGGCACCGGGCGCGGTCTACCACCGCGGCCGGATCACGCCGAAGGAGAACGGTCTCATCGCTCTCGCGGGCCCCGTGACGAATCTCGTCCTCACTGGCGCGTTCTTCGCGCTGTTCCTCGTCGTCGGCACCGGCGGCGTCGCCGGGACGGTCGCGAGCCTCGGCGTCTGGATCAACGCCTTCCTCGCCGGGTTCAACATGATTCCCTTCGGGCCGCTCGACGGGAAGACGGTGAAGGACTGGAACCTCGGCGTGTTCGCGGTCGCGTTCGCCGTGATGGGCGGACTCGCCGCGCTCGTCATGTTCACGAACGTCGTCCCGATCGTGATCTGAGCGCAGCCCGGACTCGCGGCGATTGCGTCCGGGACGACCGCGGTTTCTGGAACGACGACGGCGCTCGGAGCGACAGCGACTGTCGTCGCCGACGGGGAGTGACGTAAACACGGCGGCACTCGAACGCTCAGGTATGAGTCGTTCGAGTTTCGAGGCGTCGACCCTCGCTCGCGTGGCGAGCGCACTCGCCGTCCTGGCTGCGAGCGTCGCCGCGGTCGTCTTGCTCTGGAGTGGCCCGGTCGCGGACGCGTTCTTCGCGGCGTGGGTCGTGGGAAGCGTGATCGTCGCCGGCGTCGGCGCGGTGGGCGCGTGGACGAACCGACCGCCGCTCGCGTGGCTGGGGGCGCTCTCCCTGACCGCGATCGTCGTCGTCGGACTGTTGTCCATCGGCATCTTCGTCGCGCCTGCGGCACTGCTCTCGCTCGCGGCTGCCGTGGCCTCGCAGCGAGCGAGGTCGCGCGAGGCCGCCCGAGCGGCGGTTCTTGCCGACCCACCGACGGGGGCGGAGCTCGCGGCGAAGGCGGTCGCGGGCGTCGGGTCGGTCCTAGTCGGTGCGGTACTCGTCTACCTCGGCGCGTTCGTTCGGGAACTGTTCGCGCGCGGATGCCTCGCCGAGACGCTCGCGTGTGCGCTCGCGGTGACGAACTGGGATGCGGTCGCGTTCACGGGCCTCGGCGGTCTCGCGGTCGTCGCCGGCGCGTGGCTCGTCTGGCAGCAGGTGTTCGTCGCGTCGCTCCTCGCGTTCGCGCAGAACGGCTAGCGAGTCGCCGGGCCCGGTGACGCGCCAGCGACGCTCTTCGATTCGAGTCCTGACGCCGACCACCGGCGAAACGTATTAGTGATTGCTTGTATAATCTAGCGTTGATATGGTTCATGATGCAGCCGAACCCGCGACTGACGACGTCGAGTCGGACGATGCGGCGACGAACGATGGGACGATGGCCGGTCCATCGGACGAGACCGACGCCTGCTGCGTCCAGCCCGGCGACGTCGACCCGGCCGCGTTGGCGTCGGACCTCCAGGTGCTGTCCGCGATGGGGAACGATACGCGGTACGAGCTCCTCCGGCGGATCGCGTCGGTCGAGGACGGCGTCTGCGTGTGCGACCTCGAGACGGCAGTGGGAGTCAGCCAGAGTGCCGTCAGTCAGGCGCTCTCCCGGCTCTACTCGGCGGGACTCGTCACCCGTCGGAAGGAGGGGTCGTGGCGGTACTACGAGCCGACCGAGACCGCCGACCGCCTACTGGACACGCTCGACGACCTCCGAGGGAGCGATGACTGACGACGACGCGACGACGACGTCGGTCGCCGACCGCGACCCGGAGGCGGTACGCGAAATGGTGCGCGAGCGATACGAATCCATCGCTACCGACTCGGGAGACTGCCGTGGCGACGTCGGCGTCGAGCCTACCGGCGACGGCGGGTGCTGTAGCGGTGGCGACGCGGACGACTCGAGGACCGAGGCGGCGGGAGGCGACGCGACCGGGAGCGAACGCGTCGGGTACGACGCCGCGGACGTCGCGTCGGTCGCCGACGGCGCGGACCTCGGCCTCGGCTGCGGGAACCCGAAGGCGTTCGCCGCGATGTCCGCGGGCGAGACCGTGCTCGACCTCGGCTCGGGCGCTGGCTTCGACTGCTTCCTCGCGGCCGACGAGGTCGGCCCCGACGGACGGGTCGTCGGCGTCGACATGACGCCCGAGATGGTCTCGAAAGCCCGGGAGAACGTCGCGAAGAACGACGCCGAGAACGTCGAGTTCCGCCTCGGCGAGATCTCGCACCTCCCCATCGCGGACGCGGTCGTGGACGTCGTCATCTCGAACTGCGTCGTCAACCTCGCGCCCGAGAAGCAGCGCGTGTTCGACGACGCGTACCGCGTCCTCCGGCCCGGCGGTCGCGTCGCCATCTCGGACGTCGTCCAGACTGCGCCGTTCCCGGATGACGTCCGGATGGACCCGGACTCAGTGACCGGGTGCGTCGCCGGTGCGGCCACCGTCGGCGAACTCGAGGTGATGCTGGAGCGCGCCGGGTTCGAGGCCGTCGAGATCGCGCCGAAGGCCGAGAGCACCGAGTTCATCGACGAGTGGGACGCCGACCGCGACCTCGGCGAGTACCTGGTTTCCGCCACCATCGAGGCGCGCAAACCGGTCTGAAGCGACCGAGGTCCGCACTCGACCGGAGGCGTTTTACGTGCACGTCGGTGAGTGGGAGGTAGACGGCACGGTCGGGGGGCTCCTTTCAGCCCGCGTGGTTCGCCACGCCGGGCCCGCTCGCCGACCTACACCGTCGCTCTAACACCACGGAGCGACGGCCACCGCGTTCTCGTCATCTCGCGGCATCGAATGGGACCGCGGTCTCTCGGCCGCTCGACGCGCGAGCGGCGTCGGGAGAGGGGAGAGGGAGTCGAGGGGGAGTCGAGGGAGTCGGGGATTCCGACGGACCTATGTGGCGGCCACGCGGCCGTTCAGGCATGACCGAGGACGCCACGGAGCCAGGGGAGAGCGAAGAGAAATCGACTGGTGACGGCGAGGGGATGACGTACGCGGACGCTGGCGTGGACGTCGAGGCGAGCGAGCAGGCGACCGCCGCCCTGCTCGACGCGGTCGGGAACGTCGTCGAGACCGAGTACGCCGGACTGCTGGACGTCGGCGACCAGTTCCTGTCGCTCGCGACCGACGGCGTCGGCACGAAGCTCCTCGTCGCGGAGGCGATGGCGGACTACTCGACGGTCGGGATCGACTGCATGGCGATGAACGTGAACGACCTCGTCGCGGCGGGCGTGACGCCGGTCGCGTTCGTGGACTACCTCGCGGTCGACGAACCCGACGAGGGGTTCGCCGAGCAGGTCGGCGAGGGATTGCGCGTCGCCGCGGAGCGCGCGGGCGTTTCGCTCCTGGGCGGGGAGACGGCGGTGATGCCGGAGGTCGTCTCCGGCCTGGACCTCGCCGGGACGGCCGCGGGGCTCGCGGAGAAAGAGGAGGTGTTCGACGGCGAGGCCGAGGTCGGCGACGCGCTCGTCGCGTGGCCGTCCTCGGGCATCCACTCGAACGGTCTCACGCTCGCGCGGAAAGCCATCACGGCCGAGTACGAGTACGACGACCCGTTCCCCGCGGACCCCGACAAAACCGTCGGCGAAGTGCTCCTGGAGCCGACGCGGATCTACTCGGACCTCCTGGAGCCGATGCGCGAGCACGACGTTCGCGCGGCAGCGCACGTGACCGGCGGCGGGTGGCGGAACCTCTCGCGGATGGGCGACCACCGCTACGAGATCGCGGACCCGTTCCCGGCGCAGGACGTATTCGCGGTCATCCAGGAACTCGGCGACGTCGCACCGCGGGAGATGTACGAGACGTTCAACATGGGGACGGGATTCGTCGCGGCGGTTCCCGCCGAGGAGGCGGACGCGCTCGCGGACGCGACCGAGGACGGGCGCGTGATCGGGGAGGTCGAGGAGGGCGACTGCGTCGCGGTCCGCGGGATGGAACTGTAGCTGCGGCGACGGCGCTGGCGGTCAGTTCGAGGTCGCGCCGTGGAGGTGGTGGAGGTACCTGCGGACGACGCCGCCGCCGACGACGAGCGCCGCGCCGAGACCGAATAGCGGGAGCGTGCTGGCGACGAACGTCGGGGTGAGGTCGCCGGTCGCCGCGAGTGCGTAGAGGAGGACGAACGCGCCGACGATGATCGCGAGGCCGGCGGCGTTTCGAATCGTCGATTCGGACACCATACCGAGAGATTACCGTTGGTTACACTTAGGCGGTGCGTTCGTTCGACGCCGCAGAGAGGACGACGATGCAGGGAGGACGACGCAGCAGGGAGGACGACGCAGCAAGGAGGACGGCGACGCAACGTTAGTCAGTCGACTCGCGCCGAGAACCGTCTCGGGGATCGCGGGTCGCCTCAGACCGAGAGGTGCGTGGCGATGTCGGCGTCGGTGACGATGCCGACGAGCGACCCGCCGTCCTTGACGATGACGGCGTCCTGGTGGTCGAGGTAGTTGTCGACCTCGTCGACGGTCGCCTCGGGCGCGACGGTCGCGAACCCCTCGTTCATGACTTCGGCGACGGGGAGCTCCTCGACGTCGTGGTCCTGGCGGTGCGCGCGGATGTCGCTGTTCGAGAGGATGCCGACCGGCGTCCCGGTCTCGTCGACGACTGGCAGTTGACTGAATCCTTCCTCGCCCATGATGTCGACGGCTCTGGCGATGCTGTCGTCCATGCGGACGACGACGACGTCCTCGTGCATGATGTCGCGAGCGCGCCGAATCTCGCCCTCGGCCGCGTCGAGTGCTTCGACGATGCGTCGCAGAGTCGAGAGTCGTGGGTCGACGTCGCCGCCCTCGATGCGAGCGACGAGAGGCTGGGAGACGTCGGCGGCGTCGGCGAGTTCGCTCTGGGTGAGTTCGAGGTCCTCCCGGCGTTCGCGGAGTTCCTCGTCCGTCGGCAGTTCCATACCCCGACAGTATTACCCGAGGTAATAAAAGTGTTGTCGGTCGCGCTCGACCGAGGAGCGCTCAGTCCTCGTCCTCGTCTTCCTCGGTCAGCACCGTCTCCACGACCGACAGCGGGACGTCCCGGAGCGCACCCCCGACCTCGCTCTTCGCGATGCGCTTGGCGTGCTCCTCGCTGTCCGCGTTGAACACGTCCATCTCCAGTAGCAGGCCGACGAGCGCGGTATCGGCCGCGACGAACGCGCTGTCGAAGACCTCCGCGCACGCGGGGCACTGCGTCCCACCGACGTTGACCTCGACGTACTCCTTCCCGGAGTCGTTCAGTCGCTTCCCGGCTTCGCTGACCGCAACCCCGATGGCGTCCTCGACGTTGTCGACGTCACGAACCAACCACGCGGCTTCCATCGCAACGAGGTAATTGCTCATACCAAAGCGTGTGGGTTCGAGCAAGGCTAGGTTTGCGGTTCGTCCGCCCCACGACCCGCGCTGGCGTGCCAGACACCCTCCCGCGTCTAGCTTTCGCACGCGACGCACCCGCCCGCGAGCGACGCTGGCTCCCACGGTGGTCGCCGACGGTCGTGAGAACGTCGCGAGTCGCGTCGATACTCCTCGAGCATCATTGCGTAAGTTATGCGTTGGTTCCAGCGACGAGTGGTAAACGACCCGGGTTGGCACGAGGTTGGAGACCCGAAGTGACGGTCGGAGCCCCACTCAGGTCGCCCCGGAGACAACTCCAGTTGAATCGCCCGACTGCAACGCCCCGTGCCAGCCAAACACACGCAGTTCGACGCCCGCCTCGCCCGCCAAGCTTATATACTGGTGCGGGTAGTGTCCGGTCGAAGTTCGATGATAGAACGGGCACTCGCCGCCACGCTGTTCACGCTGTACCAGCTCACCATCGCGATGGGGATCGCGCTGCTCCCCGTCGCACTCGCGACCAGCCGGTTCGGGTTCACGCTCCCGATCCACCGCGTCGTCGACGCCACCGAGCACGCCTACGAGCAAACCGCGCCCTGAACGGGAAAGCCGGACACACCGACGACCGACACGACTCGTTCTTCGACCACGCCACCACGACCAGCCCGCGGTTCGCTCGCCGCTGCTACTCGAGCGACCGCTTTTCCTTCTCGACGACCCGCACCTCGTTCGTCTCCGCGACCGGGTACTCGCCGTCGTCGTCCTTCTCCAGGGATTTCACCATGTCGAAGACGACGTTCAGTCCCGTCGTGACGCCCTCGACGGCCTCCATCTCGCAGCCCGTCTTCCCCGTCGTCTCCACCGCCACCGAGAGCGCGACGGCGTCGTCCTCGAGTGTGAACTCGGTGTCGACGTTCGTGATCGGGATCTGATGACAGAGCGGAACGGTCTCCCACGTGTGCTTGACCGCCTGGATCGCGCCGACGCGAGCGGTCGCCAGCACGTCGCCCTTCTCGACCTCGTCCGCGCGAACCGCCGCGACCGTCCCCGGACGTAGCGAGAGTCGGCCGCGGGCGACCGCTCGCCGCGCGGTATCGGGCTTGTCGCCGACGTCCACCATGCTCGCGGCTCCGTCCTCGACGTGCGTGAGCGCCTCGCGATTCCCGTCAGGCCCATCGGTCTCGACCGATGCCTCGGGGTCCTCCCCGGCGCGGTCCGCGTCCTCAGGCATCGTCGTCACCCCACATCGCGGGCGGGACGGCCGAAAGCAGGTCGCTCGCGAGGAGCCCGTATCCCTGTTCGTCGACGACGGCGTCGCCGGCGCGACCGTTGACGTACGCGCCGATGGCGCCGGCGGTCGCGGCGTCGTGCGTCGAGAACAGCGCCCCGCAGATCCCCGCGAGCACGTCGCCGGTGCCGCCGACGGTCATCCCCGGGTTCCCCGTGCGGTTCACGCGCGTTCGCTCGCCGTCGGATATCACGTCGTGCGCGCCCTTCACGAGCAGCGTCTGCCCGAGCTCGGCCGCGAGGGCTTCGACGTTCTCGGCGCGCTCGCGCCAGTCGTCGGCCCGCTCGCCGCCCATCCCCGCGAACTCGCCCTGGTGAGGCGTACAGAGCAGGTCTGCGTCCGTGTCGACGTCGGGGACGACCTGGAGCGCGTCCGCGTCCACGACCGCGCGACCGTCGTAGAGTTCGAGGAACTCGCGGACGGCGTCGAGCGTGCCCTCCGACGCGCCCAGGCCGGGGCCGATGACGACGCAGTCCGCGTCGAGCGCCTCGTCGAGCAACTGGTCGACGTGCCGCGGGAGGACGAGGTCGCCCGCGAGTTCGCGGACGATCAGGCCTTCCTCGTAGCCCTGGACGGTGTCGGCGACGCGACCGGGCGTGGCGACGAACGAGAGGTCCGCGCCGGCGCGCATCGCCGCCTGCCCGCTGAGCGCCGGCGCGCCCGCGTACGGACCGCCGCCGACGACGAGGACGCGCCCGAACTCGCCCTTGTGCGCGTCCTCCGGCCGGGAGAGCGCCCGGAGGTCGCCGCGTTCGACGAACGTCTCCGCCGCCTCCGGGATCCCGATATCCGCGACCGTCACCTCGGCGGCCACGGCCTCGAGGCCCGGCTTCTGGTCGTGGAACGTCACGACGTGGTCGGCCTCGACTGCCACCCCTTCGGCGTCGCCGGTGTCGGCGTCGACGCCGCTCGGGACGTCCACGGAGACGACCGTCGCGTCCGCGTCGTTGACGGCTTCGGCGGCGGTCGCCTCCGGTTCCCGGAGCGCGCCCGTGACGCCCGTGCCGAGCATCGCGTCCACGACCACGTCGCACTCGGGGAGCGAGAACGTGGTCGAGTCCGCGACCGTCTTCGTGTCGTACTCCGCTCGCTGGAGCGCGTCCCAGTTCTCGCGAGCGATGGTGGTCCCGATCGCGTCCGCGCGACCGAGGAGGACGGTGGTGACGTGGTACTCGTCGAGGAATCGCGCGGCGACGAACGCGTCCCCGCCGTTGTTCCCGCGCCCCGCGACGACGACCACGCGGTCGCCGGCGTCGGCGTGCTCGCGGACGACGCGCGCGACGGCGTGCCCGGAGGACTCCATGAGTTGCTTCCGGGGGACACCGAGCGCCGCCGCGTTCTCGTCGACGACGGCCATCCGGTCGCTTCCAATCATGCGCGACGATTCGGCCGCCGTCGTGAAAAAGGAGTGGTCGGCACGCCCCAGGGGTCAGCGCCGTATCTCGAAGCCGTCCTCGCCCTCGGGGTCGCTCCACTCCACGTCGACTCCCGCGACGTTCGCCGCCGGCGATCCCTCGTGGCAGAACTCGACCATCGCCTCGACGTCGTCTCGGTCGCCCTCGAAGACGGCCTCGACGCGGCCGTCGTCGAGGTTCCGCACCCAGCCGTCGACGCCGTGCTCGCGGGCGGTATCGCGCGTCGTCGCCCGGAAGTACACGCCCTGGACGCGCCCGGAGACGTACACGTGCGCTCGCGTTCGGTCGGTCATGGTCGAGGGTCCATCGTCCTCGGCCCTAAATCTTCGGCAGCCGGCGCCCGTCCCCACTCGCACGCGCCCACTTGGGAACCCTGAAGCCCCGCCCGGTCGAGGGTTCGGGCATGAGCGAGCACTTCGACGAAGCCGTCTTCCGCGAGCGAACCGGGCGCGTCCAGGCCGCGATGAGCGACGCGGACGCCGACCTCGCGGTCCTGTTCCCGAGTTCGAACCTCCACTACCTCGCGGGCTTCGAGGAGGACCCTGCGGAACGCCACCTGTTCCTGTTCGTCCCCCGCGAGGGCGACCCCGCGTTCGTCGTCCCGACGCTGTACGAGACGCAGGTTCGCGCGGAGTCGTGGGTGGAGACGGTACGTGCGTACGGGGACGACGAGGACCCGCTTTCGGTCGTCGAGGACGTGCTCGACGACCTGCTCTGGGGCGTCGACGAGGTCCCGCGCGTGCTCGTCGACGACTCGATGTGGGCGACGTTCACGCAGGACCTCCGCGGCGTCCTCCCGGACGCGAACTGGGGGCTCGCGAGCGAGGCCGTGGCGGACGTGCGGGTGCGGAAGGACGACGCGGAACTCGACGCGCTCCGCCGAGCGGGCAGGGTCGCGGACGACGTCAGCGAGTGGCTGCGTTCGCGCGGCGAGGACGTCGTCGGATCGACCGAAACCGAACTCGCTGACGAGATCGAGGAGGAGTTGCGAGCGCGCGGCGCGAGCGACGTCGCGTTCCCGGTCATCCTCGGTTCCGGGCCGAACGGCGCGATGCCCCACCACACGCACGGCGACCGCGAGATCGGGCGCGGCGACCCGGTCGTGCTCGACTTCGGCGGAACCGTCGACGACTACCCCGGCGACCAGACGCGCACCGTCGTGTTCGCCGGCGACCCACCCGAGCGATTCCGCGAGGTCCACGACGTCGTCCGGGAGGCCCAGCAGGCTGCCGTCGACGCCGTCGAACCCGGCGTCGAAGCCCAGGCTGTCGACGCCGCGGCACGCGAAGTCATCGAGGCCGCCGGCTACGGCGACGCGTTCTTCCACCGGACCGGCCACGGCGTCGGCCTCGACGTCCACGAGTCACCATACATCGTCGCCGGGAACGACCGCGTCCTCGAACCCGGGATGGTGTTCTCGATCGAACCAGGGATCTACCTCGACGGCGAGTTCGGCGTCCGCATCGAGGACCTCGTCGCCGTCACCGACGACGGCTGCGAGCGCCTCAACGACTCCCCGCGCGACTGGCGCTGCGGTTGACGATACCCGCAGCGACGCGAGCACTCGACCACGTCGCTGGCGCGCGCTGGCGAGCCGGTGCTCGCACCGGCGAGCCGACACCGCGTGAGGGACGAGCACCGCGGCGAACGGAGTGAGCCGCGGCGCGCAGTCGGCTGGGGAGGGCGAGGCGCGGTTGCGGCGGCGGTGTGGTTGCGGCGGCGGTGCGGTTGCGGGATTCGTCCAGTGCACCCACCGTGAGCGCTCGGAGAGCGCGAGCGGCATTTTTTCATCAACGTTTTTTCGACGAGTGGTGGCCCGCAGGGCCACCCGAGGAAGAAAAAAGGTTGTCGTAACACTTTGGACGCCGCCCGTCGAATGGTAACGTATGACAGTACCCGTGCGTGCCAGGTATCGCGAAGCGACGCCTGACGACGTCGACGCCGTCAGGGACGTCGCACGGACGACCTGGGAACGCGACTACCCGGACGTGGTGAACAGGGAAGCGGTGACCGACACCGTCGAGTCCTGGTACGGCCACGACCAGCTCGCCGCGGACGTCCGCCGCGGCGACGCACTCGTCCTCGTCGCCGAGACCGACGACGCGAACGCCGAATCGGACGCGGACGTCACCGGCGTCCGAATCCGCGGTTTCGTCCACGGCGTCGTCGACGGCGACTGCGGCACCATCCTCCGCGCGTACGTCCACCCCGACGCACGCGACGACGGACTCGGCCGCGGTCTCGTCGACGCCGCACTCGACGCCTTCCGCGACCGCGGCTGCGACCGCGCCGAAGCGATGGTGCTCGCACGGAACGCCCCAGGGAACGCGTTCTACGACGCCCTCGGATTCGAGCACGTCGCCACCGACACCACGCTCGTCGGCGGCGACGGCTACGACGAACACGTCTACCTCACGTACATCTAGCACGCCCCCACCGCCACCGTCGTCGACACCCACGACACACCCCCCGACATTCACGACCCAGTCGCGACATCCACCACCCACCCGGAACCAGCACCCAGCGTGGCGAACGCTCAAGTCCCGACCGCGCGAACGCACACCCAACGTGACCGACTCACGCCCGCGCTCGCTCGCCGACGTCTGCCCGCCAGACGACCCCGTCCAGGCCGCGTGGCCCGACAACACCTGCTACGGCTGCGGGCAAGCCAACCCGGACGGATTCGGGCTCGAGAGCTACCCCGCACCCGACCGCGACGCCCTCCTCGCGACGTTCGACCCCGAGCCCACGCACGCCGCCGGCTACCCCGACTTCGCGTACGGCGGCCTGCTCGCGAGCCTCGTCGACTGCCACGTCATCTGGACCGCCATCGCGGCCCGGTACGCCACCGAAGGCCGCCGACTGCTCGCCGACGACCCACTACGCATGTACGTCACGGGCGAACTCACGACGCGCTACCTCGCGCCCACACCCCTCGACCGACCGATCGAACTCGAAGCCCGGATCGACGGCGACGTCGGCAGGAAGACCGACGTCGTCTGCGAGGTCCGCCCACGAGGCGGCGACCCGACCGTCGAAGCGCGCGCGACCGCCGTCGAGATGCGCGACCCGCCCGCGCTCGACGCCGCCAGCGACTGGCCGCACGCCAGCCACTGAGAGTCGCACCGACCCGACCGCCTCCCCAGTTGCGTCTCGAACTGCCGTCAGTCAGTGGCGTCTCGAACTGCCGTCAGTGATCGATGCGCGTGATCTCCTCGACCGGCCACTCGCTGAGGATCTCCACGCCGTTCTCGCGGACGACCACCATCTCCTCGACCCGGACGCCCTGACGCTCCGCGGGCTCCATCGTCTCCACCGCCATCGTCATCCCCTCCTCGATCTCGATCGGGTGCTCGGGGCTGAGACCACGCCAGATGAGCGGTTGCTCGTAGAGCTGGAGGCCGAGCCCGTGCGCCCAGTGATTCGTCGTCATCTGCCAGTGCTCGTCTGCGTCGTACCAGTCCGCGTGCTCGCCCTCCATGTCCGGGAAGCCCTTGCAGATCTCGTCAGTGGTGGCGCCCGGCTCGATGCGCTCGAGGACGTCGTAGAGGTTGTCCCGCGCGATCTCGTACGCGTCCTTCTGTGCCTGCGTCGGCTCGCCCAGGGAGAACGTGCGGTAGTAGCACGACCGATAGCCGAGGTACCCGATGTTGTAGAAGTCCGCGTACACGATGTCGCCCGGCCGCATCTGGCGGTCGGTCGTGTTCGCCTGGTGCTTCGGCCACGTATTGGGCCCCGAAGTGACGTATCCACCCTGAGCCATCGCACCATGGCGCCAGAGCTCCTGCACCGCTTCGCCCCACACCTCCGACTCCCTCATCCCCGGCTTCGCCGTCTCCGTGATCCGCTGGAAGCCCGCCTCGCAGATCGCCGCGACCATCCGCAGGCACTCGACCTCGTCGCGCGTCTTCACCTTCCGCGCGTCGTGCATCAGGTCCACACACTCCTTCGTCCGCACGTCCACGCCGTTACGGTCGAACGCCTCCATGAGTCCCGCGTTCCCGACGTCCAGCCCCATCGGCGCATCGTCGACCCCGTACTCTGCCATCGCCTCCGTGACGAGGTCCGCCATCTTCTGCTTGAGGAAGTCCCGTGCGGAGTCACGACCCGACGCTCGCGGCACGTTCCCCAGCCCGGGCGCGGCGTACCGGACGTCCGTCAACCAGGGACAGTTGAACCGCTGGTTGCTCGCGTGATCCGCGGTGTCCCAGTGCACGACGTCGCCGTCCTCCGTCAGCAGCGTGTAATGGTCCGCGCCCGACCCACCAGTCATCGCGAGTCCCGTCACGTACCGGATGTTCGGGTCCGACACCAGGAGCATCGACCCAAGCGGCGAGTCCTGGAGTCGGTCGAGCGCCTTCTCGTAGCGCTCGGTCCGCATGCGCTTGACGTCGATGCGTTCCTCCCAGTCCACGGCCTGCGTCCCACGGGTGCCCTCCATGAACGAGCGTTCGTACATACTCGAAACCCCGACCCACGAGCACATCAAAGTACCTGACGCCATCGACGCGAACGCACCAAACGTCATGGACGCGAACGCACCTGACGCCATCGACGCGAACGCCCGAAATCGCACGAGAACGACTCGCCCCACGGTCGAGGGAAAGCCGCAAGGACTGGTGGTGCCGTCACGGCTTTGGGGTCGCGCGTCGTCGAGCGAACCATGGACGAACGCGCGAACGACGACGACGCTTCCGAGCGCGACTTCGACGTCGACGCGGACGTCGCCGAGCGCATCGACGGGGACGCGTACTGCGAGACGCTCGGCATCGACCTCGCCGTCCTCGAACCCGGGCACGCGGTCACGGAACTCGTCGTCACCGAGGACCTCCTGAACTTCCACGGCACGCCCCACGGCGGCGCGGTGTACTCGGTCGCGGACGCGGCGTTCGCGGCCGCGTCGAACTCCCGCGGCGACCCCGCGGTCGCACTCGAGACGAACATGTCGTACCTGGACGCGGTCGACGTCGGCGACACCCTGACCGCCACGGCAGAAGAGACCCACGTCAGCGGTCGCACCGCCGAGTACGAGGTCGTCGTCACCGCGGACGACGAACGCGTTGCGACGTTCCGCGGCCGCGTCTACCGCATCGACGCCTGACTGTCGACACGCGGCGCGACACGCGAGGCGCACCGTTACGCGGCGGCGTCTACTCCATAGACTGTTGCCCGGCGACTTCGACGACGCGACGCGTCGTCGCGTACGTCAACGCCAGCGCATACACGACCGCCACCGCGAGCGCGATCGGGCCGACGAACGTCGCCGCGAGGATGTCGAAGAACACGTGCACCGCGAGGTACAACCACGTGATCGTCCACGCCCACGAGTGACCGATGGCGAGCGCGAACGCGGCGACGACCGCGAACGCGGCCAGCCCGCCGCTTGCCGCCTCGACCGCCACGCCGGCGTCGAACGCGAGCACGCCGTACGCGTCGACGACCGCGCCGACGAGACACAGCAGGAGTACCGGGACGAGGCCGATCGGGCTCGCCGACGCCGGCCTGGCGTCGCCCACCGAGAACGCGCGTCGCCGCGCGGCGGCAGCGCGCTCCCCGGCCCGTCGCGTCCGCTCGTCCATCATGCCGTAGATTCCAGCCCTCGACGATATAAAGATACGCCTTTGGAGTTCAGGAGGGAACAAAGACAGTCGCGTTGATACGCCACGGCGCGTTCAGAACGGGTCGCTACTCGGTGGACGGTGCTCGGCGCCGTTCCACGTCCGGTCGACGACGGCGACGTCGTCGTCGAGGACGATCCCGAGGCGGTCGTCGCCGCGCTCGAGAGCGAACGCGACCCGCCAGGGGTCGCGGTCGCGGACGTCGACGACGTCGTCGGTCATCGCGAACTCGAGCTCCCAGAGTCGCGTCGTCGTCACGTCCTCGCCGTGCGCGAAGCAGAACGCGACGACGGCGGGATCGCGGAGGAGCGTCTCGCCGACGGTGAGGTAGTCGAGGTGCCCGCAGTGACCGCAGCCGCGGTGAACGAGCACCTCTCGGTGGTCCGGGCGCGGATACGGGAGGGTCGCGGGGTCGACGAACGACGCGCTCGGCTCGCTCCCGCAGAGCGGGCAGACGCCGCGAGCGAACGCGAGCCGGTGCGCGCGATTGAACGCCGCGACCTGCGCGAGGACGGCGTCGGGGTCGTCGGCGAGGACGCCCGGTGGCGTGAAGTTGTGGTCGTAGACGTGCTCGCAGCCGTCGCACTGGACCTCCGCGATCCAGTGCTCGTACGTGACCGCGAGCGGTTCGTCGCAGAAGTAGCAGTCGACGCCGACGGGGATGCCCTCGCGCGTGCCCTCACCGGTGAACGTGCCGGCGCGCACGAGCCGCGTCAGGAACGTTCCCTCCGAGCGGAGCGCGTACCCGGCGCCGCGGTCGGCGTGGAGCGTCGCCGCGTCGCCGCCGTCTCGACCACTGCCGTCGCGGTCTCCACCCACTCCCTCGCGGCGTTCGACGTACTGGCCGACGAGCTCCTGGAGGTGATAGTTGAACTGACTAGACGGCATCTCGGGCGCGACGCGGTCGCGGAGGTCGCTGAACGAGAGGACGGGCGGGTCGCCCTCGCTCCCGCGGGCCTCCGAGAGCGCCCAGAGCACGCCGGCGCGCGTGTCGTTCCCGACGAGCGAGAGCGCGGCAACCGGCGATAGGCCGCCGTACGTCGTCGGGTCGTCCTCGCTCATGGTCGCGCTTCAACGCCGTCCCCCGAAGGCGTTACGGCGGGAGGGGACGACGGCACGGCGGTCGAAGAAAACGGTCGTCGTTCGTTCCGTGAACGTCAGCGAACGGGATTACGTGAAGACGCTAGTCTTCACGGTGGTCGTAGACGCGCTTGACTTTCCCGACCTCGGTGCGGTCGATGACGCCTGGGCCGACGACTTCGATCTCGTCGGGTTTGACGTCGAGGACGTCGCGGAGGCGAGAGTCGATCTCGGCCTCGAGTTCCTCGTGGGTGCCGTCGTAGTCGTGGACGTGTTCGACGGTGAGTTCGAGCGTGTCGAGGTTCCCCTCGCGGTAGAGGTCGATGCGGTAGTGGGGGGCGACGGCGTCGATGTCGACCATCACTTCCTCGATCTGGCTCGGGTAGACGTTGACGCCGCGGACGATGATGAGGTCGTCGGCGCGACCGCTGACGTTGTCCATGCGGACGACGGTGCGACCGCACTCGCACTCGTCGTAGTTCAGGCTCGTCATGTCCCCGGTCCGGTAGCGGATCATCGGGAACGCTTGCTTGGTGAGGCTCGTGAGGACGAGTTCGCCCTCCTCGCCCTCGGGGAGCACCTCGCCCGTGTCGGGGTCGACGACCTCGGGATAGAAGTGGTCCTCCCAGACGTGCAGGCCGTTCTGGGCTTCCTCGCACTCGATGGAGACGCCGGGGCCGATGATCTCGGAGAGGCCGTAGACGTCGATCGCGGTGACGCCGAGAGCGTCCTCGATCTCGTTCCGCATCGGGTCCGTGAACGGTTCCGCGCCGATGATCACGCGCTCCAGCGGGAGGTCCGCGAGGTCGAAGCCCATGTCGTCGGCGCGCTCGTCGAGGTACAGACAGTACGAGGGCGTACAGGAGAGGACGTCGGACTCCATGTCCCGGAGCATGTCGATCTGGCGGCTCGTGTTCCCGCCACCCGTCGGGATGACGCACGCGCCGAGTTCTTCGACGCCGTCGTGGAACCCGAGGCCGCCCGTGAACAGGCCGTAGCCGTAGCCGTTCTGGACGACGTCGTCGGAGCGGACGCCCGCGGCGTACAGCGACCGCGCCATGACCTCGTGCCAGACGCCCAGGTCGTCCTCGGTGTACGCGACGATCTTCGGTTTCCCGGTCGTCCCCGAGGACGCGTGGATCCGCTGGAGGTCCTCGTGTGGGACCGCGAACAGACCGTCCGGGTAGTTGTCGCGGATGTCCTCCTTCGTCGTGAACGGGAGGTCGGAGACGTCGTCGATGGTGTCGACGTCTTCGGGTGCGATGCCTGCGTTCTCCAGGTGGTCGCGGTACCACGGGACGTTCTCGTAGACGCGCTCCACGGTCTCACGGAGACGATCGGTCTGGAGCTCCTCGAGCTCCGATCGGCTGGCCGTCTCCACGTCGTTGTAGACCATGTATGAACGGATTGCGTCCGCCAGTAAAAGGGTTGATGCCGCGGCAGGAACTCGACGGTTGGTCGCCCGACAGGAAATCGACGGCCGTCGACGGGCCTTCGTCGGGGGCGGGCGCACACTACGAGGTCTGGATGCCGGTCGGCGCTCGCGCAGGACTTGCCGGGAAATCACCAGCGGTGCCGGTTTTTCGAGTAAAAGTTCGTGAGAAAAAGGACTAGGCTTTAGCCGTCTCCCAACTGAGTGCATATCATGCCAGCTGACAACAATCGGTCTGGTGGTGACATGGGAGCGGACGCGACCGGCGGGACCGTTCGCAGACGAGACGTCTTAGCCGCGGCCGGCGCCGCCGGCGTCGCCAGCGTCTCCGGCTGTCTCTCGAACATCGGCGGTGGCGCCAGCGGCACCGTCACCTACGGCGTCGTCAGCCCCATCTCGGGGAGTTACTCGTCGCTGGGGCCGTTCCAGCGACACGGCGCCGAACTCGCGATCAGTCACCTCCAGGAGGACGACGATTTCGACTACGAGATCGAAGGCGTCTACGGCGACACCGAGACGGGGCCGTCCACGGCGACGCAGGCCGCGTCCCAGCTCGTCGAGCAAGACGGCGCGGACTTCATCATGGGCGCCATCTCGAGCCAGGTCGGGCTCGCCCTGAACTCGTTCGCCCAGGAGAACGAGGTCATCTACAATCCGGGCGCGGCAGCGATCCCGATCACGGGCGAGAGCTGTAACGAGTACGTGTTCCGCTCGGAGACGAACACGGCACAGATCGCCGAGGGCTGTGCGAACTGGACGCTCGAGAACCTCGGGTCGAACGTCTGGTTCCACATCGCTGACTACGCGTACGGGCAATCGGTCCTCCGCGAGTGGCGGTCGCGAATGGAGGCCTCGGACACCGAGTTCAACGAGGTCGGCGTCACGCGCGCCGAACTCGGCGCGCAGAACTACGAGTCCTACATCTCCCAGATCCAGAACTCGGACGCGGACGTCCTCGTCGTCGGGTCGACGGGCGGCGACTTCGTTCGCTTCGGGAACCAGGCCGCGAGCGCCGGGCTCGGGGAGGACATCGACATCATCACGACGACCGCGTCGTTCCAGTCGCTGCGCGCCGGCCTCGGCACCGCCGGGTACGGCATCTACAGCGGCGTCCGGTACAACGCGAGTCTCTCGACGGGCTGGAACGAGCAGTTCGTCGACGCGTACACGAGCGAGTACCCGGACGACGGCGCCCCCGGGAACTTCGCGCGCGTCGGTTACGACTCCATCCGGATGACCGCAGAAGGCATCAAGGAAGCCGACTCGACGGACCCGACGGAAGTGAAGGACGCACTCGCCGGCCTGGACACGAACAGCGTCCTCGGCGACAACCGCTACCGCGAGTGCGACCAGCAAGCGATGAATCCGGTCTGGGTCGGCCAGAACGTCGAACCGGACTCCGGCGAGGTGGCCGACGTCGAACTCATCGAGAAGTTCTCCGGCGAGGACGCCATCCCGTCGTGTGACTCCACGAACTGCTCGCTATAATGGTCTCAGGTGGTGCGCTCCTCACGCAGCTCCTGAACGGCCTGAGCGTCGGGATGGTGTACGTGCTGCTGGCCGCGGGACTGTCCATCATCTTCGGCGTGATGGACGTCATCAACTTCGCGCACGGCGAGTTCTACGCGCTCGGCGCGTACCTCGCGGTCGGAATCGTCGCGGCGCTCGCCGGCGTCACCGGCGGGTTCTGGATCGCGCTCGTCGTCGCGCCACTGATCGTCGGCGTCCTCGGCGGGCTCGTCGAGCGCGTCACCATCCGACCGCTCTACGGCCGGAATCCACTCTACCACATCCTGTTGACGTTCGGGCTGGTGCTCGTCATCGCCGACGGCATCGAACTCATCTGGGGCACCCAGCCCCAGACGTTCGCGAAGCCGGCGCTGCTCGCCGGCCCGATCACGATCGCGGGATTCCAGTACTCGCTGTACAACTACTTCGTCATTGTCGCCGGCGGCGTCCTCGCGCTCGCGACGTGGCTCGCGCTGACGGAGACGCGCGTCGGCATCATCATCCGCGGCGGGGCGCAGGACCGCGGGATGGTGCGCGCGCTCGGCATCGACATCGACCGATACTACACGCTCGTGTTCGCGTTCGGGTGCGTGCTCGCCGCAGTCGCGGGCATCATCCTCGGCGCGAAGCAGGAGGTCGCGCTCGGGATGGGGAACTCGATCATCATCCCGGCGTTCGTCGTCGTCGTCCTCGGCGGCCTCGGGAGCTTCCGGGGCGCGGTCGTCGGCGGCCTCACCATCGGGATCGTCCAGACGTTCACGCAGACGTACGTCAACGAACTCACGGGCGTCGTCGTCTACCTCCTCATGGTCGGCATCCTCCTCGCCAAACCCCAGGGGCTGTTCGGGAACCCCGAGTGGCAGAATCACGGCGGCGAGGAGGGCGACCTGCTGACCGGCGGCGGCGGTGGCATCCTCGACGACTCGACGCGGCGGTACCTCGCCATCGGGCTCGTGGGCGTGCTCGCGCTCGTCCCGCTCGGTATCGGCGTCGTCTACTCGAGTTACTTCGCGAACGCGCTCGTCATCAACATCCTCATCTGGGCGCTGTTCGCGCTCAGCCTCGACTTCGTCATGGGGTACGCGGGCCTCGTGTCGCTCGGGCACGTCCTGTTCTACGGCGTCGGCGCGTACGCGACCGTGATGGTGACGCTGTACCTCACGCCCGTGTTCTGGGTGGGGCTGCTCGTCGGCATCGTGCTCGCGCTCGCCATCGCGTGGTTCGTCGGCTACCTCTCCATCAGGGTCTCCGGCGTCTACTTCGCGATGATCACGCTCGGGTTCGCGCAGCTCGCGTACAACGCCGTCACGAAGTTCGACGCCACGGGGGGGAGCGACGGTCTCTACACGGGCTACGACCCCACGTACGGCCTCGGCATCGGTCAGGTCGGTCGCGTCGACTTGCTCGGCGACATCCAGCTGTTCTACTACGTCGTGCTCGCACTCGTCGTCGTCTCCTACCTGGTCGCGCGCCAGATGATGCGCGCGCCGTTCGGGAGCGTCCTGCAGGCGATCCGCGAATCCGAGGACCGAGCGGAGTTCCTCGGGTACGACACGGTCGCGTACAAGCGCCGCGCGTTCATGATCTCCGGCGGCCTCGCCGGGCTCGCGGGCGGCCTCGCGACGATCAACAGCTTCGGCGTCGGCCCGAGCTTCCTGTTCTGGCTGAAGTCCGGCGAAGTCATCGTGATGACGCTACTGGGCGGCATGGGGACGCTGTACGGGCCGATGGTCGGCGCCGGCGCGTTCCTCGGCCTGAAGGAGATACTGCTCACGCTCGGCGAGGGGACGCCCGGATTGCTCGGCGAGTTCCTCTCGCAGTGGCAGGGGATCCTCGGCCTCATCTTCGTCGTGTTCGTCATCTACGTTCCGGAGGGCCTCGTGTCGCTGCCGGCGACGCTCCGCGCTCGCTTCGGCGCGGGCGGCGGTGGCAGCGGCGGAGAACCCACCGCGGAGGCGACCGACACGGAGGTGAGCGACTGATGCGCAACAGCGGACTCGCGCGACCGCTCGCCGCGGTCGCGCCACCGGAGGTGAGCGACTGATGGCGCTCCTCGAGACGCACGGACTGACGCGGCGGTTCGACGAACTGGTCGCGGTCGACCACGTCGACCTCGCGGTCGAGGCCGGCGAGTTCCGGAGCGTCATCGGCCCGAACGGCGCCGGGAAGACGACGCTGTTCAACTGCATCACGGGCGCGCTCCGCGCCTCGGAGGGCGAGGTCGTCTTCGACGGCGAGGACGTCACGGACCTCCCGAGCTACGAGCGCGTCCGCCGCGGCATCGGGCGGTCGTTCCAGATCACGAACGTCTTCGGCGGCCTCACGGCCCTGGAGAACGTCCGGTTGGCGGCGCAGTCGATCCCGAGCCGCGAGATGAGTCAGGGCGCGCAGCTGTTCCGCCCGAAGACCGAGTTCGACGACGTGAACGCGCACGCCCAGGAGGTCCTCGAACAGGTCGGGCTCGCGGACGTCGCCGAGGAGGAGGCGTCGACGCTCGCGTACGGCGACCAGCGTCGCCTCGAGATCGGGCTCGTGCTCGCGACCGACCCGGAGGTGGTGCTGCTCGACGAGCCGACCGCGGGGATGGGTAGCGAGGAGACGGCGGCGACGATGGCGCTCGTCGACGACGTCCTCGCCGAACAGACCCTGTTGCTGATCGAGCACGACATCGACCTCGTGATGGACGTCTCCGACCGCATCACGGTCCTGAACCGCGGAAGCATCGTCAGGACGGGGACGCCCGAGGAGGTCGCGAACGACGAGGACGTGCAGGCCGCGTACCTCGGAGGGCACGGCCAATGACCGCGACCGCAGACGCAGATGCGACCGCAGACGCAGACGCGACCGCGACCGCGGCCATCGGAGGTGACCACTCGTGAGCATGCTCGAACTCGACGATCTCGTCTCGGGGTACGGCCAGACGCGCGTCCTCGACGGCATCGACGCGCACGTCGACGAGGGCGAGATCGTCGCGCTCGTCGGCCGGAACGGCGTCGGGAAGACGACGACGCTCCGTACGATCCTCGGGTCGGTCGAACCCTGGAGCGGGAGCGTCCACTATCGCGGCGACGACGTCACCGGGATCGGTCCCGTGGAGACGACCCGGCGTGGCATCGGACTCGTCCCAGAGGAACGCCGCATCTTCCCGGGACTCACCGTCGAGGAGAACCTCGAACTCGCGAGCTACGGCGGCGCCGACACCGACAACCGCCGCGACCTCGAGTGGGTGTTCGACACGTTCGAGAACCTCGACGAACGGCGCCACAACCGCGGGAGCGACCTCTCGGGCGGCGAACAGCAGATGCTCGCGATCGCTCGCGCGCTCGTCGCCGGATCGGACCTCCTGATGCTCGACGAACCGACCGAGGGGCTCGCGCCGCTCATCGTCGACCGCGTCCAGGAAGTCGTCCGGGAGGTGAGCGACGCCGGCGTCACCGTCCTGCTCGTCGAGCAGAACGTCCGCGTCGCGCTCGACCTCGCCGACCGCGTGTACGTCCTCGCGCACGGCCAGATCGTCCACGAGGCCACGCCCGAGGACTTGCGTGCCGACACCGAGACCGTCGAACGCTACCTCGGCGTGTCGTTCGCGGACTGACGCGATCGCGGTCGACGCGACCGCAACTCGACTCCGTCAATTCTACTTCGAGACAGCAAGGGCGTCCCGGCCGCAGTCGCTCTCGCGGCCGTCGTCGATCGCGCGGGCTCGCCCAGCGATCCGCTCGTTCGCGCCGCAATCGAAGCGTCAGTTCCGGTCGTCGAACGCGTTCGCGACGGCCATCCCGTTCACGTACGTGTCGGGGCTGTCGTACTTCTCTACGTACCCCTCGCGGTACCGCATCAACTGGAATAGCGCGCCCGTCGGGTTCGCGGGCGAGACGAACGCCTCCTCGTAGGTCTCGTGCTGGGCGCGGTCGACGACGGTGACGTCCGCGGCCTCGAGCGCTGCGATCACGGCGTCCATGTTCTCGACCTCGAGCGTGACGTGGTGGAGGCCGGGGCCGTGGCGGTCGAGGAAATCGCGGATGAAGTTGTCGTCGCTGAGGGGCGTGACGAGTTCGAGCCGTGAGGCGTCCCCGAGCAGGTAGCCCGCCCACCGGAAGTCGTCGTTCGGGCCGGTGTCGTCGACGTACTGGCGGGCGCCGAGCGCGTGCAGGACGGCCTCTGCCTCCTCGAACTCTTCGACGGCGATGCCGACGTGCTCGACGCGAATCGGGGTGTCGTGGGTCACCGCTCGCCCTCCGAACCAGCGGGATACGTCGGTTCGTTCCCGTCTACGACGGTCACGTCGTCGTGCAGGTCGGAGTCGAGTGCGCGTTCGTTCCGGTCGGCGTCCTGCACGAGCAGGTCCGCCAGCAGGCCCCCGAGGACCGCTGCGTCGGCGCGCTCACCGTCAGCGCTGGCACCCGGTTCGTCCGCCGTTGGTGGATCGGTCGACATGCGACGGCTTTCATCGTGGGAGCGGTTAACAGTTGGCGTCGACTGGGGCGACGCACGTGCGCTGGAGTCAGCCGGCGTCGCGCTCACCCTCGGACGTTCCCTCATCGACCTCGAAACCGCCAGCCTGAACCGACCAAGGGCACCGATAGCGGCCCTCTCGCGGGGGTAGACGCCGAAATCGTGGTCGTTATCAATGCCTGTCCCTGAGAGGGGGTGTGAATACCCCTGAATCCGCTCCCGCCGAGTCGGGAGCATTGACGAGTCGTGGGTTCCACATCACCGTGGACGACGGACGGGATTCGTTCTACGCGATCTCCATCGAGGACCCCGAGAACGACGACGCCTGGCTGATGTCCGACACCGCGCACTCGCTCCCCGAGATGCGATAGCTCCCGGCAGGAACCCGATAGCGACGACGCTTTCCCGGCATTTTATCGGGCCTCCGGGCGTCGACTCGAACGTATGTATAAGCACGTCGCCTGTCTGGTTCGCAAGGACGACATGACCCACGAGGAGTTCATGGACTACTGGCAGCACGAGCACAGTCCGCTCGCGAAGGACATCGAAGGCGTCGTCCGCTACCACACCGTCTACCCCACCGACCCGGAGAACGCCGAGTTCGACGGGCTCGCGGAACTTTACTTCGAGACGCTCGACGACCTCCACGAGGCCCTCGGCAGCGAGGGCAGTCGCGACTACGACCCCACCCGCGAGGTCGCCGCGGCCGCGCGCGAGGACGTGAACAACTTCCTCGCCGTGAACGAGCGCCCGCGCTTCATCGGCGAGGAGAAGGTCTGGAAGGACGAAGTCGACGGCGACACCGACGGTCTCTACAAGCACTCCGCGTTCCTCGTCCGCAAGGAGGGAATGAGCCACGACGAGTTCCGCGAGTACTGGGAGGACAACCACAGTCCGCTCGCGAAGGACATCGAGGGCGTCGTTCGCTACCAGACCGTCTACCCCACCGACCCGGAGAACGCCGAGTTCGACGGCGTCGCCGAGCTCTACTTCGAGACGCTCGACGACCTCCACGAGGCCCTCGGCAGCGAAGGCAGTCGCGACTACGACCCCACCCGCGAGGTCGCCGCGGCCGCGCGCGAGGACGTGAACAACTTCCTCGCCGTGAACGAGCGCCCGCGCTTCATCGGCGAGGAGGTCGTCCAGAAGGACGAGGTCGACGCCGAGGGGTACTGATGGCCGACGAGGACGCCCCGGCGAGCGAGGCGGCGGCCGACGACGGCGGCACGCCGGACTACGACGCGCAGGTCCGCGAGGCGTTCCCGGAACTCGAGGAGATCGGCGACGACGACCTCCGCGAGCGGGTCGTGGAGGCGTGGGTGCTCGCGCTGGAACGCGGCGGCTGGCAGGACGTCTACGACATCCCGTACGCGTGGAACATCCACGACGTCACGAACGTCGAGCACGTCCGCGGCGTGACGAAGGTCGCGCTGGAGTCCGCGCGCGTCCAGCGCGAGTTCCACGGCGCGGACGTCGACGTGGACGTCGTCGTCGCCGCGTGCTTGCTCCACGACGTCGGGAAGTGCTACGAGTACGTCGAGCACGTCCCCGCGGAGACGCTCGTCGACCCGGACCGCGAGCGCTACGCGACCGACGAAATCCCGCACTCGCTCTCGGGGTACGCGCTCGCGCACGAGGTCGGTGTCCCCATCGGCGTCCAGCGCGCGATCCCGCACTTCCTCGGCGAGGTACCCCAGCGAACGCTCGAGGCGGAGCTCGTGAAGTCCGCGAACTCGGCGTCCTCGAACGCCATCACGGACGCCGCGATGGGCATCACGCTCAAGGAGTGGGTCGACGAGTACAGCCAGACCCAGAACTAGCTCGCACGGAGTGCATCTCCACGCGGGGGGGAGTGCGTCGCTTTCGAACGGCGCGTGGCGTCTCAGACCGGTAGTTGGGGCACGATCATCGCGGCGAACGCGACGTCGAGCAGCGCGAGCACGATGACGAGTATCGCTCCTGGTACGCCGAATATCGCACAGATGAGGAGGGTGATGAGCGAGATCTGGACGCCGAGACCGAGCACGTTCGCGAGGAAGAGGATGAGCAGGCCGACGATGGCGTTGACGACGAGTGCGCGTGCGGAGACCATGTCCCGAGTTGGACCGCCCCACTCTTTGTTAGCCAGCCGTTGTCTTCGCGAGTCCTGACGCTATCGGCCTGCGACCGCAAGCGTTCGCCGAGCGTTCCGGTATCTCAGTGCTACCGCGCGGACCGTCCAGGGGGCCTCGTTATCGTTGGTGCCGTTTCGATGCTGGATACGAGGGCAACCCTTATCAGTAATAGAAACGATTGTTACCATATGACACAGGTGATGTCTCGGTACGAGTGCACAGCGTGCGGTCGCGAGACACAGAACGTCGAACGGACCTGCCGGAAGTGCGGCGGCGAGATGCACGACACCGCCGTCAAACGATAACGAACGAACCCGCCCACGACTCAGATCGCCGTCCGTCGGCCACGCGTCCGCCCCGGGCCCGGTGTGGACGACGGCCCCTGCTTCTTCACGCCCTAGCGTTCGCTCGCCCAGACGCCGACGAGTACGAGCGCGCCGACGACGAGCGACCCGGCCCCGACGAGCGTCGCGCCCGTCGCCATCCCGAGCGCGCCCGCGCCGACGCCCCCGCCGCCGACTGCGCTCGCGAGCGCCGCCCGGACGCCGACGCCGGACTCGCGCTCCTCCAGCGCCACCACTCGCTCGTCCAGTGCCGCCAGTTCGTCGCCGGCCGCCACCGACTCCGGCAAGTCCGCGACCGCGTCCAGCGCCGTCTCCGCGTCCGACGCCGCCGCAGCCGCGTCCGACGCCGCCGCATCCGCGTCCGACGCCGCCGCATCCGCGTCCGACGCCGCCGTCTCCGCCTCCGCTGCCGCCGCTTCTGCCGTCGACAACGCAGTCTCCGCGTCCGCCGCAGCCGCGTCCACCTCGGAGGACGCCGCCTCCGCGGCTTCTCGCGCGTCGCTCGCCTCGGCCTCGACCGCGTCCAGTCGCTCGGTCGCGTCCGCGAGGTCCGACCGGAGCGTCGACAGCGACGCCCGGACGGTCTCGACGGCCTCCGCGTCCGCGGTCTCGCCGTCGTCGACCATCGACGCGGACAGGTCCTCGACGCGCTCGCGCACCGACGCGACGTCCTCGCCGACCGCGTCCAGCGCCGCCTCCGTCGCGTGGTCGTCGGCCGCCGACTCCACCGCCGTCACCCGTTCGTCCACCGCCGCGACCGACTCCCGGATCGCCGCCACGTCCACCTCGAGGGATTCGGCGTCCGCCGCGACGTCGTCCACGCGCTCGTCGACCGCGTCCAGGCGCGAATCGACGTCGCCCACCGAGTCCTCGACCGCTCCAATCGAGTCCTCGTTCGCGTCGAGGCGGTCCTCGACAGCGTCCGTGCGGTCAGCGAGCGACGACACCGATTCCTCGAGGTCGTCCGCGCGGTCCGCGAACCGGTCCTCGAGTGCCACGACGTCGTCGGCGACGTCCTCGAGACGCGCGGGCACGGCTTCGAGGTCGTTCGTGCGCTCGGCGAGCGCCTCGGTTCGGTCGTCGATGCCGGCCACACGCTCGTCGACGTCGTCCACTCGGTCGCCCAGGCGATCGGTCGTCGACGCGAGTTCGCCCATGCGGTCGTCGACGCTCGCCACGTCGCCCGCCAGGTCGTCGAGCGCGACCTCCAGCTCGTCGAGCGCGCCCTCCAGCGCGTGCAGGTCGTCCGCGACCGCCTGCACGTCAGCGTCGACGGCATCTCGCGTCGCCTCCAGGTCCGCTTCGAGGTCGTCGACCGTCGCCGCCGTAGCCGTCCGCTCGTCGAGCGCCTCGACGGTCGACGCCGACGCCATCCGCGACTCCACGTCGTCGATCTCCGCCGCCAGGTCCGCCTCCACGTCGTCGAGCGCATCCCCCACGTCCGCCAGGCGATCGTCGAGCACCGACAGCTCTCCCCGCAAGTCCGTCACGCGCTCGCCGGTCTCGTCGACATCGGCTTCCACCGCGTCCACGTTCGCCTCCACCGCGTCGACGTCCGCTTCCACTTCGTCGACATTCGCTTCCACTTCGTCGACATTCGCTTCCACCGCGTCCACGTTCGCCTCCACCGCGTCGATGTCGGCGGCGACGGCGTCGACGTCCGATTCGACGGTCTCGACGCGGTCGGCGGTCGCCATCTCCGCGGAGACGGCCGCGAGCTGATCGGAGACGTCCTCGAGTCGGTCACGTAGGTCGGAAATCTCGTCGTCGCGGTTCGCGAGGCGGTCGAAGAGCTTCGTGATGGCGGCGTCGTCGGTCGAATCGATTGAGTCAGTCGCGTCGGTCGAATCGGTCGCGTCGGTCGCGTCGGTCGCGGCGGTCGCGGCGGCCGCGAGCGTCGCCTGTTCGGGGCCGTCGGTCCCGCTACCGTCGCCTTCGTCTTCGTCGTCGGCATCGTCGCCGTCGTCGCCCGCGGCGGTCCCGGCGTCGGACGCGTCGATGTCGCCACGGCCACTGAAGCCGCCGTCGGCGCCCCACGTCACGTCCTCGAACGCGTCCACGCCGTCGGTCGCCGCCGCGTGCGCGCCGCGAGCGACGCTCACCGCCGGGTCGTCGACGAGCGTCGCCTCGGTCACGCGGAGGTCGAGCGCGCCCTCGTCGAACCGGCCCGCGGCGAGCACCTCCAATCCGGGGACGGCAGCCTCGCCACCGATGACCACCGGAACGCTCACGCCCTCGCGGACGTCGCCCTCGGTCGCCTCCTCCACGGTCGCGTCGACGACGTCGCCGACGAGCGCGTCGTAGCCGCGAGCGAGCGCGCCCTCCACGCCGCCCTCGGCGCCCGGTTCGATCGTCGTCCGCGCCTGCACGCCCCGGACCTGGTCGACCGACTCCCCGGTGGCCGTCGCGGCCTGCTCGGCGACCCAGTCGCCACCCTTCGCGACCGAGAACGCGAGCACCGGCACGCCGTAGTAGACGAGCGCCACCGACGTCGACTCCGCCCCGACCGCGACGCCGACGCCCGTGAGGTTCGACCCCGCGAGCGCGTCGTACACCACCGCGAACCCGGACGTGATCGGCGTCGGCTCGTACCCCAGGCCGGCGAGCACCGACTGCACGGCCTCCCGGTGGGTCGCCGTCGGCACGGCCGCGTCCACGATCGTCCCCGGTACCGAGTACGCCAACCGCGACGCGTCATCGCTGTCGGCGTCATCGCCGTCGCCGCCGGTCGCGGCGCTCCGCGGGGGTTCGCCGAGGAACTCCGACGCGAGCGCGGCGAACACGTCCGCGACGTCCTCTCGGTCCGCGAGCACGCCGTGCTCGAGGAGGTGCTCCGGGTCCCGGTCGACGGCCGCCGCCGCTCGCGTCGCGTCCGGCCCGACGACGTACGTCGCGTCGTCGACGCGCACCGTCGAGAGCGCGGCCTTCGAGAGGTCCGTCTCCAGGAAGTCCGCGTCCGATACTCGCAGATACAGTGGTGACGTCTCCGAGACCGTCGGCGTCGCCGGGTCGCCGCGTGCCACCCTGAACCCCCGCGTCCCGATGTCGAAACCCGTAGCCATGCCCCCCGATTCAGAGGCGGCCGTCTAAGTCGTTACCCCTCTCTCAGGGCGTCCCCGGCGTGAACGACTCGTCGACCCACGCCGCCGGGAGGACGCGCAGCAGTCCGTCGCGCTCGAGGTCCTCGGTCGTGACGAACAGGATGTCGTCGCCGCCGGCGACGGCGGTCCCGCCGCGGAGCACCTCGTCCCAGTGGTCGAGGACGGCGTCCGGGATCGGGAGTTCGCGGGCGTCGGCGCCGATCTCGCTGCTCGCGACGTACCGCACTCCCGAGCCGGCCTCGACCGCGTCGTAGTCCCCGGAGACCAGCACCGCGTCGTCGTCCGACCGGATCCCCCAGAACGCCTCGGCCGAATGCGACAGGAACCCCTGGTTGAACGCCCGCTGGGGCACCGGGACCTCTCGGCTCTGCCTGTCGAAGGCCGCCTCGCCAAGGCGGTCGGCGTCATCGGGAAGCGTCGTCTCGCCGACCTCGCTCGCGTCACCCGCGTCGCCCGTCGTTCCCGACCGGCTCTCCTCGCTCACGTCGCCCGGTTCGCCCAGCTCGATCGATTCGCCCGACTCGTCCATCTCGCCGATGTCGCTCGCCTCCCCCGACGCGTCCGCGCCGCTGGACTCGGTCTCGTCGTCGGTCTCGGATTCGAGTCCCGAACTCGCCGCCTCGATGTCCGGGCTCGTATCCGCGACCGCTTCGGCCGCGTCGCCGCCGACGTGTTCGTCCGCGCCGACGTCGCCGTCCTCGCTGGCGACCGCGTCGACATCGGGGGCCGTGTCGACCACGTCAGTCTGGTCGACGCCCGACCCCCCGCCATGGTCGCGCGACCGCCGCCCCTGGACGAACGCGACCCCGAGGAGAGCCGCTCCGAGGGCGAGGCTCCCGAGGCCGCGCCGGCGGTCGCCGCGCCGGAACGCCCGGAGACCGCGCAGGGCGCTCGTGCCGCCGACGACAGCTGCTACCGCGCCAGGGTCGACGCGTCGCCAAAGCGACCGCGGTAGCGTCGAGAGATAGCCCCCACCGCTGTCCGTCGCCCCCTCGCTGCCGACGTCCGATTCGGACTCCGCTCGCGTACTCGATTCGGTCAGGTCCATGCCGATCGGTTCGGTCGCGACACGCAAACCAGTACGGCCGGCAGTGTTCGATACCGGCGCGCCGTCCCGCGCTATCGGGCGGCCCTACGCGGAACGCTAACCGGACAGAAAGAGACCCAGTTCAGACGGCGTCCAGGCCGTTCTCCTTCCGGAGCGTGTTGATGTAGCTCCGGAAGCCCTCCTCGAGCCCGTACTCGGGCTCGTACCCGAGGTCCTCCTGGGCTTTCGTCATGTCGAGGCGCTGCGTCCACGGGAGTTCGCCGTCGTCGTTCACCGTGATGTCCGCGTCCGGCACGATGCGCTCGACGGTCTCGGCGGCCTCGCGGACGCTCGCGAGTTCGCCGCGGACGTTGTACACACGCTGCGTGAGGTCGTCCTCGTCCGCGAACGCCCCGAGCCTGAAGGCTTGCGCGATGTCGGCGACGTGCTGCCAGTCGATCTCCTCGGTGCCGTAGTCGACCTCGAACGGCTCGCCGAGCGCGGGCTTCTCGACGATGTTCGCGAGGAACGCCGACCCGCCCGTCTCGCGGTACGGGCCGTACGCGACCGTCGGCCGGAGCGCGACGTCGCTGACGCCGTACTCCTCGCGGTAGACGCGAGCCTGGTGCTCGTTGTACTCCTTCGTCGCGCCGTAGAGCGTGTCCGGGTACGTGAGGTCCTCTTCAGTCACCCACCAGTCGCCGCCGTCGTCGTAGTGGTGTGGCGGCGCGTAGATCGCCGCGCTCGACGCCCACGCGACGCGCTCGACCTGGTCGTCGAGCGTCCGCGCGGCCTCGAAGACGTTGCTCGTGCCCTCGACGTTCACCTCCATCGCCGCGCGCGGGTTCTCCTCGGCGGTGTTCGTCAGGAGCGCCGCGAGGTGCACGATGTGCGTCGTGCCGGTGTCCGCGACCGCGCTCACGACGTCCGTCGGGTCGGAGACGTCGCCGCGACGCGTCTCCACCTCGTCGGCGATCCCGACTTTTTCGAGTATGCGTTCGTCCGTCGAGAGGTCGTACGCGACCACGTCGTGTCCGTGCTCGACGAGGTCCTTCGCAACGTAGGACCCGATGAATCCCGTGCCACCGGTAACGAGGACAGTATTGTCGCTCATGGTCGTCGATTCACCCAGCGGCACGAAAAAGGTTGCACACTCGGCGAAACCGACGACGGGCCGGAACGACCTCGCCCCTGCCGTTTGCCGCTTCGACCGCCAACCATTATCTCGGTGACGCGAGAACGGCGACACATGGTCGACCCGAACGGCGTCGCCGTCGGCGACTTCGTCGAAGCGCCCGCGGATGCGACCGTCCAGGCGGGCGTCTACCGCGTCGTCGGCACGCCCGGGGACGCGCTCGTCTGCCTCCGCGTCACCGACGAGAACGGTCGTCGCACGCATACTGGCGATCTGGTCCGCGTCGGCGCCGACGCCGCCAGCGACCTCGTGCCAGCGAGCGCACCCCGCAGGACCGTCGTGGGGTTCCTCAAGAACCAGATCGAGGGACCGTACTGGATGGTGCGGTCGCTCCTTCCGTTCTAGACCTCGAAGAGGAACGTCGATAATGCCCTCTTCGCGGGATGATTACGGCGATCTGCTCGGAGAACGAGCCGATAGGCAGCGTGCGTATCCATCGTTGGTCCTATCTGGGCGTCGAGTGGGTTGAGAAGGCAGTACCGGATACCGAGGGCCTATTCAGCACTACTCCCTGGATTGAAAACGCTAGCAACTATCTCTATGTGGTTGGTTCTGCTCCGTGTATAGGTCGTTTGGGAGTGTCGGAGCGAGACAGTACTTTTTGGCTGAATTTTCGTAGGTGAGTTATGAGACGCGTGAGCCGCGCCTTCGAATTCGCGTTGACTGTAGGTCGGATGACTCACGAGCACCACGTCAAGTATCCGGCGGCCGCGCTCGCGTACTATGCGTTCGTATCCCAGATCCCACTCCTGATATTGGTGGTCGCTCTCATCGGCGACCAACTCGTCAGTGAGGTCCAGGGGATCACGCCCGACTTTCTCACCCCCGATGCCCAGCAGCTACTCTCCGAGGCATTGGTTACCGCATCGGGGCGAGCCTGGGCGGCACTGTTCGCAGTCGGCGTGCTTGCCTGGAGCGGCGCAAACATCGTGATCGGCTTCCAGACGGTCGTTAACCGGGTCGAACGTGCTCCCCGAGAATCACTTCGCACGCAGCTTCACGATGCCAGTAGTATCCTGGGCTCCTTCGGCCTGGTCGTCGTCGCGATAATCCTCACGAACCTGATTTTTGCGCTCGTACCGATCGGCCGAGTTCTTTCTTCTAGCAAGCCGTTCGTTCAATTCGGCATGCTGACGATCGCGTTCCTCCCCCTCTATTATGCCCCATCGCGAGTGGTGACTTCACTTACAGAGGCGCTCCCAGGGGCTCTGACGGCCGCGACCGGGTGGACCGTCCTGCTGACAGCAATCAGCGCGTACGCCGCTAATGCCCCTCGATACGCGCTCTATGGCGTTCTCAGTGGGATCATCATCATCCTCACGAGCTTCTATCTGGGCGCTATCGTGCTCATGATCGGAGCGATCGTGAACACTGTAATTGCCGATACGGACGACAGCGAGGGATCGTCGCGTAGGTCCCGAAGACAATAATCCCCAGGGAGAACGGCGGTCGTTGCGTCACCTCGATTCCCCGCATCGATCGAACCGGGGTTCCCGAGGGAACGTGCGAGAACCGCTACGGTGACGCTCGCGCGAGCGCCTTACTCGTGCAGCCCGCCGACTTCGTTGTAGAACGACGACGCGAGCTGTTCGGCCATGTCCTCGTCGCGGTCGATGCGGACGTCGACGACCGTCGGCTCGCTCGCGGCTTTCGCGTTCTCGAGCGCGGGCACGAGGTCGTCGGGTTCGGTGACGCGGACGCCGCGGCCGCCCATGCCTTCGGCCATCTTCACGAAGTCGGTGTCGTGGAACTCGACGCCCGCGATGTCCTCGTCCATCTGGCGGACCATCCCGAGGCTCGTGTCGTTCAGGACGACGAACGTCGGCGCGACGTCGTGGTCGACCGCGGTCTCGACGGCGGTCATCGTCATCGTGAACCCGCCGTCGCCCGCGACCGCGATCGCGTCGTGCCCGAGGAGCGCGGCGGTGACGGCGGCGGGCTGCGCCCACCCCATGCCGCCGACGCCCCCGGAGCCGTAGTACGACTGCGTCGAGTCCGTCTGGAGGTAGTTCAGGAGCCAGAAGCGGTTGTTCCCCGAGTCCGCCGTGACGACGGTGTCCTCGTCCACGACCTGCTCGATGGCCTTGCACGCCCGGTGGGGCTTGATGGGGACGCTGTCGCTCTCGCACTTCTCGACCGCGAAGTCCTCGCGGGCTTCCTCCGCGCGGTCGAGCGCCCAGTCGCCGCCCTCGCCGCTCTCCCCGTCGCCGGTCGCGGCGAGCGCGCGCAGGCTCTCGGCGGCGTCGCCGATGAGACCGACGTCGGCGGGGTACACCCAGCCGGCGTTGCGCGTGTCGATGTCCGCGTGGATGATCGTCTGCTCGTCGGGGTCGATGAACGACGCCGCCTGCCAGTTCGTGTCCATCGGGTTCATCCGGCAGCCGACGACGAGGAGCGCGTCCGCCTCGCTCACGACCTGGTTCGCGCCCTCGTGGCCGAACGACCCGATGACGCCCGCCGCGCGCTCGTCGGTCTCCGCGATCGTCGACTTCCCGAGGTACGAGGTCGCGACGACTGCGTCGTACGCGTCCGCGACGGCCTTCAGTTCGTCGTACGCGTCCGCCGCGTGCACGCCGTTGCCCGCGATTATCACGGGCTTCTCCGCGGCCTCGAGGTGCTCGACGGCGGCGGCGACGTCGCGGTCAGTCGGCTGGCTCTGCCAGTTCTGCACCTGCCGTTCGTCGTCCCACACCGGCGGCACCGCGTCCTCGGGATAGTCGTCGCTGACTGCGTCCCCGTCGAGGATGACCGCGGTCGGGCCGGGCCGGCCCGCGGTCGCGTGCTTGAACGCGAGCTGTACTGACCGAACAGTTTCAGTCGACGACCGCGGGAACCACCACTCCTTCGTCACGCCGTCGAGGATCTTCGGCAGAGAGAGGCCGCCGTAGTCGCCGCGGGACTGCTGATAGGGCGCGAGCGTCGAGTAGTCACCGCGCTCGCTCGCTTCCGTGAGCGTCACGAGCGGCGACGACGCGAGGCGCGCCTCCATCTGGCCCATGTTCCCGAGACTCCCGATCCACGGACCCTGGCCCGCGAGCACGGCGGGCGTGCTCGTCATTCGCCCGTACGCCTCCGCCATCTGGCTGGCCTCGCGCTCGTCGCGCGGCCGAACGACCTCCACGTCGCTGTCGCCGTGCGCGATCGTCTCGAACAGCTCGATGACGCGCCCGCCCGGATACCCGAACACGTACTCGGTGTCGAGCGCGTCGAGCGTCTCGACGACCCGTTCGGCGGTGTTCATCGGTCCTCCGACTCGTCGTCGAACTGGACGGTCTCCTCGACGTACAGCGTCGCCCCCTCGTCGGGCTTCGCGAACTCCGCGAGGTCGGCCTGTACGGCCTCGCCGACGTCGGACTCGAACGCCGCCTGCAGGTCGCCCATGTCCTCGAAGTACAGTTCGACGACGCCGTCGTACTCGCTGCGGTCCGGGTCCGTCGGGACGCTCGTCGCGTACTTCTTCGCGTGGGGAAGTCCCTTCGCGAGCGGGACGTGCTCGTCGTACCAGTAGTCGACGAATTCCTCGTGGGTCAGGTCGTCCGCGCGGACGAGCATGTTCACAAGCTTAATCATGGACAGACCGACGCAGGGGCATGACTTACAGGTGACGGTTCCCGGAGTCATCGACCGGTTCGAGGCACGCTTCGATACCACTTCGGGGTCGCTTCGAGACCGCTTCGAGGCCGCCCTGGGCCGCCAGGTGCGAGTACGGGACGCCTGCATCGTTCGAAGCCATCGGTTACGGAGCGAGTACAAGCAGCATGTTTATACGGCATTACGCAATCTACTCAATCACGATGTCAGACATCGGGATGGAACGCCCGGCGACCTCGACACGACGGTCGGACTTCCCCGACCCGAAATCCACACCGAACGTGACCTACGCGCCAGCACTCGACGAACTCCGCTCCTTCTCCACGCACCTCGAAACCACGACCGAGTACGACTCGCCCAGTTACGTGAGCGAGTACCGGTCGCGGAGCGCCGACCGCACGAGGAACACGGTCGACCACGAGTTCGACGAGGCCGACTACGGGCTCGTCGCGGACGCCGTGGACTGCATCGGCGACGGCGAGTGGGTGTGCCTCGACCGGCGGATGGGCCGGCACGAGGACGTCGCCGCGGTCTGCCGGCTGTTCGTCCCGAAGGCGTACGGTCGAATCGCGCTCGCGTGGGCGAAGCTCTTCGAGCCCGTCGACGCCGACGAGCCCGTCGAACCGGACTACGTCACGGTCCAGGTCCCCGACGCCGACGAGACAGCAATTCGCGTGCTCGCCGAGGAGGGCGTGACCGCCGTCGTCGGGAGCGACTACACGGGCGAGGCGAAGAAGTCGTTCCTCCGCCTGTTCATGTTCGACGCGAAGCGCCAGGGCGGCCTCGGGCTGCACGCCGGGTCGAAGCGCGTCACCGTCCGCCAGTCGCCCGACGACGCCGACGCGGACGACGCCGACGGCGAGGACGAGGGCGACTTGGCGACGGTCGGCCAGGTGTTCCTCGGGCTATCCGCGACCGGGAAGTCGACGCTGACTGCGCACAGCTGCTGGCTCGACGAGGCCAACGGCGAGTCCGCGGCGATGCTCCAGGACGACGTCTGCGCGCTCACGCGCGACGGCGAGGTCGCGGGCAGCGAGGGCAAGGGCCTGTTCATCAAGACCATCGGCCTCGACCGCGACGAGCAGGCGGCGCTGTACGACGCCGCGACCCACGAGTCCGCGGTCCTCGAGAACGTCGCCGTCGACGACGACGGCACCGTCCACTTCGACGAGGACCGGTACACGACGAACTCGCGCGCGGTCGTCCAGCGCGAGCACCTCGACAGCGCCGACGAGGACGTCGACCTCGACGGCGTCGACCAGGTGTTCTTCATCACGCGCAACCCCCTGATGCCGCCGGTCGCGAAGCTCGACGAGACCGAGGCCGCGGTCGCGTTCATGCTCGGCGAGTCCATCCAGACGAGCGCGGGCGACCCGGACGCCGCGGGCGAAGCGATCCGCGTCGTCGGCACGAACCCGTTCATCATGGGGAGCGAGGGCGAGGAAGGGAATCGCTTCCGCGATCTCGTCAGCGAACTCGGCGTCGAGTGCTACGTCCTCAACACGGGCTGCGTCGGCACCGGCGACGACGCGGTCGACGTCGGCGTCGAGGAGTCCGTCACCCTCCTCCGCGAGATCGCGCGCGACAGCGTCGACTGGACGCGCGACGATCGCATGGGCCTCGAGATTCCGTCGTCGGTCCCGGGCATCGACGTCTCCGAGTTCTACGTCCCCGACCACGTCGATGACTACGAGCGCGCGGCCACCGAGCTGCGGCGGGAGCGCCTCCAGTACCTCGCGCAGTTCGACGCGCTCGACGACGACGTCGCCGACGGCGTCTACTGACTCACTCGCGGGGGTCGGTCGTCGCGAACCCCGCCGCACGGTCAAGCTTCAAGTTCTCGGACGATCGATTGTCGCACATGACCGAGTTACGCAAGCCGGAGGGACGCGAGTGCGAGCGCTGCGGACGACGGGAGGTCTGGGACGACCGCCACGACACGTGGCGCGTCGCGAGCGACGACCGAGACGATAATGGGGACGGCAATAGCGCCGACGCGGACGCGATCGGCGACGTCCACTGCGTGCACGAGTGGGACATCGACGGGTCGTTCCGCCCGATCGAGTGACGATGTCCGGAGCGTCCGACTGACGATGCCGACCGCGTACGTCACCGCGCCGCCCGAGGCCGCCGACGAGCTCGCGACCGCGCTCGTCGAGGAGCGCCTCGCCGCGTGCGTGAACCGGGTCGACTGTCGCTCTACGTACCGCTGGACCGACGCCGACGGCGGCGACGCCACCGGCGAGGACGCCATCCTGCGCGACGACGAAGTGATCCTGCTCGCGAAGACAACGAGCGAGCGCTACGACGCACTCGAAGCGCGAATCGCGGAACTCCACCCCTACGACGTGCCCTGCATCGAGCGGTTCGACGAATCGGGGATGCTTCCCGCGTACGCGGACTGGGTCGCGGACGCGACCGAGTCCCAGAGCGTGGAGGACCGCGGAGAATCGAGCGAGCAGTCGGGACCCGACTAGTTCGGGACGGTCGCGTTCGCGCGATCGGCGAGGTCCGCCACCATCACTTCGAAGCGTCGGGGGACGTCGAAGCGGGCGTCGGCGCGGAGGTCGTAGTCGAGATCGGGGCGTTCGCCCTCCCAGGTCTGCTGGGGGAACAGCTCGGGGAGTTCGTACTGGCCGAGCGCGCGGTCGGCGCGCTTGACCGCGCGGTACTGCTCGTCGCTGGGCGGGGAGACGTCGAACGCCGCCCAGACGGCAGCCTGGATGTCGTCCTCGATCTCGCGGTACCCGGGGAGGTGACGCTTGAGGGGGCTGGGGACGTCCGTGACGTACGCCTCCGCCGCGTCGTGCAGGAGCCCGTAGAACTGCACGCGGTCGCTCTCGCCCGCGCTCGCGAGCTCCTCGGTCACGTGGATCGAGTGCAGCGCGACGCTGTAGAAGAACGCGGTCTGGCCCGCACCGCGACAGACGTTCGAGAGCCCGTGCGCGAGGTCAGCGAGCGCGATCTGCTCCGGTTCCGGGTCGAGCGGCCGGAACGACCGACCGCTGTGCGTACTGATCGCCTCGTCCTCCGCCGCCGTATCGTCGACACGTAGCTCCATAGAGAATCACCGTTTCCACCGTCTCAATGGCCGTCGCTACTTAGGGGTTTCGTCGCCGGACCCCCTCGGCACACGCTCCCGTGCGAACTGACTCCCGTGGTGAGAGGGCGGGTCGCGAGGGCGAACGCGAGCGACCGGGAGAACGAGGTGGGTGGCCGCTCAGTCCATGAGGTTCTCGGTGACGTCGAAGGACTCGTCGCCGTCGAGCGCGACGACGTCGGCGTCGCTCCCGGTCGCCCTCACTTCCTTCGCGAAGGCCTCGGGGTCCTGCTCGATCGGCGGGAACGTGTCGTAGTGGATGGGGATGGCGGCGTCGACGTCGAGCCAGTCGACGGCGACCGCGGCCTGCATCGGCCCCATCGTGAAGTGGTCGCCGATCGGGAGCGCGGCGACGTCCGGCTCGAGGAACGGCCCGATGACGTCCCGCATCGACGTCATGAGGCTGGTGTCGCCGGCGTGGTAGAACGAGACGGAGTCCTCGTCCGCGACCTGCGTCGGCTTCGTGTCCGAGATCACGAACCCTGCGGGCATCCCGCCGGAGGCCTCGTAGCCCGTCTCCATGCCGTTCGTGTGGTCGCTGCGGTGCATCGTGACGTACGCGTCGCCGCACTCGACGGTCCCGCCGAGGTTCATTCCCATGCCGCCGACGGCGTCGAAGTCCCCGAACTCGTCCTGGCAGTACGCGACGACCTCGGGCGTCGCGACGAGCGTCGCGCCCTCGTACGCGTCGACGTCGCCGACGTGGTCCGCGTGCCCGTGCGTGAGGAGCACGTAGTCGGGGTCGAGCGCCCCGGGGTCGGTGTCCGTCTTCGGGTTGTCGAAGAACGGGTCGATGAGCAGGCTGGTGTCGCCGAGTTCGACGCCGAACGTGGAGTGACCGTACCAGGTGAGTTCCATAGTCGTACTGACCTACGCCTGCACGTCCCGTAAAAGTTCGCGAGGGGGGGACGCTACTCGGCCACCCCCAACCCCCTCCTCGGCTCCCGCAGATCGGTCCCCGCAGGCACTTACGAGCGGTCGCGGGCGGGCCACCTGCCGCCCGCGCGCCAGCTACGACCGGGGTTCGACGCGGACGAACGACGGCGAGCGAGTTTCGACAACAGTTTTAGGCCGGGTTTCCTCTACCAGAGCAAATGGGTAACTGTATCATCTGCGGTACGCCCGTGGACGGGCACATCTGTTCGAGTCACGAGGAGGACGCCGTCTTCGAGTTCGAAGGCAACTCCCCCGAACAGTTGACGCCCGGACGCTACTACGAAGGCACCGTCGACGGCTACGCGGAGTTCGGCGTGTTCGTGGACATCGGCGACCACGTCACCGGCCTCCTGCACCGGAGCGAACTGGACCGACGCCTGGACTCCCTCGACTGGGACGCGGGCGACACCGTCTACGTGCAGGTGACGGACGTGCGCGACAACGGGAACGTCGACCTCGGCTGGTCGATCCGCCAGCGCAAGCGCGAGTTCCGCGGCCACCTCGTCCAGACGCCCCAGGGCGACGAGCTCCCCGAAGGGGACGACGGGGACGACGACCACCCTTCTGACAGTACGTCGCGCTCGGGGAACACCGAGACGCGCACGCCCTCTTCGGAGGACGCCCAGCCGGAACCGACCGACGAAGACGACGCACCGAGTGCCGGCGAAGCCGAGAACACCGACCAGACGACCACCGACGAAGCGACGTCCGAGGTCGCCACCGACGAAGCGAGTGCCGATACCTCTGCCGACGCACCGAGTGCCGACGCCGCAGCCGACGAAGACGACGCACCGAGTGCCGGCGACGAAGCGACGTCCGACGTGACGGCGACGTCGGCCGTCGAGGACGCTGGCGCTTCCGAGTCCGGCGACGTCGCGACGGACGACGAGTCGACCGACAGCGACGAGGACGACGCACCGGTGGGCGACGAGGCAGCGACAGCCGACGAGAGCGCGAGCGAGGGGCTGTCGCGGACGGCTCTCGGCGACGTCGCGGACGACGTCGGACAGGTCGTGCGCGTCGAGGGCGAAGTCGTGAGCATCCGGCAGACGTCCGGGCCGACCGTCTTCGAGGTCCGCGACGAGTCGGACGTCGTCGAGGCGGCGGCGTTCGAGTCCGCGGGCGTTCGCGCGTACCCCGACGTCGAGGTCGACGACGTGGTACGCATCGACGGCGAGGTCGAGCGCCACCACGACGACCTCCAGATCGAGACGGAAGTCCTCGACGTGCTCGAGGGCGAGGAAGCCGACGTGGTGCGAACGCGTCTCGCGGACGCGCTCGCCGCCGAAGCCGATCCCGGCGAAGTCGACCTGCTCGCGGACCACGACGCGGTCGCGGCGGTCGAGAGCGAGATCCGCGACGTGGCGTCGACCATCCGGCAGGCCGTCTTCACGGGCCGACCGGTCGTCGTTCGACACACGGCGACCGCGGACGGCTACGTCGCCGGGGCGGCCATCGAGCGCGCGGTCCTCCCGCTCGTTCGCGAGGAGCACGCGCGCGAGGACGCGGAGTACCACTTCTTCGAGCGCCGGCCGCTCGACGACCCGTTTTACGGGATGGACGCGGCGACCGACGACGTGACGGACATGCTCGGCGACCGCGAGCGACACGGCGAGCAGTTCCCGCTCGTCGTCCTCGCCGACGCCGGGTCGACCGCGGAGTCCGAGGAGGGCTACGAGTTCCTCGACGTGTACGGCGTCGAGCGCGTCGCGATCGACGCGACGTACCCCGACGACGCCGTCCTCGACGACCTCTCGGCGGTCGTGAACCCGCACGTCGCGGGCGTCGACGACGAGGTGTCCTCGACGGCGCTCGCGGCGAACGTCGCGGCGCACGTCAACGACGACGTTCGCGTGGACCTCTCGCACCTGCCCGCGGTGAGTTACTGGGAGGACACCCCGGAGGTGTACGTGGACCTGGCTCGCGACGCCGACTACGACGTCGACGACGTCACGGAGCTCCGGCAGGCGATGGCGCTGGAGGCGTTCTATCAGTCCTACAAGGACAAGCGAGAGCTCGTCGACGACCTCCTGTTCGGTCGCCGTGAAGGCCTCTCGGGGCACGTGAGCGATCAGTTCCGCGAGAAGATGCGCAAGGAAGTCGAGACGGCGCGCCGGAACCTCACCGAGCGCACGGCCGACGGCGTGACGTTCGCGGTCGTGGACACGGACGCGTTCACGCACCGGTTCGACTTCCCGCCGGAGGCGTTGCTCGTGGACGAACTCCACCGGACGCTCCGCGAGGAGTACGACGAACCGGTCGTCACCATCGGGCTGGGTGGCGACGACATGCGTCTGCGGTCGGACGAAGACCTGGACGTGCGTCGCGTCGCCGAGCAGGCGGCGTCGACGGTTCCCGAGGCCGGGATCGAAGTGGTCGGTGGTCGCGAGGGCCACGTCGAGTACCTCGCTGGCGAGCGCGACGCGGTCCAGAACGCGGTCATCGCCGCGATCGCGAAGACGTTCAAGCCCGCCTGACGCGGAAGCGTCCGGATTGGGCGGGCGCGAGCGTCGTGGCGGAGTGGAACGGCGTGGCGAAACGGAGTCGTTTTTGCGTGCGGCCGTCTACGTGGTGGTATGACTTTTCGAGGCGACGTGGCGCCGTCGACGCTCGGCGTGGAGCTGAACGAGGACGGGGTCGTCGTGGAGTACCTGGACGGCCGGAACGTGTTCTATCACGGCCCGCCGGAGAAGGCCGAGGGGTCGGTGCGGGCGCCGCCGGGGAAGTTGACGCAAGTGCTCGTGACGGACCCGACGGAGACGGAGGGCGTGCTCGTGTACGTGAACGACCACGACACGCACGACGACATCCTCGAGGACACCGGCGTCGGTCGCGTCCTCCTCGAGGGCGACGACGAGGAGGAGCTGTTCCCGGGGGTGACGGTGCGGTCGGAGGCGTACGCGACCGTCGTCGAGGCGGACCCGGAGGTCGCTCGCGGTCGCGTGTTCGTGTTTGCGGAGGACGAGATCAGCGAGCACGCGTACGAGATCGTTTGATGCCGCTAGCGAAGCAGTGGCGTTCGCTCGACCGGTCGACGGTCGCTGGGGCGCCGGACCGACTGGGCGTGTACGAGATCGGCGACGACGACGGGAACGTGCTCGAGGTCGACTGGGGCGTGCTCCCGGACGAACTGAAGGACGCGCTATCCTATGGGCCGCGTGGGGCGACCCAGGTGCGCTGGGAGGTGGCGCAGACGCGCGAGCAAGCGGAGTCGCTCGCGGCCGAGCACCGCGAGCGCTTGGACTGAACGGGCAGCTATCGGTCCCCGGAGTCGAGAGTGGCTGCGAGTCGCTTATTGGATGTAGGAGGGGTCTTCGGCGTCGCAGTTCGCTTCGTGTGCGTTCGCGTCGGACTGGTCGTCGAACATGAGTCCGCAGGCGTCGCACTCGTACCACGTCTCGCCGTCACGTTCAGTCTCGCTGACCATGCCTAGAGCGACGCCGGCCTCCGTGAAGTGGTTTGTCCCGAGCGATTCAAGGCAGTACGGCGAGAAAAAATAGGCATGAGTACGGACGACGACGACGGCGTGACGTTGACGGTGCAGGCGGCGGAGAAGCGCGACGCCGGCCGCGGCGTCGCGCGCCTCTCGGAGGCTGCACGCCGAGAGCTCGGTATCCTGAGCGGCGACACGGTCGTCATCGAGGGGTCGCACGTGACGGCGGCGAAGTTCTGGCCGTCGGACCACGACCAGGACGCGGGCACCATTCGCATCGACGCGGACACGCGGACGAACGCGGGCGCGAAGGTCGGGGACCTCGTGACGGTGCGGGCGCGAGAGATCAGCGACGCGACGGCGGTGACGCTCGCGCCGCCGGAGTCGATGGGGGCGGTGCCGTCGAGCGTCGTCGAGCGCGCGGTCCGGCGGGACCTCGACGGACGGCCGGTGTCCGTCGGCGAGCACGTCCGCCTGGAGCGCATCAGCCAGTCGCCGTTCCACGTCGTCGAGACGACGCCCGAGGGCCCGGTCCGCATCGAGAATCACACGAGCGTCCAGGTCCGGAACGAGGCGTTCGACGCGACCACGGATCCGACGCCGGGCGCGAACGAGGCGAGCAGCGGTGGCGTCGAGGCCGAGTCGTCGGGGGGCTGGGAGTCACGCGACGAGGATGCGGACGAGGACGCCCAGTCGGGCGTGACCTACGAGGACATCGGTGGGCTGGAAGAGGAACTGGAGCGCGTCCGCGAGATGATCGAGCTTCCGCTCTCGGAGCCGGAGCTCTTCCAGAAGCTCAACATCGACCCGCCGCGGGGCGTGCTGCTGTACGGGCCGCCGGGGACGGGGAAGACCCTGATCGCGAAGGCGGTCGCGAACGAGGTGAGTGCGGCGTTCCACACGGTCTCGGGGCCGGAGATCATGTCGAAGTACAAGGGCGAGAGCGAGGAGCGCTTGCGGGAGGTGTTCGAGACGGCCCGCGAGACCGCGCCCTCGATCGTCTTCTTCGACGAGATCGATTCGGTCGCGGGGAAGCGCGACGACGACGGCGACGTCGAGAACCGCGTGGTCGCGCAACTCCTGAGTCTGATGGACGGCCTCGAGTCTCGCGGTGACGTGGTCGTCATCGGCGCGACGAACCGCGTGGACGACATCGACCCGGCGCTCCGCCGCGGCGGCCGGTTCGACCGCGAAATCGAGATCGGCGTCCCCAGCGAGAGCGGCCGTCGGGAGATCCTCGACGTCCACACGCGCGGGATGCCGATCTCCGACGACGTGGACCTGGATACCCTCGCTTCTCGCACGCACGGGTTCGTGGGCGCGGACCTGGACGTGCTCGTGAGCGAGGCGGCGATGCACGCGATCCGAAATCGACCGACGGAGGGGGAGGCCCGGAAGGCCTGGAGCGAGGACCCGAGCGTGGCGCGCGCGAACTTCGACGGCGCGATGGCGGAGGTGGAGCCGTCGGCGATGCGCGAGTACGTCGCCGAGCAACCGAACGTCGACTTCTCGGACGTCGGCGGACTCGACCAGGCCAAGCAGACGCTGGAGGAGGCCGTGGAGTGGCCGCTCGCGTACGGGCCGCTGTTCGAGGCGGCGAACACGAGTCCGCCCTCGGGCGTGCTCCTGTACGGCCCACCGGGGACGGGGAAGACCCTGCTCGCGAGGGCGCTCGCGGGCGAGAGCGGCGTGAACTTCATCGAGGTGAAGGGCCCCGAGTTGCTCGACCGGTACGTCGGCGAGAGCGAGAAGGCGGTCCGCGAGTTGTTCCATCGCGCGCGCCAGTCCGCGCCCTCCATCGTGTTCCTCGACGAGATCGACTCCGTCGCGAAGACCCGCGAGGGCGGCGGCGGTGGCGGTGGCGACGACGTCACGGACCGCGTCGTCTCCCAGCTCCTCACCGAGCTCGACGGGCTGGCCGACAACCCGAACCTCGTCGTGGTCGCGGCGACGAACCGGAAGGAGGCCATCGACCGCGCACTCCTGCGGCCGGGTCGCCTGGACACGCACATCGAGGTGCCGGAGCCGGACGAGGCCGGACGGCGCGCCATCCTCGACGTCGTCACGGAGGGTCGCCCGCTGGCGTCGGACGTCGACACGGACGCGATGGCGGCCGACCTCGAGGGGTTCTCGGGCGCGGAACTGGACGCGCTCGTCCGCGACGCCTCGATGCGCGCCATCCGCGAACTCGCGGACGGGCGGTCGCCCGAGGAGGCGAACGCGATGACCGACGAACTCGAGATCACGACGGCGCACTTCGAGGCCGCTCGCGCTCGACTGGACCGGTAGTCGACGTCGGTTCGCGGCCCCCGGTACGCTCGCGGTCTCCCGACTCGGCCCGTCGTGACCCGGAGACCGGTGGTGTCTTGTACCGACGCCGCCGACGATGAGAGGACGGCACGGCCGGTCGGCGAACTGCCCGCGTGCATTTGACACGCAACGCTACGAGACCCGGGCGGCCTACCCCGTCGATTCCACGTTCGCGAGCGGCGGCGCTCGACGGCTCTTCGATGTGGTGACTTCCAGGGGGAGCGATGCGTGCGGCGTCAGTCGTCGTCGCTGACGCGTGCGGCGGGGTCGGTTGCGAGAACGGTCCGGCCGGCGCGCGTCCCGTCGCCTTCCTCGACGAGGAGGTCCTCGGGACCGAATCGTGGCGGGAGGAGGACGTCGACGCGCGAGCTGAACGCGATGTGGCCGAACCGCTCGCCGCGCGCGAGCGCGTCCCCGGACTGGACGTAGCTGTGACAGCGTCGCGCGACGGTGCCGGCGATCTGCGTGACGCGGTACGGCTCGGAGTCGGCGGGCGCGCTCTCGTCGACGAGGTCGACGTGCAGGCGCTCGTTTCGCTCTGCCTCCTTCGAGAACGCGGGCAGATGTCCGCCGGGGACGTGCTCGACGTCCGCGACGGTCCCGGGGAGCGGGACGCGGTTCACGTGCACGTCGGTGACGTTCATGAACACGCCGACGCGGACGCGCTCACGGCCGTCGTCGTCCTCTTCGGTTCGAATCACGGAGACCGTGCCGTCCGCGGCCGCCAGCGCGGCGGACCGCGCCGCGCCCTCGACGGGCACCCGCTCGGGGTCCCGGAAGAACAGGAGGACGAACCCGGCGAGCGCGAGCGCGACGAGGCTTGCCGGCGGGAACGCGACGAGTGCGACGAGCGCGAGCACCGCCGGAATCGCCGCGTAGTCGTAGGCACCGGGCGCGAGTCGCATACCCGCAACCGGGAGCGGCACGCGGGAAGGCGTTTCGGTCGCGCGTGGTCAGTCGTCGGCCGCGCGCGATCAGTCCCAGAACGACCGCGTCCTGGCGAACTGTTTCTCCTGGGCGAGGATGTCGCGGTAGAAGTCGGTCTCGTTCTCGCGGAGCTGACCGATGATGCGCGCGGCGTTGTGCGGGCCGACGCCGCGCGCGCTGAGCGCGACGACGGCCTGCTTGCCGTGGGACTGCACGAGGTTCGCGCGCCGATGCGCTTTCTTCGTCAGTTCGTCCTGTTCGTCGTCCTTCTCGCTGGCGCGGACGGCGGGGACGGTCTCGTCGTCCCACGGACTGAGGGCAGCGATGCGCGTGGACCCGCACTCCGCGCACTCGGGCTGGTCGCGGACGCGCCGGACCTTCGTTTTCTTCTTGTACTCGCCGCAGTGCACGCACAGGAGCACCACCCTGTCGTCCTGGAGGCGGTCCTTGACGGTCTGGACGACGCTCGCGTCCGCGTTCTCTGGCGCGAGGAGTTCCTTGCCCGAGGAGTGGCCGGCGGTCCCGACGGGCGTGCGTTCGCCGACCGTCTCGATGGCGAGGTCGCCAGACTGAACGCGTTCGAGGACGCGCCCGGCGTGCTCGACCGCGAGGTCCTCGTGGAACACCTCCCGCACCGCCTCGTCGTACACCGGCGTGTCCTCGAGGGCGGCGACCAGGTACTGGGGGCTGACGTCGGTGGAGCCCTCCCACGTGCGGAGCGCGCCGAACTTCGTGGCGACCTGGCTCAGCCGGAACTTCAGCGCGTCCGAGCGCTTCAGGGAGAGCTCGATGATGGCCTCGACGTGCTCGGGATCCGTCGACTCGAGTACCTCGATGACCTCCGGCGTGCCGAGGCCGCTCGGGAGTTCGAGTTCGATCCGGTACGGGTCGGTCTCGAGCGCGACCGACGAACCGGTGCGCTGGCCGAGCAGCGAGGAGAGCACGCGCCCGAGCGTCGCGTTCGCCTTGTGCCCGAGACAGGCGTTGACGACCACGGTGCGGCCGTGCTGTTCGACTACTATGCAGTCATCCGTCGGCATCGGCGCGCCCGCGTCGGCGTGGCGTTCGAGCTGGTCGAGCGCGCTCGCGACCGTCCTCTCGTCGGTCGGATAGCGGTTCGCGAACTCGGTCGCGACGGACTCGCGTGGTGCGCCGCGCTCGAACTGCGGCGCGGCGACGGCGCGCATCTCGCCGACCTCGCCGGCGACCCCTGGTGGAACGGGGATCTCCGAGCCCGTCCACGACGGCACCTCGCCAGCTGGGTCCTCGATCGGCGCGACGTTCACCTCGCCGTCGTCGTCGTCCACCTCGACGATCCGCCACATCTCGCCGCGCTGCACGAACACCTCGCCGGGCTGGGCGAAGTTCACGACGAACCGCTCGTCGAGCGTCCCCACCTGCCGACCGGAGGCGACGTCGTTGACGTCGTACGTCTCCTCGTCGGGGATCATCGAGAGGTTCTGGTAGACGTACTGGCGGGACCCGCCCGCGGTCTCGATGCGGTCCGCGGCCTCGTCGAGCCACGCGATCCGGTTCGAGTGCAGTTCCTCGACGACGTCGCGGAACGCGTCCTCGGAGAGGTCCGCGAACGGCTGGGCGCTCGCGACGAGTTCGTACGCCGCTCGGGCGGAGACGCCGTCGTGCTCGTCGCCGACCGTGCCGGGTCCGTGTATGGCGTCCGCGCCGCCGTCGGCGTGGTCGCCGTCCATCGCCAGCGCCGGGATCTGGTTCGCGACGACGTCGAGGCTCCCCTCGTGGATGCCCGCCGGTTCGACCTCGCCGGTCTTCGCGCGGCGGGCGATGGCGGCGGCCTCGAACGTGTCGTCCTCGCGCGTCGTCACGATGGTGCCCCGCGAGACCTGGTCGCTGCGGTGGCCGGCGCGACCGACGCGCTGGAGCAACCTGGTCACTTGCCGCGGGCTCTGGTACTGGACGACGTGGTCGACGCGCCCGACGTCGATCCCGAGTTCCATCGAGGACGTACAGAGCAGGCCGTCGAGGTCGCCGGCCTTGAACGCGTCCTCGACCTCGATGCGGGCGTCCTTCGAGAGGCTACCGTGGTGGACGCCGATGGGGAGGTCCAGCTCCGTGAACCGCGACCCGAGCGCCTCCGCGGTCTGGCGCGTGTTCACGAAGATCAATGTCGACTCGTTCTCGGCGACGAGGTCCCGTATCGCGCGGACGTGACTCGCGACGCGCTCGGTCGTCGCGAGCTTGCCCGCGAGCCTCGCGTCCTCCTCGTCGATCTCGGGTTCGTACACGCGGAGGTCGAGCTGGGAGCCGACGTCGACCTGCCGGACCGCACAGGGCCGGTTCCCGGTGAGGAACGCGGCGACGGTTTCGGGGTCGCCGACGGTCGCCGACAGGCCGATGCGCTGGAAGCCGCCGGCGAGCGCGCGCAGCCGCTCCATGGCGATGGCGAGTTGCGCGCCGCGCTTGGAGGCCGCGAGCTCGTGGACCTCGTCCACGACGACGTGCTCGAGGTCGGCGAGCGCTTCCCGGAGCCGCGAACCCGTGAGCATCGCCTGCACGGTCTCGGGCGTCGTCACGAGGACGTCCGGCGGGTCCGTCGCCTGCTTCCGGCGCTGGTAGTCCGTGGTGTCGCCGTGACGGACGTCGACGTCGAGGTCGAGGTACTCGCCCCACCACTCCAGGCGGTCTCGCATGTCGCGGTTGAGCGCTCGTAGCGGCGTGACGTAGAGCGCGCGAATGCCGAACGCGTCCTCGGCTGTGATCGCGTCGAAGACGGGCAACATCGCGGTCTCGGTCTTCCCCGTCCCGGTCGGGGCGACGACGAGCGCGTGCTCGCCGGCAGCGATGGGCGGGACGGCCCGGCGCTGGGTGGCGGTCGGCTCGGTGAACCCGCGGTCGGCGAGCGCCTCGCTGACCGACTCGCCGAGCGCGTCGAACGCCGACCCCGCGCGTGCTGTCATCGACGGGCCTAGCCACCACGCGAGCATAAGCGCCCCGCCCCGAGGTGCGTCGACGGCCCCTTCAGGCGAGACTTGAACGGGCTCCGATCGTCGACGGGAGCGTTCAAGCGGAGCTTGCCGGACTCGCCGCTGGCGATTCCACTCGACCGGATACCGGCCAGATGCGGTCGGCTTGCCGACTCATGCTTTCGGCCTAACCCGATAACCATTGGTTTCAACCAGGGCTTGTATTCAACCGAACGGCAATCCTATACCACTGTATCTCCGATGGAGTATTCATGCACGCGTCAGCCGGCTGGTACGGCGACCACACGGTCGACGCCACCAGTGACGGGGTGACGGTCCGGAAGGGACTGGACCTGGACACCCTCGCACTCCCGGCACTGAAGTTCGAGATCCGGAGCGACCGCGACGACCCGGTCGGCGTCCGCGTCGTCGACCGACTGCCGACGAACGTCGACCCGAGCCGGGTCGGCGTGCACACCGACTTCGCCGCCGACCAGTGGACGGCGTTCGAGGACGGCCGCGTCACGTTCACCACGCGCCTCGACCCCGAACGACCCGTCGTCACCCTGTACGGCATCTGGATCGACGACCCGAGTCGCGTCCACGAACTCCTCGGTCGACCGGACGTCGCGGTCACGGACGACCCGGACGCGCCGTCGCTCTCGCCCGTCGGCGACCAGGTGCGGCTGCCGACGGTCGACGACTCGCTCCGGAGCGTCGGCCCCGACGCGCTCGCCGACCTCCGCGCCGACGTCGAGCAGGCACTCACGGGTGCTCGCGCCGAACCGTCGGAGCCGGCCACCGCACTCCCCGCACCCGGCGTGGACGGCGACGACGGCGACGGCGGCGACGGGTTCGACGGCGGCGACGATCCCGAACGTGCGGCGACGATGGGCGATCACGCGTGGACGTACCCAGTCGAGCGGCTCGGGACCGGCCGGGTCGCCGCACCGACGCACGCGGACCTCGACGACCTCCTCGGCGAACCCGGCGCCGACGACGAGCGCGGTCGCGGTGCGGGCGACGTCGGCGAGGACCACGTCTACCTGCGCGCCGCGCTCGCGGACACCCACCACGGCGGCGGCGGCGCACTCCTCTTGCAGGAGCTCGCGAACGCGTTCGAGGTGCTCGCGCGCCGCGTCACCGGCGACGACGAGCGCGCGACCGTCGACGCGGTCGTCGTCACGCCGCTGGGCACGGACGCGGTCCTCGGCGCGCTCGCGGACCGCGACCAGGTGACCGACGCCCTCGTGTCGCCGCTCGTCGGCGACCGCGACGACGCGACCGGGATCGACGCCGAACCAGCGGGCGAGACGGCGGTCGCCGACCGCGACGGCACCGAAGAGGTCTCGATCGAGCCCGACAGCGAGGACGTCGAGGTCGTCCTGAACGCCGACGGCGAACGATTCTCCGAACTCAAGTCCGAGTTCGAGCACGAGACCGACACGGACGCGCTCGAGGACGAACTCGCGGACCTCGAGCTCCCGGGCGTGGACACGAGCGAGGAGCCGACGATCGACGAGCTCGTCGACGGCGACGAGTTCGACGGCGGCGACGGCGAGGACGGCGGGTTCGTGCCCGCGAGCGTCGAGAGCGCCGACGGCCTCTCCTTCGACGGCGAGGCGGCCGACGCGACCGAACTGGACTTCGCCGCCGACAGCGCGTTTGACGGAGCCGACGAGGAAACTGTCGACGCAACCGATGACGACGACGACGCGTTCGACCTCTCTACCGACGACGCCGACTCCGAGGCGGCCGTCGACGATGCCCCGTTCGAGTTCGACGTCGAGACGGAAACGTTGGACGACGCCGCCACGGCCGAAGACGCAGGGGAAGACCATGGCGACGAGGTGCTCGATGGCGTCGACACCGAGCCGGGAGCTGCTTTCGACGACGCCGAGGCGTGGCCGACCGACGGCGACGAGTCGGAGGACCGCCTCGTCGAGGTTCCGGCGTCGGAGCTCGCGGCGGTGCGCGCGGAGATGCGCGAACTACGGGATCGCGTCGCGGCGCTGGAATCCGATCTCGTGTCGGTCCGCCAGGAGCTCGCGCGAGAGCGCCGCCAGGAGTCCGCGACCGCGATGCCGGACCCGCCGGAGTCGGTCGAGGCGGTCGAGGGCGGCGACGACGTCGACTGACCGATCGCGCCCCCCTCCTCTTAGACCCGTTCGTAGCGGCCGAGTCTGGTACCGTCCAGCAGGTACGCCTGGCCGTCGACGAGCGCGTCCGGGAGGAACGGCGACAGGAACCCGCGGCCGTCGACGTTCACCCACGTCCCGCCACAGCGGTCGTTGAACGCCGGGAACACGACGAGGTCGCCGTCGACGGAGCCCGGGGAGAGGCCCGCGTCGTCGTCGTACTGGCCGGCGAACGCGCGGGCGTCGAGGCCGCCACGGAGCCACGCGCGCTCGACGCGCGACCCGCCGACCTCGTCCGTGAGCCGGACCTGCGGGTGCTCGTGGCCGACGCAGACGACGTCCGCCCGCAGGACCTCTGGGGCGGGCCACGTGTGGCCGTGCGCGAACCCGACGTCGCCGATGCGGACGCCGCCCGGGTCGGTGACGGCAACCTCGGCCCACTCGGCGAGGTCGCCGTCGTGGTTGCCCTTCACGACCGTCACGGGCACGCGCAGCGATTCGAGGAGCACCTCGATCTCGCCGCGTTCCGCGCCGCCGGGGCCGCCGATCGAGTGCATGAAGTCGCCGACGACGACGAGTTCGTCGACCGCGTGCTCGGCGACGAGCGACGTCACTTGCTCGCGACGCGCTTCGGCGCGCGAGTCGAGGTTGACGCCGCGCTCGTACCGGAGCGCCGTCTCGATGCCCGCGTGGAAGTCCGCGAGCGCCAGCATTCGGCGGCCGTCGGCCTGGACGACCGCCGCCGGAGCGTCAGGAATCGGCTCGACCGCACCCTGGGCGTCCGCACCCGGGTCGACCGCCTCTGGACCGTCAGCGTCCGAATCGACCGGGGCCATCGCGTCAGATCGGTTTGAGGACGCCGTCGTCGGGCTCGTAGCACTGCCCACCCATCAGCGCGTCCTGGACTGCGTCGTCGACGTCGCCCTCGGACGCGCCCGTCTCAGCGACGACGTGCTCGACGAGCGCGCTCCGCTCGACGCCGTCGCCGTCCGCCAGGTCCCGCATCGCGTCCATCACGAACGCGTCCAGGTCCACGTCCTCGGCGTCCGCCGCGTCGTCGCCAGCCGTGTCGTCGCTGGCCGCGTCCTCGGCCGCCTCGTCGACGCTCTCGTCGTCGGTCTCGTCGACGGCAGACTCCTCCGCCGCCGCGTCCGCGACTTCGGTCTCGGCCGTGGTGTCGACCGCGTCCGAGTCGTCGCCCTCCTCCGCGTCGTCCGCGACGACGTCCTCCGGCTCGGGCGCGTCGAGATCGCTCTCCTCGGGCTCGGGCACGTCGTTCCCCGAGGAGAACTCCGTCCCGTACTCTTCCTCGATCTCCTCGCGCTCCTCCTCGTCGAATTCGTACATCTGGTCCGACGTCGCGTCCGCCTCGCCACCGAGATTCCCCGGCTCGAAGTCGCCGACGCCCGCCCCCTCGTCCGCATCGGCGTCGACGTCCCCGTCGGCGTCCGAATCCGGATCCGCGGCTGCACCGGCGTCCGCGGCTGCACCGGTGTCCGGTTCCGCACCGGCGTCCGCGTCCGCACCAGTATCCGGTTCCGCATCTACGTCTGCGTCCGCATCCGCGTCCGCTTCCGCAACCGCATCCGTTGCAGCCTCCGGTTCTGCGTCGGACTCTGACTCGGTATCCGCCGCGGCGTCCGCGTCGGCGGGGTCGGCCGCCGCCGGCTCCGCGTCGTTCTCGACGCTGGACGCCGTCTCGGACCCCTCGACCGTCGCGTCTGCGTCGGTCGAAACCGCGTCGGTCGAGTCCGCGTCGGTCGCTGCTGCACTCGACTCGTCGTCGGCGCTCGCAGCGGATTCGGGTGCGTCCGCCGTGACCGCGCCTTCGTCAGTCGTGGTCACGGCAGCGACGGCGTCGCCGAGGTCCGTGGCGATGTCGGCGTACGTGTGCGTGCCGTCGCCGGCGTCGCTCGGCGAGCGGTCGTACGCGTCGACCTCCTCGCGGTCGCCCGCGACGACTTCCGCGGCGTCCACCGCGAGATCGTACAGGCCCGCGAGGTACGCGGGCGTCGTCCCGTAGTGGTCGAGTGCGAGCGCCGAGCCGGACGCTGCCGCAGCGGGGACGTCGCGCGCGTCGAGCGCGGCCTCGAGGTCGTCGCCGGTCGCGTCCAGTTCGGCCGCGGCGGCGAGCGTCCCGACGCGGTCGACGGTGTGCTCTGCGGTCCGGACCACCCAGCGGTCGCGCGTGTCCGCGTCGACCGTGTTGATGCTCTCCGGGCGGATGCTCGTGAACACGCGGTCGGAGTCCTCCGGCGAGAACGTCCGCGCCTTGCCCGTCACCGCGACGAACGCCGGCGGGTCGAGGCGTTCGAGCGCCGCCATCTCGTCGGGCTGGTACTGGCCGGCGTACACGACGAACGCGCCCGTCGGGTCGACGATCCGCGCCCGCAGGACGTCGTCGTTCACGTCCTCGATCTCGGTGAGGACGCCGACGACGAACAGGCGGTTCGCGCGAGCGCCCGTCGGCGTAACGACGTAGTTCGGCGCGCGCTCCTCCTCGCCCTCCTGGTAGTCGAGGTTCGCGTCGTCGAACTCCGCCGCGAACACGCGGTACGCGGTCTCGCGGTTGCCGGGGAGCTCCGTCATGCTCTCACCTCCTCGAGGAAGGCACGGGCGCGTTCGGCGGGGTCGTCCTCCACGCGCTCGAACGTGCTCGCGTCCAGGTTCCCGCCGTACTCGTCGACCGACAGGTGCCCGCGCACGCGGAACTCGGGGCCGACGATCTCCTCGCGGATGTCGTCCGCGACGACCTCCTGGTCCATCGCCTCCCGCGCCTGCTCCTTCGCGTCCTCCAAGGTGCCGCCGTACACGCGCTCGCTGAGGTCGCGGTCGAGCACGACCGTCGTCGTCGCGGTGCCGTCGTCGAGGATCGCCTTCACGCGCATGTCGTCCTCCGCGTCGACCTCCCCGTGACTCCGGCACTGGCCGTTCTGGACGACGCGATTGCACTCCGGACAGCGCTGGATGAGCCCGGAGCCGTCCCGGACCTCGATCACGTTCCCGGAGACCTCGACGTCGTACACGCCACCGCCCGTGACGGCGTCGAAGATGCTGTCCGCGGCGACTGCGTCGCCGACCTCGATCTCACGGTCGAGTTCCGTGACCGTCGAGAACTCGCTCACGTTCAGTTCGGGGACGCCGCGATACTCGCGGACGTACCCGTTCTCGATGCGGACGTTCCCGCCGGCTTCGATGGCCGCGTTCGCCGTCCAGTCCGTGAACGGCAACCGTCCGGTCTCGTCGGCGAGCACGCCGCTGAGGATGTCCGTCTCGCCGTCCCGGCCGTCGATGGTTCGGCGCTCGACCTCCTCGATCGTCACCTCGACGTTCCGGCCGCGGTCGCCCGGCGACAGCTCGCGGACGGTGCGGTCCCCGCCGACGTCGTAGGGGACCTCGAGCGCGTCGTCGAGGACGCTGACGCTCGTCGACTCCCCGAGGTTCAGTTCGGGTTCGCCCTCCCACTCGCGGACGCCCGCGTTCCCGACCTGGAGCGTCTGCCCGGTCTCCAGCCCGAAGTCGTTCCACGCCGTGAAGTCGATCGTCCCCGTCTCGTCGGCGAACTCGCCCTCGTAGATCGTCTGCGTGTCGCCCTGGTACTGGATGGAGCGCCGACCGACAACGAGCACGCGACCCGTCAGCGTGACCGACCCGCTCTCTGTCGTGACGTCCGCGACGTCCATCGCCGTCGGGCCAGAGCTCCCGCCACCGCTCGACCCGTCGCCGTACTTCCGGCGAAGGCTCTGCACGGCCTCGTCCATCGGCACGCTGTACGACACCAGATTCTCCAGGTCCTCTTTGACCTCCTGTTTGTCGACACCGAGGTCGGAGGAGAGCTCCTCGGCGCGGTCTTCGAGACTCATGCACGCGCTTTCGCCCCATTCGGATATAAATGGTTCGTGGCTGGCGTCCCTCTCGAGCGGCGGCCCTTCGCGAGACGCATGGCGGTCGTGGAGCGCACCGAAACCCTCCTACGACCGCCCCGCGAACGCTGGGGCATGAACGTGGTGGTGAACGCGGCGACGAGCGTCGACGGCAAGCTCTCGAGTCGGGAGCGCCGGCAGGTCGCGATCTCCGGCGACGACGACTTCGAGCGCGTCGACGCGCTCCGCGCGGATGCGGACGCGGTGATGGTGGGCGTCGGGACGGTGCTCGCGGACGACCCGAGTCTCACCGTGAGGTCCGACGAGCGCGTCGCGGCGCGCGAGGGCCGCGGCGAGTCCGCGCAGCCGGCGCGCGTCGTCGCGGACTCGCGCGCTCGAACGCCGCCGGACGCGGCGGTGGTCGACGACAGCGCGCAGACGTACGTCCTCGTCGGCGCGGACGCGCCCGGCGACCGTCGCGCGCGCCTCGGGACCGACACAACCGAGGTCGTGGAGGCGGGCGGCGAGCGCGTCGACCTCGCCGCGGGCCTCGACGCGCTCGAATCCCGCGGCGTCTCCGAACTCATGGTCGAGGGCGGCGGCGAACTCGTCTTTTCGCTGTTCGACGCCGGCCTCGTCGACGAACTCACCGTCTACGTCGGGTCGAAGGTGATCGGCGGCCGGGACGCCCCGACGCTCGCGGACGGCGACGGCTTCCGCGAACCCGACTTCGTCGACCTCGAACTCGAGGACGTCGACCGCGTCGACGACGGCGTCCTCCTCGCGTACGACGTCGAGGACGCAAACGAGTGAGCTGACGGAGTCGTTGCGGGGACGACCGTCGCTCGGCGACGCGAAGCGAACGGAGAAGTCTGGAGGGCGCTAGTGCTGGTGGCCGGTCGCTTCGCCGAACGTGACGCCGAAGCGCTCCTCGAAGAGCGCCATCGTCTCCTGCTCGATCGCGTCGAGTTCGGGGTTGTCGCCCTCGTCGTGGTGCACGAGGTGGTGCGCGCGTGACGCGAACGACAGGAGCGTGATGTCGCCGACGACCTCCGACGGCGACTGGCCCTGTTCCGCGAGGACGTCCACGAGCCCGCTCGGGAGCTCGACCTCGTCCGCGTCCTCGTCCGTCTCGATACTGACCGTGATAGTTTCGACGTCGTCTGCCATACCCGATGGAGGACGACCAGCCTGAAAACCCTACTGACTCCGCGAGCAGACTACCGACTCCGCAAGCGTACGGCCGCCTCCAGGCGGCCGTTTCTCACACCGACTCCGCAAGCATACAGCCGCCTCCAGGCGGCCGTTCCTGTAACGTGAACCGCTTTGCGCCGTCAGTCGTCGGCCCGTGCGGTCGCGTCGGCGTCGGCGTCGGCGTCGGCTTTGGTGCGGGCGCGTTCGAGGTCCTCGAGGAACTCGTCGGCGTCGAGCGCGGCCTTGCATCCCATGCCGGCGGCGGTGACGGCTTGCTGGTAGTGGTAGTCGACGACGTCGCCGGCGCCGTAGATGCCGGGGACGCCCGTCTTCGTCTGGCCGCCGCCGAAGCCGCCTTCGGTCTTCAGGTAGCCGTCGGCGTCCATCTCCGCGCCGGTTCCTTCGAGGTACTCCGTGTTCGGCGTGTGACCGATGGCGTAGAACACCGCGCCGACGTCCATCTCGTACGCTTCGACGGTGTCGTCGCCCGCGTCGAGTTTCTCCTTCGGGTGGCCGTCGGGGTGGGAGACGAGCGTGACGTGGTCGACGCCCCCTTCCTGCGACCCGTGGATCTCGGTGAGTTCGGTGTTCTTGAGGATCTCGATCTCGCCCTCGTCGACCTTGTCCATGACGCGGTCGATCCAGATGTCCTCGGCGCGGAACTCCTCGCGACGGTGCGCGATGTACACCGTGTCCGCGAACTTCGTGAGGAAGTTCGCCTCCTCCATCGCGGCGTCGCCGCCGCCGACGACGAGCATGTCCTCGTCGCGGAAGAACGCGCCGTCGCAGGTCGCGCACGTCGACAGCCCGTACCCCATCATCTCGTCCTCGCCGGGGACGCCGAGCGTTCGCGCGGACGCACCGGAGGCGGCGATGACGGAGTCGGCGGTGTAGACGTCGCCGTTGCTCATCTCGACGCGATGGGGCGTCCCGTTCTCGGGGTCGCCCGCGACGACGTCCTCGATGATGCCGTTCTTCGTGTCGGTACCGAACTTCGTCGCCTGCTCTTTCATGTTGTTGATGAGGTCGGGGCCGGAGATGCCCTCCGGGAACCCCGGGTAGTTCTCGACGTCCGTCGTCAGCGTGAGTTGGCCGCCGGGTTCGTCGCCCTCGATCACGAGCGGGTCGTTGTTCGACCGCGCCGCGTAGATCGCTGCCGTCAGGCCCGCGATGCCCGTGCCCGCGACGATCATCTTCCGGTGCTCCTCGACGTCCTCGTCGTCGCTCCCACCATCCGTCACGAGTCCGAGTTTCTCGTCGAGCTTCCCCTCCTGGTCGAGGGCGCTCGTCTCGTCCCACCCGCCGATGAGTTCGTCGTCGATGAACACTTCGGGCGCGGTCTGACGGCCGTCGGCGCGCTCGACCATCTCCTCGAACGCGTCCTCGTCGCCGGTGACGTTGATCGTCTCGTACTCGACGCCCTTCTCGTCGAGCAGATCCTTGGCTTTCTCGCAGTACCCACAGTTCTCCTTCGTGTAGACCTCCACGCGGGGCGAATCTGTCATGTACGTCGTCCTACTCGCCGGACCGCTTTTACGATTGTGCTCGACTGCGCGTCTACCGCACCCCCGTCAATTATACGCATCCGTAGTCGAACGGAGCCCCTGGCGTCGACCAGCGGACGGTCCCGGTCGGGTACCGTCAGTGGTCGAGTTCCAGTATCTCCACGTTCGCGTTCACCAATATCGAAGCCGACTCGTCGCCCACGTCGACGCCGAGTTCCGCGACGAGTGGATCCGTCTTCCGGATCACCGGAGCGTCGAACGTACACCACTCGAACTCCCAGAACGGCGTCTCCCGGAACGGGACGCCCGAGTCCGCGACCAGCGACTGGATCCGGGGGCGATTCGAGAGGACCAGCCCGACCGGCGCTCGGATTCCTGCGGGACACGCCGAGCAGCGCCCGACGACCGGAACCGCGTCGGGGTGCGTCGCGGCCGACGGCTCGACCTCGGTCGACATCGAGTGCGCACAGAACGGACAGACGCCGTCGTCCGCCAGCCCGATGTACGACCGAGTCCGTTGGGCGAACGCGTCCGCGAACGCCGCTGGCGCGTACGTCTCCACGGCCGCCGGGGGGAAGTCGAACCGCGTCAGGCGTCGTTCGCAGTCGGGACAGCGAACGACGCCCTCGCCCGCTCGATACCCGATATCGACCCCGTCGGACCCGCAGGCGCCACACCGCGAGTCGATCCGCTGGAACTGGCGGTTCGCGCCGAGTTCCAGCGAGCTCGACGCGATCACGTTCGCCGCTCGCAGCCCCGCCTGGTCGAGCAGATACCCTTCGTCGGTCTTCCGAACGTACTCGCCGACGAGTTGCCGGAGGTGGTAGTTGAACTGCCCGCTGTCGTCGACCGAGACCCGTTCGAACAACGCCGTGTAGTCGAGCGGGGTCTCGTCCGTGGCGAGCGCGTCCACGATCTCCAGGCGCGTCGCGTTCGCGAGTCGCCCGAACGAGTCGCCGTCGTTCGCGCCCCCGGAGCGCTCGTTCCCGTCCGGATTCTCGCCCTCTCGCCCCATACGGGGACGCACACGACAGACTGTCTTAGAAGCCCTCCTTTGGTGGCGAACGGCGAGAATCGGCTCGTTGCAGCGAGCGGGGGAAGCCAATTTCTCCAAATCAACTTGCCGCGTCGCCGAGCACGTTCTATCGAAGACAGACATGCCAGGCCACATCTTCCTCGAGGGGACGGACGTCGTCCTGCGAGTGATCGAACAGTGCGACCGCGACTTCGACGTCCTCGGTCGCGTCCGGAACGAGCCGACGTTCCGGCACGACCTCCGGATCGACGGGCCGTGGACGCGGTCGAGCGTTCGCGAGTTCGTCGAGTCGGTCGCCGCGGACGATTCCAGCGTCAATCTCTTCGTCTGCCCGTGCGGCGAGGAACGGCACCGAGACGGACGCGAAACAGCACGCACGACAGCGGAGGGAGCCACGGCCGATTCCGGGCCGGAGACGCCGATCGCTGGAGCGGTGAACCTGTTCGACGTCGACGGGACGTCGGGGACGCTCAGCTACTGGCTCTTCGAGGCGTACAGGGGGACCGGGTACGCGACCGAGGCGGTGTCGCTGCTCCTCGACCACGCGTTCGACGAGCGCGGACTTCGCCGGGTGGAAGCCGAGGTGGTCGACGGGAACGACGCCTCCGAACGCCTCCTCGACCGGCTCGGGTTCGACCACGAAGGCACCGCTCGCGACGCCCGGTTCGCGCGCGCCGAGTTCGTGGACGCGCACCGGTTCGGCTTGCTGGCACCCGAGTGGAGCGGCGCGGGGGCAGCATGACGCGAACGGAACCCGGAGCCGAGTCGAGGCTCGACGACGTCCCGATCGCTCGACTCGAATCGGTCGCGACCGAGGCGGTTCGAGCGGGCGGCGACCGCCTCGCTGAACTCTTCGGAACCGACACGACGGCGGAGTTCCTCGCGCACGACGTCAAGTCCGCCGCCGACCGCGCGTCAGAGGACGCGATGCTCTCCGTCGTCCGCGACGCGTTCCCGACGCACGAGATATACGCGGAGGAGTCCGGGCGACACGGCGACCACTCCCGGTTCGAGTGGATCGTCGACCCGCTCGACGGGACGAACAACTTCGAAGCCGGACTCCCGACGTTCACCGCGGCCGCCACGGTCCTCTCGGACGACCGTCCCGTGGTCGGCGCGATTTACGTCCCCGCGACGGACGACACCTACGTCGCGAGCGTCACGGACGGGGTCCGATGGGACGGTCGGCAGGTATCGGTGACGGATTCGGGGCGTCGCCTCGACCCGGCCGCGGCCACCGTCGCGTCCGTGATCGGACACGACGTCAAGCGCGACGAACGCCGCCGCGACGCGGCCGCGTCGATCGACCGGCTCGTGGAGGCCCGGTGCAAGCGACGACTGGAGAGCTGGTGCCCGACGCTTCACTGGGCGCTGCTCGCTCGCGGCCGGCTCGACGGCATCTACTGCTATCACCCCGACCGCGAGGAGCAGCGCCTCGGCGAGCTGTTCGCGGCGGAGGCCGGGCTGTGCACGGCCGCCAGCGGGGACGCGTACGTCGCGGCGACGACGCCGGAACTGAAAGCGCGCTTGCTCGACTGCGTCTCGGAGGGCCGCGCATGACGGCCCGATCTTCCCAGCGGCAGTACGAGGCGGTCGTCTTCGACCTCGACAGGACCCTCGTCGAGCACGTCCAGGACGCCGCGGCCCTGTTCGAGGCCGCGTGTGCCGACGTCGGCATCGAGCCGTTCTGTCGCCCCGAGACGCTGGAACTCGCCGCCGACGTCGTCCGGGAAGGAGCCGCCGAGCTGGACGCCGAGAGCTACGAACGCCGCGTGTTCGCGACCGCGGCGGCGGCCACCGGGTCCGACGTGCCCGCGAGCGACCTCGTCCGGGCGTACAACGACGTCCTGGACAACCACGCGGTCGCCCTCCGTCCCGGGGCCGAGGCCGCGGTCGAAGCGGCGACCGACCTCGCCACCGCCGTCGTGACGAACGGCCCGGAGGACACGCACGCGAAGAAGCTCCGAGCGGTCGACCTGACCGACCGGTTCGACGCGGTCGTCTACGGGAGCGACGTGCCGCGAGTGAAACCGGCGAGCGATCCGTTCGAACTGGCCCTCGCCCGCCTGGACGTCGACCCCGGTTCGGTCCTCAAAGTCGGCGACTCGCTCTCGAAGGACGTCGACGGCGCGAACGAACTCGGCATCGACACCGCGTGGGTCCCCTTCGGCGACGGACGCCGGGGCGCGAACGACCCTGAGCCGACGTACACGCTGTCATCGCTCGCGGACCTCCCGGAGATCCTCTCGTCGTGACTGCAGCGGTGCTGCACTCGTCGTGACCGCGGCGGCGACCCGCTACCGGCGTTTCTCCTCCACTCGCGTCGCGGTGACGTCCAGGTCGTCGTCTATCTCCGCGACGAGCACGTCGTCGTCGAGCGGCACGCGAACGGTGAACCGCCACGGGTCGGTGCCACGTACCTCCGTCGTCGCGTCCGTGACTGCCCACCGGAGCTCCCACTTCGGGATCGCGGACAGGTCCACCCCGTGGTCGTGATAGAACGCGATCGTCGCCGGATGATAGAGGAGGACCTGCGAGACAGGGAGGTAGTGGAACCCGGTGCAGTTCGTGCATCGGAGGATGGCGTAGGCGTCGAGGTCGCGAGTGTCGTGGAGAGAGGGCAGGGACCCGTCTCCGGCGTGGACTTCCACGGCGACCGCGTTCGCACACCACGGGCACTGACCGGCGGTCATGGCGTCGAGGACGGTTCGACTCCGCCGGTGGACGGTCCGGAGTCGTTCCTTGGGCGTCTCGTCGACGAGCCCCTGCGCCGGAACGTAGATGTCCGCGTAGTTCGCGTCGCAGGACCAGCAGCGGACGCGGAACAGCGTCTCGTAGAGGTGCGCCTCGACCGGGTCACCGCAGCGATGACAGTCCGTGCCGGTCGGGAAGCGGTCGATCGAGAGGTCGGCGTCGCTAGTGAGGAGTCCGGCGACGAGCGCCCGGTACAGCACCATCCCCGGCCACCGCAGGCGATAGCCGGCGTCGCCTTTCGCGACGTAGTTCCCGAGGAGCTTCGTGAGGTGATAGTTGAACCGCCCGGAGTCCCGGACGTCCACGCGCGACTTCAGGTCCGCGTACGTGAGGTGCGGGATGCCCGCGTCCGGCGAGACGGTCGCGTGCCCGAGTTCCTCGACGATCCGGACTCGGGTCTCGTCCGCGAGGAGCGAGAACGCCGTCTCGTGGTCGAATCCCTCGTCGCTCATCGGTGCGTGGTGGTCGACATCGTCCTGTGTCGGATCCGTCTCGATACCGCGTCAGTCTCGATACCGCGTCAGTCTCGGGACCGCGTCAGTCCCGTCGTTCCGCGTCTGTCTCGAAGTCGCGTTCGTCTCGGTGTTCCGCGACGTACGTCGTAAGTCTGTCGAGGCTCCGTTCGAGGGCGCGGCGGTCGCCGGTGATCACTTCGGCACAGAGGCGGCCGGTCCACGTCGGGCCGAGCGCGCCGAGGACCGAGCGGAAGTCGACGGTTCCGACGCCGAGCGGGAGGTGTTCGTCGCTCGGACCGCGCGTGTCGTTGAGGTGCACGTGCTCGATTCGATCGCGGTGGTCGGCGACGAACTCGGCGAGTCTCTCGTCCCCGTGTCCCGACACCCGCGCGTGCCCGGTGTCGACGACCAGTCCGGCGGGCGTCCCGTCGACGACGCGCGCGAGTCCGTCGAGCGTGAACGGCCCGGACTGGACGTTCTCGACGCAGACGTCGACGCCGAGTCGATCGCCGTACGCGTGGAGTTCGGTGAGCGACTCGAGGACGCCGTCGACGATCGTCGGCTCGTCGTACGCGTCCCCCATCGCGGCGTGGGACGGGTGGACGACCGCCGCCTCCGCGTCGAGGGCGGCCGCGGCATCGAGACAGGCCCTGTGCGTCTCCAGACAGCCGCGCCGTTGCGCGTCGAATGGAGACCAGACCGGCACGGTGAACGGGAGGTGCGCGACCAGCCCGACGCCGTCCGCGTCGTCGAGCGCGGCCCCGAGCGTCGCGTCGACGCGCTCGGGGCGTGCGCGCCCGTCGAAGAGGACTTCGACGAAGTCGCACTCCGCCTGGGACGCGATCTCGACCGCGTCGTCGAACGACACGCCGTACCCCTCGGGCACGCTGAGTCCAGTTCGGACTTGCATCTCAGGCCTCCAGTTCGCGCTCTCGTCCCTGCACGAGGGGGTTCTCTCGGACGATCGTCGCCTCGCGACCCGGGCCCACGCCGAGCGCGTAGATCGGCACGTCCAGTTCGTCGGCGACGTACTCCGCGTACGCCCTGGCGTTCTCGGGCAGCGCCCCGTAGCCCCCCTCGGCCACGGCAATCCAGTCCCGGTCGTCCCACGTCTCGAACCGCTCGAAACGGGGTTCGCAGCGGGTCCACTCGTCGGGCGAGGACGGAACGGTCTCGACGCGTTCGCCGTCTAGCTCGTACGCGTCGCAGACCACGAGTTCGTCGAGGCCCGCGAGCACGTCGAGGTGACTGAGCGTGATCGCGGTGAACCCGTTGACGCGAGCCGCGTGCCGCAACATCGGGAGGTCCAGCCAGCCGATCCGTCGCGGTCGCCCGGTGACCGTGCCGAACTCGCCCGCTCGCTCTCGGATCTCCGCGGCGACCTCGCCCTCGAACTCCGTCGGCATCGGGCCGGCCCCGACCCGGGAGAGATACGCCTTCACGACGCCGATTATCTCGCCATCAGCCACCGCCTGCGGCGGGACCCCCGAGCCGACGACCGCACCGCCCGCGGTCGGGTTCGACGACGTCACGAACGGGTACCCGCCGTGGTCGCGGTCGAGGTGCGTTCCCTGCGCGCCCTCGAAGAGGACGGCGGCGTCCTCGCGCTCGGCGAGGAACGAGCTCGCGTCCACGACGAGGCCCTCGCGGTCGAGTCGCCGACCGTACGCGCGGAACTCCTCGAACAGCCCCTCCACGTCGAACTCGTCGCCGGTCTCGACGTCGTACGCGGCCTCGACGTACGCGCGCTTCCGCGAGACCACGTGCTCGAGGCGCGTTCGCAGCGCCTCCGCGTCCAGCAACTCGCCGACCCGGATTCCGTGACGCCCGGCCTTGTCAGCGTACGCGGGCCCGATGCCGTTCCCCGTCGTCCCGACGGCGGTCGTCTCCTCGTCCCTCGCGGCCTCCTCCACGTCGTCGAGGACGCGATGGTACGGGAGGACGACGTGCGCCCGGTCGGAGACGAGAACGTCCGGGTCCAGTCCCCGCTCGCGGAGGGCGTCGATCTCGGTGAACAGCGTGTCGAGGCCCACGACGCAGCCGTTGCCGACGACGCCCGTCTTCCCGCGGACGACGCCGCTCGGAACGAGGCGGAGCGCGTACTCCTCCCCGCCGACGGTGATCGTGTGCCCCGCGTTGTTCCCGCCCTGGAATCGAACCACGACGTCGGCGCCCTCGCCGAAGATATCGGTCATCCGTCCCTTCCCCTCGTCCCCGAACTGGGAACCGATCACTGTCGCGTTCACGGGACAGTCGACGGCAGGACGCTCATTAACCGTTCTGTGAAGCGCGGTTCACAGCGACGGGGCGGAACCGGCACTCGAATCCGTCGAGCGCTCAGAGCAGGCCGCTCGCGAGGACGTAGCGGACGCCCGCGGCGACGAGCGCCGCACCGCTGAGTGCGAGGACGGGCACGGAGACCACCGGGTCCTTGCGGGTCGTCCACGCCGCCCACGCGACGGGTGCGAGGAGGCCGACGCCGATCGCGACGTCGGGGAGCCGGTAGACGGTGCCGACCGCGTCCGGGAGGAGGTACATCGAGAACGTCCCGGCGAGGACGGGCCCGCCGACGGCCAGCAGCGCCGCCGTCCGGAGGTCGTCGCGTGCGAGGACGCTCGCGAGCGCGAGGCCGAGCAGTCCGACGGCGCTCGACGCGACGAGGAGCTCCCACGCCGACGGCCACGCCGGCCGTTCGCCGTAACAGCCGATGTCGGCGAAGACGGCGTGCGTGACGCCCGTGTACTGCCAGTTCGACGTGTACTCGAGGACGGTGCCGTCCTGGGCGAGCACGTAGTTCGCGTCGGGGCCGCGTTCGGCGTCGGTCGCGTCGCCGTACTGCTCTATCTCCCAGTCGACGGCGTCCTCTGGCGCGGCGGCTGCGCTCGGGTCATCGCCCTCGCGGACAGACGCAGCCGGGCTCTCGCCGCCCGTGAACGAGCCGTTCCGGTCGTACCTGTACGCGCGGTCGTCCGCTGTGAGGAGCCACCAGCCGTCCTCCGAGGGGACGAGTGCGGTCGCACGGAGCTCCTCGTCGTCGCCGGTCGCGTTCGCCGGCGGTTCGAGTTCGTACCGCGCGAGTTCGCGCCAGTCGGCGTCGTACCGGGCGACGACCGGCGGCGACCCACCGTCGGTCTCACCGCCGCGGAGGACGAGCCATTGGCCGCGGACGTTCTGGTCGAGGTCCGCACCCTGGGGGCCGCCGCAGCCGTACCCGAGCCGTCCGGGGAACGCGGCGGGGACGGCCACGGCGAGGCTCACGATCGCGAGGACGGCGAGGAGGGCGGGGAGGCGGGACTCGGAGGGCAGCATGTAGCCACGGCGTCGCGGGCCTGGCGCGTAAGCCTTGTCCTGCATCGAGGCGACGCGCTTACGTCCCGGCCGGTCGACGCTCGGGGTATGCCCGCGGACCTCGAGGAGAAGACCGACCGCTACCACGACCTGCTCGCCGAAGCCGTCGACGAGGTCGAGGTGTGCGCGCCCGAGGACACGCCGATGGGCGAGGCCGCCCTGGAGTGCCTGGAGATGGCGACCTCGTACCTCGACGACGGCGAGCACTTCCGCGCGAACGACGACCCCGTGAACGCGCTCGCCGCGTTCTCCTACGGGCACGCGTGGCTCGACGCGGGCGCCCGCGTCGGCCTGTTCGACGTCCCGCGCGACGGCCACCTGTTCACGCAGTGAGCGAGCCGCTGCGCTGGCTGGTGCGCGACGAATCGATGAAGTACCTATCGTGCGAACGTAACGCATGGCACGAACAGTGACGGCTCGGGACGGAGACGACCGCAGGGTGGCCGACGGCGTCTACCGGTTCGGGACCCGGCGCATCAACTGGTACGTCCTCGAGGCCGACGACGGCCTGACCCTCGTCGACGCCGGCCTCCCCGCTCACTGGCCGCAACTCGAGGACTGGCTCGTAGTGCACGACTACGGGTTCGAGGACGTCGCCGCGCTCGCGTTGACCCACGGCGACCCCGACCACGTCGGGTTCGCGAGACGCCTGGCCGACGAGGGCGTCCCGGTCTACCTGCATCCCGACGACCGCCATCACCTGCGGAACCCCTCCGACGGAGCGCCGGGCTGGTTCTATCGGAACCTCTGGCGGCCCGCATTCCTCCGGTACGCCGCCGAATTGGTCCGCGACGGCATCACGTCGATCGACCCCGTCGCGGAGTTCGAACCGATCTCGGACGGCGACGTGCTGCCCGTTCCCGGCGAACCGCGCGTGCTGTTCGCGCCGGGGCACACGCCCGGGTCCTGCGCGCTCTACGTCGAGGACCGCGACGTCCTGTTCTGTGGAGACGTGCTGGCCACGCGGAACATCTTCACCGGGCGAGAGAGCGGCCCGCAACTGCTCGGCGCGGCCGACGAGGACCACGAGGCCGCCAGGGCGTCGCTCGACCGACTCGCCGGTCTCGGCACGGTCACGCTCCTGCCGGGGCACGGGAATCCGATGGAGGGCGACGTGGACGCGATCATCGACCGGGCGCGCTGACGGCGCACCCTCGCACGCGTCCCGGACCGGCCTCGCGCGCCCTCGACGTCACACATCGCGCGCACGACGTCAGTCCGCGAGGTCGCCGTCGAGTGCGTCGTCGAGGTCGCCATCGAGGACGCGTTCGGCGACGGACTCGAGGACCCCGCGGGCGTCCCTGGCCTCGTCTAGGTCGACGTGCTCGTCGACGGTGTGTGCTTGCGAGAGGCTGCCGGGCCCCCAGACGACCGCGGGGATGCCGTCGGCGACGAACTCGCGGGCGTCGGTCGCGGCCTCCAGCCCCCACGGATCGCGCGGCGCACGGTCGCCGGTGCAGTCGCGGACGAGTTCGGCGAACGCGTGGTCGCTCGGGATGCTCGCGGAGCGATAGTACTGCACGGTCTCCACGTCGGCGTCGACGCCGTCCTCGCGCGCGGCAGCGTCCAGGACGGCCTCGACCTCGGCGTCGACGGCCTCGATGGACTCCGCGGGAAGCACCCGCCGGTCGAGCAGGAACTCGACGCCATCGGGCACGACCGCCATGTTCCCGTCCGTGCCGCCCTCGACGCTCGTGACGGTCGCGTACCCGCGACCGACGAGGTCGTCCACGCGCTCGCGCACCTCGGCGTCGTACGCGTCGAACCGGTCGAACAGCGCGCGGGCGCCGTCGAGCGCGTTCCGGCCCTCGTCCGGGTGGCTCGCGTGCGCGGACTCGCCGCGGACGGTGACGCGGTACGTGACGACGCCCTTCGCGCTCGTCGCCACGCGCAACTCGGTGGGTTCGAGCACGATCGCGCAGTCGCCGCCGTACCCCTCGTCGACGAGCGTTCGCGTCCCCGGCAGTCCGGTCTCCTCGCCCGCGGCGGCGTGCACGACGAGCGCACCGTCGAGATCGCCGGACTCGAAGCGCGGCGCCAGCTCGAGCGCCGTCGCGAGCGCGACCGCCACGCCCGTCTTCATGTCGGCGCTCCCGCGACCGTACAGCACGTCCCCGCCGCCTCGAACGTCCCCGCCGCCTTCCGCCGAGACGATCTCGCCAGCGTAGGGGTCGTGCGTCCACGCGCCCCGGTCGCCCGCGGGCACGACGTCCGTGTGCCCGTTCAGGACGAGGGTCGGACCGCCAGCGTCGTCGGCGCCGTCGTGGTCGCCGACGACGGCGACCGCGTTCGGTCGCTCCGGCGCCTCCGGCGTCGGCACCAGCTCGGCGTCGAGGCCGTGGTGCTCGCACCAGTCGACGACGTACTCGGCGACCGCACGCTCCTCGCCCGGCGGGTTCTCGCTCGGGATGCGAACGAGTTCCCGCGCGAGGCCCGCGACGTCGTCGGGGTACTCGCCGCCACTCGCTCCGGGTTCGCCCGTCATCGCTCGTCGAACGCCGCGGCGATGGCGTGCTCGACGTCCGCGACGAGGTCGTCGGGGTGCTCGGTGCCGACGCTCAGGCGCACGAGCGTCTCCGGGATGCCCGCGTTCGCGAGCGCCTCCGACGAGAGGTCCTGGTGAGTCATCGTCGCCGGGACCTCCACGAGGCTCTCGACTCCACCGAGGCTCTCCGCGAGCGTGATGAGTTCGAGGCCGGCAGCGAACTCGGTGACGGTGTCGACGTCGCCGTCGAGTTCGAACGCGACCATCGCGCCGAAGTCGTCCATCTGCTCGGCGGCGACGTCGTGGTTCTCGTGGGACTCGAGGCCCGGATAGTACACCTCGGTGACGTGCTCGTTCCCGACGAGCGCGTCGACGACGGCGCGCGCGTTCGCGCAATGGCGCTCCATCCGGGTCGAGAGCGTCTTCATCCCCCGGAGGACGAGGAAGCAATCGAACGGACTCGGGATGGCGCCCCGGCGGTACTGGACGTACTCCAGTTCCTCGGCCAGGTCGGCGTCGTTCGTCGCGACCGCACCCGCGATGGCGTCCGAGTGCCCGCACTGGTACTTCGTGAGCGACTCCACGGCGAGGTCCGCGCCCAGTTCGAGCGGCCGCTGGAGGTACGGCGACGCGAACGTGTTGTCGATGGAGAGCTTCGCGTCGTACTCGTGCGCGACCTCGGCCGCGCCCGCGACGTCCCCGACGTTCAGCATCGGGTTCGTCGGCGACTCGAAGTGCACGAGCGCGGTCTCCTCGCGCATCGCGTCCGCGATGGCGTCGACGTCCGTGATCGGGACCTGCGTCAGCTCGACGCCGTACTCGCTGTAGACGTCCGTCAGGAGGTCGTGGGTCTCCGCGTACAGGTTGTTCGCTGCGACGACGTGGTCGCCCGCGGAGAGCGTCGCCGTGAACACGGCGTCGATGGCGCCCATCCCGGACGCGAACGCGCTCGCGTGCTCGCCGCCCTCGAAGTTCGCGAACGACTCCTCGAGCGCCGTCCGCGTCGGCATCGCGTCCCGCGAGTACCGGAACCCGGCCTTCGTCTCCGTCGGCGACGCGTACTCGTACGTCGAGTTCGCGTAGATCGGCGGCATGAGCGCCCCATACGGGTCCCTGCGTTCGTGAGAGTGTACCTCCCGCGTCTCGAAGCGGTGGTCGTCCATGCACAATCCTCTCACGAGGAGCGCTAATAACTACCGCCAGAACCGGCAACCGCTCGCGACCCTCGACGCGTCGAGCATGCCCGCGGTCGTGCTCCAGGGAACGGCCGAGAGTGATCGTGGAGACGGTCGACGGTTCTCCGCCCGAATCGCCCGCCGTCGTTAGAGTCATGTGGTGGGGGCGAGTCGAGGGGAACGAATGGAGGGCGTCCTGTGGTACGTGTTGACCGGCACGCGAGGCGGTGAGAACCGCATTCGCCTGCTCGCGACCATCGACGACCGACCACGGAACGCCAACCAGCTCGCCGAGGCTCTCGACCTCGACTACAAGACCGTCCGGCATCACCTCGACGTGCTCGTGGACAACGACGTCGTGAAGAAGAGCGGCGACGACTACGGCGCCGTCTACCTCCCGACCCAGCAGTCCCGGGATCACTGGCACGTCGTCGAGGAGGTCGCGACGGAGGTCGACGTGGAGGTGGACGCATGAACGACTCGAGAACGCACCGCGAGGTCGTCCGTCGAGGCGCTCGCACAACGAAATCGACGAAGAGGGGAGAGACTGTGGCCGAAATTGGGAAAGAGTATATCCACGACAGTACGGTATGGTGGTGTAGATGAGTCTCTGGGTGCCCGTCGCGCAAGTCGCGGGTGAGATGCGGCTCCTGACGACTGTGGCGCAAGTCGCGGGTGAGATGCGGCTCTGGGTAACCGTGGCGCAAGTTGCAGCGGGCGTGAACGTCGTCCTGCTGCTGGCGCTGACGTACGTGTGGGGGCGGAACTACCTGAAGTTCCGTTCGAAGCATACGCTCGGGCTACTCGTCTTCGCGAGCCTCCTGCTCCTGGAGAACGTCGCCGTGGTGTACTACTACCTGCTCGATCCGATGCTCTCGGCGTGGTGGCACGACGACAGCCTCGTCCCCCAGGTCGTCTGGCAGTGGCAGCTCGCGCTCCACGTCGTGGAGGCCGTCGGCCTCGCGTTCCTGACGTGGGTGACGTGGGACTGACCGCTCGCGACCACACTCCCTAGCGCGGCCTCGTTCTCGCGTTCTCGCTGGCCCGATGGCGTCGTTGGTGACTTGATGGCGTCGTTGGTGGCTCAATGGCGTCGTTGGTGGCTCGATGGCGTACTCGCCGATCGAGATCAGGCTTGCGCACCGGTATCTCGATCTCCTCCGGTAGCGCGAATTTGGACCCGGAGGCCCCCGGCCTGGCACCGGCTAGTTTATAAGCCAGCCGTGGTCCACTGGTCGCAGCCTCGTTCCAGCGCCTCCGGCGCCCAAACGCGGGACGGGGGTGACTTTCGGGAGAGATTTGGGTGAGAGGCGGGCCGTAGTTCGGAATATCCTCTTTAAGTGGGTCGTGGTTGCAGGAAGTATGCGGTCACGCATACCCGTGCTACTGGTCGTCTGCATGTTCGCGATCTCCGGGGTCGCGACGGCGACGGCTGTGAGTACGCCAGCAGTCGACGCACAGGACGCGACGAACGACGCGACGCAAGCGATGGTGCAGTTCTCCGGCGGCACCACCGGCGGGACGACGGTCACGGTCGACCAGGTGACGCTCGACGAGGGCGGCTTCGTGACGATCCACGACAGCTCGCTCGGCGACGGCGACGTGCTCGGGAGCGTCCGCGGCACGAGCGAGTACCTCGAGCAGGGAACCCACGAGAACGTCACCGTGACGCTCGACGAACCCCTGAGCGGGGACGACACGCTGTTCGCGATGGCGCACCGGGACACGAACGGCGACCGCGCGTACGAGTTCGTCTCCTCGAACGGCGAGGTCGACGGCCCGTACACGACCGACGGCGACATCGTGATGGCGTCCGCGAACGTCACGGTGTCCGCGAGCGTCTCCGCGACCGACATCCCGACCAACGGCGGCGCCATCGTCGTCGACCGCGTCGAACTCTCCGAGGGCGGCTTCGTGACGATCCACGACGCCTCCGTCACCGAGGGTGCGGTGTTCGACAGCATCCGTGGCACGAGCGCGTACCTCGAGGCCGGCGTGCACGAGAACGTCCGCATCAACCTCCAGAGCGCGGTGACGCGGAACGCCACGCTCGTTCCGATGGCCCACATGGACACGAACGGGAACCAGGAGTACGACTTCGCGACGAGCGAAGGCAGTGCAGACGGGCCGTACGCGAACGCCGACGGCTCGGCGGTCGTCGATACGATGTCCGTCGTGCAGACGGACACCGCGGCCGCGACGTTCGCGAACCAGACCACCGGCGGCGAGCGCGTCGTCGTGGAGGACGTGTTCGTCCCCAAGGGTGGCTTCGTGACGGTCCACGACGCGAGCCTCCTGGACGGCGCGGTCTTCGATAGCGTCGCCGGCACGAGCGCGAAGCTCTCGCCGGGCTACCACGCAGAGGTCGAGGTCCTCCTGAACGAGTCCATCGAGAACGACTCGACGCTCGTCGCGATGCCGCACGAGGACTCCAACCGCAACGACCAGTACGACTTCGTGACGAGCGACGGCGCGGACGACGGGCCGTACACCGACGACGGTAGCGCGGTGGTCGACGCCGGGACGGTCTCGGTCAGCGCGACCGTCTCGATGGCCGACCAGTCCAGCGACGGCCGGACGGTCGTCGTCGAGGACGTCGACCTGAGCGAAGGCGGGTTCGTGACGATCCACGACAGTTCCCTCTTCGCGGGCGAGACGTTCGGGAGCGCGATCGGTACGAGCGAGTACCTCGAAGCCGGTCACCACGAGGCAGTGACGGTGACGCTCGACGAGTCCGTCCGGTCGACGGCGACGCTCGTCCCGATGGCGCACCGCGACACGAACGAGAACGAGCAGTACGACTTCCTCACGAGCGAGGGCAGCGACGACGGCCCATACGTCGCGAACGGCAGCGCGGTCGTCGACACGGCTCGCGTGAGCGTGCAGGCGGTCCTCGAGACGAGCGACCAGGAGACGAACGGGTCGACGGTGACGATCGACTCGGTGACGCTCCACGAAGGCGGGTTCGTGACGATCCACGACGCGTCCGTCACCGAGGGTGCGGTGTTCGAGAGCGTCCGCGGCACGAGCGAGTACCTCGGGCCGGGCACGCACGAGAACGTCACGGTCGAGCTCGACTCGGCGCTGAGCGAGAACGCGACGATCGTGCCGATGGTGCACCGCGACACGAACGAGAACGAGCAGTACGACTTCCTCACAAGCGAGGGCGCTGAAGACGGCCCGTACGTCGCCGCTGGCGGTGCGGTCGTGACGACGTCGCAGGTCACGGTCACGCCGGAGGCGACCGTGTCCTTCGGTGCGCAGGAGTCCGACGGCCAGACGGTCGTCGTCGACTCGGTGACGCTGAACAAGGGCGGGTTCGTGACGATCCACGACGCGTCCCTCCAGGACGGTGCGGTGTTCGAGAGCGTCCGCGGCACGAGCACGTACCTGGAGGCGGGCACGCACGAGGACGTCGAAGTCACGCTCGACTCGCCGGTCGAGGAGGACACGACGCTCGTCGCGATGCCGCACCAGGACACGAACGCGAATCAGGCGTACGACTTCGTCTCCAGTGAGGGCGCGAACGACGGGCCCTACGTCGCCGATGGCGGCGCCGTCGTTGCCGCCGGTCAGGTGACGTTCAGCGTCGAGATGGAGACTGGGATGGACGAGGGGACGTCGACGAACGACGAAGCGACGACGAGCGCGGAGACGACCGACGAGACCGCGATGGACGACGGTGCCGACGGTGACGCGGGCGGCTCGCCCGGGTTCGGCGTCGTGGTGGCCGTGCTGGCGCTTTTGGGCGCCGCGTTCCTCGCACGCCGTCGCTGACCACGACCGTATCCGATCGGTCTCCACACCGAATCCTACTTGAACGTTTCGCGCTCCGCCAACGGATTCAAGTATACATGGACTACCGTATTTAAAGAAGGCGAAACTTTTATATAGTTATCGCACTTACTATGGGTGAGGAACAGTCCTGCAGGGCTCGTCTATCTTCTCGCCCCGCAGTCGACCGCAACCCGATTCGAGGAACACACATGACCGACACCACAACCACGACGGAACGACACAGTACAGCCCGCACGGATGAGACGACAGTCGACGAGACGACCGAGAGCGTCGACGAGCGAACGTGCCCCGAGTGCGGCGGTTCGCTCCAGAGCCACGAGGCCCGCGGCGAGACCGTCTGCGGCGACTGTGGACTCGTCGTCGAGGAGGACGCCGTCGACCGCGGTCCCGAATGGCGTGCGTTCAACGCGAGCGAGAAGGACGAGAAGTCCCGCGTCGGCGCGCCCACGACGAAGATGATGCACGACGACGGGCTGTCGACGAACATCGGCTGGCAGAACAAGGACGCCTACGGCAACAGCCTCTCGTCCAACCAGCGCCAGAAGATGCAGCGCCTGCGCACCTGGAACGAGCGCTTCCGCACGCGCGACTCGAAGGAACGCAACCTCAAGCAGGCCCTCGGCGAGATCGACCGCATGGCGTCCTCGCTGGGGCTCCCGAAGAACGTCCGCGAGACCGCCAGCGTCATCTACCGGCGCGCGCTCGACGAGGACCTGCTCCCCGGTCGGAGCATCGAGGGCGTCGCGACCGCGAGCCTCTACGCCGCCGCCCGCCAGGCCGGCACCCCCCGCAGCCTCGACGAGATCGCGCTCGTCTCGCGCGTCGACAAGATGGAGCTGACGCGGACGTACCGGTACGTCGTCCGCGAACTCAACCTCGAGATCCAGCCCGCGGACCCCGCCCAGTACGTGCCGCGGTTCGCGAGCGAACTCGGCCTCAGCGACGAGGGCGAGCGACGCGCGCGCCAGCTGCTCGACGACGCACGGACCGCGGGCCTACACTCCGGGAAGTCCCCGGTCGGTCTCGCCGCCGCCGCGGTGTACGCGGCCGCGCTCCTCGTTAACGAGAAGGTCACGCAGAGCGAGGTCGGCGACGTCGCGAACGTCAGCGAGGTCACCATCCGCAACCGCTACAAGGAACTCCTGGACGCCTCGGACGCGGGGCTGGCGGCCGCCTGAACTGGAGCACGTTCGCAGTGGGCGCGTGACTGTCGACGGCGACGTCGCGAGCGGTGATCGGAGCGCGGTCGCGGGCGGCAAAGTTTTTCATGCCCGGTAGTGTTAGAGAGTGGCATGGTCGAGACGTACGTGAGACTTCTCTGCCCGGAGTGCGCGAAGGACTGGGAGACCGCCCCCGACGACCTCCCCGGTGCCGGCGACACGTTCCACTGTCCGAACTGTCACGCGAGCCGGCCGACGGCCGAGTTCATGCGCACCGACCACGACCTCTCCACGCTCAAGCAACTCGGCTGACCGACTCCGCGGTCTCGTTCTCGAGAGAACGCAGAAAGACAGTCCGTCCCTTCAGGTGCCCGTCGCCGACTGCGCGCCGCAGGCCTCGCAGCGGATGAGGAGCACGCCGTCCTCGCGCTCGAACACGGTGTCCGGCAGCCCGCACTCCGAGCAGCGCACGAACCCCTCGACGTAGTCGTCGACGGCCTCCTCGATGCGGACCACGCGGAACTCGCCCTTGAGGCGAGCGCGCCCGCTCTCGTCGATGTGCCCGCTCGTCCCCAGCTCGTTCTGGAGGAACTGCATCACGTGGTCTTCGTCGCGATTCAGGCGGTCGACCGTCGCCTGGAAGTTCTCGTACACCGTGAGCTTGCCCTCCTGACGGATCTCGGGGTCGGGAACGTCGAACCGGTCGCTAGCCGCCTCGATGTCGGGCGTCTCCGAAAGCGCTCGCTCGAGGTTCTCGTCGTAGTCCATACCCTCACTACGAGACGAGCGAGCCAAAAATCTTCATACTCCCACCACGACTTCCGACCGCGCGCGAACGACGCCCGCCATCCTGCGCGCGACGAACGCACGAACCGACCCCGGCGCAGACCGGTAGGGACCGCGTACTGTGCGGTTAGTCCCTCCTACTGGGGCGTCCGCCGACCCGGCTCTCGATCCGACTCGCGAAGACCCTCTCGCCATTGCCACTGGCACGGACCAGTGGCCTCGCGCGCCCGATTCGATTCCAGAACCGATGGGCCTAAATTCAATCTATTCGAGATTTTCACATGGCCGCTACCCGCGATATCACCGGGTATTCAAGAGAGGTGTGTTAACGCGACACGGGATAATAATATAACCCTGGGGCCGATAGATGGTTTTGGTTATGAAGAAGCAGGAGCTCATTCACCTTCACGGCCTTCTTGCCGAGGTATCCGGACAGTACGACACATGGAGCGACGGCGACCTCGACCTCGAGGAATACGAATCCCTCGGGATCCGACCAACCTCCATTCACAAATCCAAAACCGATCACAAGGCGGCGGTGTTTGCACTCGCAGGTGGCATCACGTCCGACATGAGTGACGAGCCGGAGACGGAAACGGTCGCTCCGACCGCCGACTGAGGATCACAGTCGCGTTCTGCGCTACTCACGTCGACCAGCCTCGGCCATCTCCTGCGCGCGCCAGCGCGACCGCTCACTACGCATCACTGGCGCGGCCGCGCGCGAGGTCCAGCGTCTCGAAGACGCAACCTATCTCGCATTAATCGGTTGCTACGACTCGTTCGCGGACAAACACAGTTGGGCTCCGCTTCGGACGCGGAGGGCGGGTGTTCGATGCAGGACGTCGTCGCGCGCGGTCGGTTACTCGATCAGGTCCTCGAACTCGGGGAGGACGTCCTCGCCGCCACCGTCGTCCGCGTCGGTCGTCGTGGATCCGCCGTCCGCGAGGTCGGTGGAGACGTCGTCGACGACGGACTCTTCCGTGGTCGTGCTCGAGACATCGTCGTCGTCCGACGCCTCCTCGTCGCTCGAGGACTCCTCGTCGGTGCTCGAGGACTCCTCGTCGGTGCTCGAGGACTCCTCGTCGGTGCTCGAGGACTCCTCGTCGCTCGACGAGTCGTCGTCGTCCTCGACGACCTCGACGGAGAGCACCTCCAGGGGGATGTTCTCGAGCTGGCCGCCGATCTCCTTCCGGGCGATCCGGGAGGCGTGCTCCTCGCGCTCGACGTTGAACACCTTCAGCTCGAGTTCGAGCGCGACGAGGCTCTCGTCGGCGGCGAGGAACGCCGGGTCGAGGTCCTCGTGGCAGTGCGGGCAGACGCGTTCGCCCATGTTGATCTCGACGTAGTTGAGGTCGGGGTTCAGCATCTCGCCGGTCTTCGAGATCGCGATCCGTACCGCCTCGTCGGCCGTCGACACGTCGTACACGGGTACCGCCGCTTCGACGACGACTCTGCAGTCCATAGCTAGGTGTGCGTACACCTGCCACCGGTATCAAGGTTGGCGTTGACCCGGGCGGTATCGCGTGACGGCGGGCGGTTCCGGCCTCGGATCGGGCACGTTCAAGTGGGCGCGGGCGACGGCCGCACCTGGCCGAGGGACCGAAAGCCCGATACACGGACGGCCCCCTCCGACTGGTATGCACTCCGGGCGCATCCCACTCGCGGACCTCGCCGGCGGCGTCGACCTCGCCGCGACGCTCGAGAGCGGCCAGTCGTACCTCTGGCGGCGCGAGGACGGCGGCGCGTACGCGGGCGACGTGACGACGGACCGCCAGTTCGACGCCTACCCGTGGTACTACGCGGTGCCCGACGGCGAGGTGGTGCGGGTCCGGAAGACCGACGACGCGCTCGTCTGGGAGGCCACGGTCGACGCGCACGACCGCCTCGTACGCCTGCTTCGGCTCGACGACGACCTGGACGGCATCTTCGCCGACGCCCCGGACCTCCCGCTCGTCGACGACGCGCTCGCCGCGTTCCCCGGGCTCCGGCTCGTCCGCGACCCGCCCTTCGGCTGCCTGATCTCCTTTATCTGCTCGACGCAGATGCGCGTCGAACGCATCCACGAGATGGTGAGCGGTCTCGCCCGCGCCTACGGCGACTCCGTCCAATTCCGTGGCGATACGTACCACGCGTTCCCGAAGCCAGCGCAACTCGCCGCGACCACGGAAGCCGAGTTGCGCGACCTCGGACTGGGCTATCGCGCACCGTACGTGAAGCGGACCGCGGAGATGGTCGCCGACGGCACCGCCCACCCCGCCGACGCCCGCGGCCGCGAGTACGAGGCCGCCCGCGAGTACCTCACGCGGTTCGTCGGCGTCGGCGACAAGGTCGCGGACTGCGTCCTCCTGTTCTCGCTCGACTACCTCGAAGCCATCCCGCTCGACACGTGGATGCAGACCGTCGTCGCCGACCACTACCCCGACTGCGAGAAGGGGAACTACGCGGAGACGTCGCGCGCGCTCCGCGAGCGCTTCGGCGGCCAGTACGCCGGCTACGTCCAGACGTACGTCTTCCACCACCTCCGGACCGCCTGACTGCGGACGACCCTCGACGGGCGGGTCACTCCTCGGCGCCGCGTTCGCTCGACATCGCCTCGATGCGCGGGACGACGGCGTCCTCGATCACGTCCGAGTACTGCATCAGCGTCGTGCCGAGAACGCTCATCACGAGCACGTACCCGACGGCGAACGCGTAGATCGTGTTCGCGACGTCCTCGGGGAGCGTCGTGCCGGCGCCCGAGAGCGCGAGCGTGGCGATGATGAGCGTGAACTCGCCGCGCGTCGTCATCCCGAGTCCGACGCGCGTCGAGCGTTTCACGTCCAGGTCGTAGATCCGACCGCCGATGTACCCGCTCGCGAGCTTCGTCGGGGTCGTCACGACCACGGCGAGCGCGATCAGCCAGAGGACGTCACCGAAGAGCAACGGGTCAGTGACGAGCCCGATCCAGAAGAAGAAGATCGCGGCGAACACGTCCCGGAGCGGTTCGAGGATCGACTCGATGTCGTGGACGTGAGTGGTCGAGGAGAACGCCATCCCGACGAAGAACGCCGTCACCGCTTCGCTCACGCCGAGCGCCAGCCCGAGACCGGCGACGGGGACGGTGATACCGATGGCGCGCAGAACGAGGAACTCCTTGGAGCCAGTGTCGAGGACGCGCTCGAAGAACGGCGTGCCGTAGTGGACGGCCACGAGCAGTACGACGATGAAGCCGACCGCTATCCCCATCGACTGGAGTGCGTCCCCGATGTCGCCGCCGCCGAGCAGGAGCGCCGACGCGACGACGAGGTAGACGGCGATGACGAGGTCCTCGTAGACGAGCGTGCCGAGCATGGGGCTGGCCTCGTCGTTCGCGACCCACCCGAGGTCGATGAGGGACTTCGAGATGATCGCCGACGACGAGATGTAGACCGCGCCAGCGACCAGGAACGCCGGGAGAGCCGCCCGGAACACGACGTACCCGAGGACGAGGCCGACGCCGAAGTTCACGACGAAGTCGACGGTTCCCGCCTTCCCGATGCGGTCTCGACTCTCGAGGAGCCGCTGGAGGTTGAACTCGAGGCCGAGGAACAGGAGGAGGAGGACGATCCCGAGCTCCGCGCCGAGCGCGACGAACTCGGTCTCCGCGAGCGAGTACGCCGTGAGTCGCCCACTCACGTACGGGTTGAGGAGCATTCCGGCGGCGATGTAGAACGGGATGACGGACTGTCTGACGCGGCTCGCGACGGCGCCGACGACGGCGACCGTCGCGAACAGCACGCCGAGTTCCAGGAGGGCGAATTCACTCGCCACGAACGATCACGTGGAGGCCCCCATCAGTTCTCGACGGTACCGCTGGTCACGAGCTCGTCGAAGTCGTCGACGTCTCCCTGTGCACCGATGACGACGAGCGTGTCCCCGGCGTCGATCGTCGAATCCGGCCCCGGTGACGGGACGAGGTCGCCCTCGCGCTGAATCGCGACGACGGAGACGCCCGTGCGTTCCCGGATCCGGGCTTCGGCGAGCGTCTGCCCGACGAGTTCGGCGTCCGCGTCGACCGTGTACCACTCGAGGAGCGTGCCGTCGGCGAGCATGGTCTCGACGCGGTCGCTCTCGACGGGCTGGAAGTGCGCGCCCTCGAGGATGGAGCCGACGGTGCGCGCGAGGCGATCGGAGAGTTCGAGGACCTTGTTCGCGTCGGCGTCGGGGTGGTCCTTCCGGAACACCTCGCGCTTCCCGGTGTTGTGGACGACGACGACGAGTCGTTCCCCGCCACCGAGTTCCACCTCGAACTTCTTGCCGACCCCCGGAAGGTCGGTCTCGTAGACGGTCATATCGATTCATTCGGACGGGGTAGTATGAATCTGGTGCGAGTTCGGCACCGGCGCCGCGTCGCGAACCCTTAATGTCGGCGGGGTTCGAGGTCGACGTATGGAACTCGGTACGGGCCTTTTCACCTGTCAGTCGCGGCCGGACGACGACCGCTCGATGGACGAGCTCTACGACGAGATGCTGACCGTCGCGGGCGCCGCCGAGGACGCGGGCCTGGACTCGGTGTGGGTCTCGGAGCATCACTTCTTGGAGGACGGCTACCTGTCGGGGACGATGCCGAGCCTGGGCGCGCTCGCCGCGGCGACGGAGGAGATCGAGATCGGGACGTGCATCGCGCTCGCGCCGCTGTACGACGGCGTGCGGCTCGCGGAGGACGTCGCGACCGTGGACAACATCGCGGGCGACCGCGTGACCCTCGGGTTGGCGATCGGGTCGAATCCGGCGGAGTTCGACGCGTTCGGCGTCCCGATCGAGGAGCGCGCGGAGCGCCTCGCCGACCAGGTCGCGCTCCTGAAGGCGGCGTGGAGCGAGGGCCCGTTGGAGTACGACGCGGAGTTCCACGACGTCGACTCGGACGTGAACGTGACGCCGAAGCCGGTCGGGAACGACGTCCCGATCATGCTCGGCGGCGGCGCGAAGCCCGCGGTGCGGCGTGCGGCCCGCGAGGCCGACGGCTGGTGCGCGCCCTCGAAGTTCTCCATCGGCGGCGTGAAGAAGCGCGTCGAGGACATCGAGAACGTCCGCGAGCACGAGGGCGTCGACGGCGAGTTCACGAACTACGTCCTCCAGCACGGCTGGGTCGGCGACTCGAAGGAGGAGGCCTGGGAGACGATGAAGGACGGCTACTTCTACATCCAGCGGCGGTACGCGGAGATCTTCGGCGGCGAGCCCGTCGACGAACTCGACGACGAACGCAAGCGGGAGCTCAAGGAGCAGGCGATCTACGGGACGCCCGAGCAGGTCGTCGAGGAACTGGAGACGTACCGGGAGGCGCTGGGCGACGACGTCCACTTCATCTTCCGCACGTACCACCCCGGCGTCGGGACCGACGAGATGATCGAGTGCATCGACCGCCTCGGGAGCGAGGTCGCGCCCGAACTCCGATAACTTCTTCCTCGCCGCTGTCGTTCGCCTGCGTCCATGACTGATGCCGACGAGCGGGACGTTCGACCGATGGTCCTGGGGGTCGTCTGGCGCGACCCGCAGACGGTCGAGGCGGGCGAGCGCGACCGTGCTGGTGAGCGCGACCGTGCTGGTGAGCGCGACCGCACTGGTGACGAGCACGGGAGGCGCGAGTTGCTCGTCTCGCGCCTCGGTCCGTTCGAGGACGACGGCGAAGTGTTCCATCGGCCGCCGGGCGGCGGCGTCGAGTTCGGGGAGACGACCACCGAGGCCGTCGTTCGCGAGTACGACGAGGAACTCGATGCGACGGTGACCGTCGAGGGGTTCGCGGGCGTCGTCGAGAACCGCTTCGAGTTCTGCGGCGAGCGCAACCACGAGCTCTGCTTCGTGTACGAGGTCGCGTTCACGGACGACGACCGGTACGCGAGACGGTCGATGCACGGCGTCGAGCACGACACCGACGTCACGTACGAGACCGAGTGGGCGACGCTCGACGACCTCGAAGCGCGCGCGGAACCTCTCTACCCTCCGGGACTGCGCGACGTCCTCGAAAGCGACCGGTCACGCGTCGCGCCACCGGCGGAGTGAGATCGCCTGCGGCCATCGTTGCTCTGGGTCGTCGGTCAAGGTCGCGAGCCGGTCTGGGTGCCGCGACAGCGGGGTTCTTGTCGCTCGCCGCGGTAGCGTCGGTATGGGATTCCACACGTTCCCCGTGGAGCGCGCCGACGCGCTCGAGGACCCGTCTCGCTACCGGTACTGTTCGCGCGAGGAGCTCGTCGCCGCGCTCGCGCTCGACGGCTCGGAGACGGTCGCGGACCTCGGTTCCGGTACCGGGTTCTACACGGACGACGTCGCGCCGTTCGCGGGGTCAGTGTACGCGGTCGACGTCCAGTCGGAGATGCACGACGCGTACCGCGAGAAGGGCGTGCCGGCGAACGTCCAGACGGTGACGGCCGCGGTCGACGACCTGCCGTTCGGCGACGGCGAGCTGGACGCTGCGTTCTCGACGATGACGCACCACGAGTACGCGAGCGAGGCCGCGTTCGCGGAGCTGCGACGCGTGCTCGCATCGGGCGCGCGCCTGGTGACGGTCGACTGGTCGGCGACCGGCATCGGGGAGGACGGGCCGCCGACCGACGAGCGGTACGCGCTCGAGGACGCCGCGTACGCACTCGAGACGGCGGGGTTCGAGGTGGTTGCCGGGAGCGAACGACCGGAGACGTACCGACTGGTCGCGTCGGCCTGACCGAGCGCCTGAGCTGTCCCGCCAAGCGTCGTTTCCCGGGGCAAAACTGGACGGTCGGGCACCACCCTTGGACAGCATTAAACAATATGGGTTCTTCTGGAGGATGTGGTGTTCATTCAGGGTGAGCCTTAACTGCGTGAGTTAGTCACACACAACCACGATGGTACGAACGGACGCGTACACGCCGAACGGGGCCGAGTACGAGTGCGTGCGCTGCGGCGCGCGCCTCGAGAGCGAAGCGGACTCCTGCGACGACCCGTTCTGCGACGGGACGCCGCGGAACATCGCCGTCGCCAGAGAGTAGTCGGCAGAGAGTAGTCGCCACTCGACGCCGACAGTCGATCCGACCCCAGTGCGCGCACCGGTCGCCCGGACACAGCGCTAGGTGTCGAGATGTCGCACCGAAACAGGATTTATTACCGTGGATATCAATAGCTATCCTGGAAAGATGGGCGAACGTACCAAGGCTCCCGACGAGACGGTACAGGCGTTCGAATGCTCGCGCTGCGGGGAGCGCCTCGACGGCCCCGACGACGACTGCTCGGACCCGCTGTGCGAAGGCGACCCCCGCAGCGTCGCCACCGGGCGAGAGTAGCGGCCGCCAGCGCGACCCAGCTCGACGAGGGAGTCCGCGTCGTCAGAAGTCCGGGAGGTCGTCGGGCTCCTCGTAGTCGCCCTCCCAGTCGATGTACTCTGCCTTGAGGACGTCGCAGACGACCTGGCCGAGTTCCGTCAGGGACGCGTTGATGCTCGAGGCCACGCCCCACGAGTCGATATCCGGGTGATAGTTCCGCTCCTTCCAGTCCTCCGGGATGCCCGGCGCGTGATAGCCGACGCGCTCCGCGTACGAGTCCCAGAAGAAGTCGAACTCGCCGAGCAACCCGAGATCCTCGACGATCGCGTACTCGTCGTCGTCCATCCCGGTGTCGTCGCTCCACTCGTCGAACGCGCGCTCCCACGCCCCGTCCTCGAGGAACCCCTCGATCTCGTCGCGCCGATAGTCCGTGTCGCCGACGACTTCGGCGTCCTCGTACTCGTTCGGGTCGTGGGACTCCAGCTCTGGCGGCTCGGGGACGTCCACGTCGAGACTCATAGTGGGGACGACGGCGACGGCGGCGATAAACCTGTTCCACGAGCGACCGGCGTCGGTCGCGTACTCGCCTGCACGACCGGCCGACGACGGTCGTTCTCACGGACGAAATCGGGCGGTTCCGGCGTTCGCGTGGACGGAACTGTTTAGTTCCGGCCCACCAAGGAGTGGCGTATGAGCGACTTCGACCTCGACCTGCGGGCCGTCGAGGACCACCTCGAAGACGAGGAAGCGGAGGGTGAGATGGCGGGCAGCATCCGATTGGGCGTCCTCGACGGGACGACGCCCAGCCGCGAGTGGCACGACGCCGTCATGTCCGGGAACGTCCTCGTGCTCGACGTCCAGGGCGACGTGAACGAACTCGCCGCCGGATTCGCGCGAGACGTCCGCGAGGACGACGGCGAACTCGTCCACTTCCGGGGGTTCCTCATCGTCGCACCGCCGGGCATCGAGATCGACACGAGCGACCTCTGAACGCCAGACGGCTTCCCGAGCGCAGACCGCCACGAGACGCCCGCCGCCGCTGACGGCACCGCGACGCGGACCCCCTCGACGACTGCGCCGCCCGCGACCGCGGCCGCGTCCGCCGCTTTCCGTCGTATTATATCGTCGGCCCCGAACGTCAACGCAGTGAGCGATAGCTATCGAGTCCGCGGCGTCGACGTGCGAACGATCGCGCTCGTCGCCGGGATGTTCGTCCTGTCGGCTGCCGCTGGCGCGTACGAGATCGCGCCCGCGAGCGTGATTCCGCTCGTCCGCGACGGCCTCCAGATCGGACCGACGGCGGCGGGCTGGCTCGTGAGCGTGATGTACCTGACCGCGGTCGTCCTGAGCGTCCCCGTCGGCGTCGCGCTCGACCGGTTCGACGTCCGGAACGCCGTCACCGCCGCCGCGCTCGCGCTCCTCGTCGCCGGCGTCTGGGGGTGGGTCGCGGCCACCGAGGGGTCGTACTGGTCGCTGTTCGCGTCCCGCGCGCTCGGCGGGTTCGCGTACGTCGTGTTCTGGAACGCGGGCGCTGACGTCGTCGGGCAGGCCGTCGACGCCGACGTCCGCGCGACCGCCGTGAGCGCGTTCACCGCGAGCGCGCCCGTCGGGTTCGCGTTCGGCCAGTTCGGTTCCCCGCTCGTCGCCGACGCTTTCGGGTGGCCGGCGATCTTCCCGTTCTTCGCGACCGTCGCCGTCCTCGGCATGGCGACGTTCCTCGCCGCGACCGCCGGCGAGTCGTTCCGCGACGTCGTCGAGACGCCACCCGCGTCGCGCGCGCAGTTCCGGAGCGTGTTCGCGAACCGCGCGGTCTGGACGCTCGCCACGCTGTCCTTCCTCGCGTTCTCGCTGTACCTCTTCCTCAACACGTGGCTCCCGAGCTACCTGGAGAACCAGCTCGACGTCTCGCTTGCGCTCGCCGGCGCCCTCACCGCGCTGTTCCCCGCGGTCGGCGTCGTCGCACGCACCGGCGGTGGCGTCCTCTCCGACCGCTTCTTCGGCGGCGCCCGACGCCCCGTCGTCGTCCTCTCGTTCCTCGGGACGACGCCCGCGCTCGTCGGGTTCGTCGCGATCGCAGAGGTCCCCGCGGTCGTCGCGTTCACCGTCGTCTCCGGGTTCACGATCCAGCTCTCGCTCGGCCTCCTGTTCACGTACGTGACCGAAGTCGTCCCCGAGGAGGTGACGACGACCGCCATCTCGACGATGACGAGCGTCGGCCTGTTCGGCGCGTTCCTCGCCCCCATCGTCGCCGGGGAACTCATCGAGCGCTCGGGCTACCAGGCGGCGTTCCTCGCGGGTCTGGTGGTCGCGCTCGCCGGTGTCGTCCTGGCGTGGCGCGCGCCCGACGTCGAAGTATAATCCGGTGCGTGGTCGAGCGAGACCGGTCTGTGGATCACTCGGCGTGGAACGTCAGGACGTGCCCGTCCGGGTCGTGGACGCGAACGGCGCCGCAGGACCCAGCGGCGTCGTCGAGTTCCTCTCGGTCGGTGACGCGGTCCGCGACCGCGTCGACCGCCTCGCTGGGGTCGTCGGTCGCGAACCCGAGGTCGACGTGGACGCCGCCGCGAGCGTCCGCGAGCCCGAGGTGTGGTTCCCAGAGTTCGAGCGCCATCGGGCCGTGCATGCGGACGCGCTTCCGGCCCGCTCCCTCGTCGACGGTCTCGAACCCGAGGTCGGCGTAGAACGACTCCGCGCGCTGGAGGGCCGCGACCTCGAGGACGACCTCGAACACGCCGTCGACGCCGGGACCGTCGACGGCCTGCTGGCCGAGTTCCACGCAGTTCCCGTCCGGGTCGTAGAGATAGAGGGACCGCGCGTCCCCGAACACGTGTTCGTCGAGGTCGAAACCCGCCGCCTCGAGGTTCTCCCACCACTCGTCGTACTCCTCGGAGGGGATCGACATCGCGTAGTGCGTGTGCAGGCCGCCGCGCGGGACCGCGTTCGGCCGACGGAGCACGAGCGCGGTGTCGCCGGCTGCGAACGCGGCCTGCTCGCCGGCGCGCGCGAGCGACGCGGGCAGGTCGGCGTCCTCGAGCGCACCCATCGACAGCGTCTCCGCGTAGAATTCGCTCGCCACCGGCACCTCCTTCACTTCCAGCGCCAGCCACGACAACCCCGAGAGCATACGTCGACTTCGAGCGACGACGGCAAGAAAGTTCGGCGCATCACATCGAGTCGGTCGAACCTCTGGAACACTCCAGGTCGCCGCGGCGAAACGCCTAACTGCGACTGCATACAACCGTATGCATATGTCGAAAAGCATCCGTCTATCCGAGGACGCCTACGAGCGGCTTGCGGCCCATAAACGCGAGGGGGAGACGTTTTCGGACGTCGTGCTCCGGCTCGCCGGGGAACGGTCGCTCCTCGAACTCGCAGGCATCCTGGACGACGACGACGCCGACGCGATGCGCGCCGCCGTCGACGAGCGACGCGAACGCCGTAGCGACGAACTCGAAGACGTCGCCGACGAGATGCGGGAGGCCTAGGACGTGCTCCTCGATACGTCGTTCCTCATCGACCTCATGAACGGCGACGAAGGCGCCGTCGAGAAGGCTCGCGAACTGGAGTCAAATCTCGTCCAGCAGCGGCTCTCGGCGATGACGCTGTTCGAGCTGTACTACGGAGCCGCCCGCTCGAACCAGCCCGGATCTGAACGGGAGAAAATAGAGAACGTGCTCGCCTCGAAACCGATCCAACCAGCCGACTCGGCCGTAATGCGGAAAGCCGGTCGACTCTCGGGGGAACTCATGAACGACGGTAACGCCGTCGGCGACGGTGACGTCATCATCGCAGCAACGGCCGCCGTCCTCGAAGAACCCGTTCTGACGCGGAACGTCGACGACTTCGAACGACTCGACGTCGAACTCGAAACGTACTGAGGCCAGCGTTCGACTTCTCGGACGAAGACGTTCGGAGCGGAGGCCGTCCGGGGCTCGTCGACGGAGTCACTCGATTCGCTCAGTTCTCGAACGCTTCGCGGAGTTCCTCGTCGACCTCCCAGGTGCCGTCGCCCTTGCCGCGGAGGAGTTCGATGCTGGCGCGGAACAGCGACACCTGCGTGTCGAACAGCGAGTAGAGGGGGGCGAGCGGGCCGAGGCTGTCCCGCGAGCCGAGTGCGACGAATCCGGCGAGTGCGGCGAGGACGCCGACGCCGGCGAGGACGTGGACGGACGCGGCGGCGGCGCCGACGAGGAGGACGTCGAGCATGACGAGCCACGGGGAGACGATCATGAACCACCAGTTGAACGGGAGGACGACCGTCCCGTAGTTGCCGTGCTTGCCGAGGGCGTCGCGGTGCTGGGCGAGCAGCCGGATGAGGCCCATGCCGCGGCGGTCCTTCTGCGTGCGGCGCTTCCGGAACGCGGAGTGACTCGCCTCCTTGTAGCGGACCGCGGGGTCGAACACGACCCTGTTCTCGGGGCCCTGCCGACGGATCCGGAGCGCGAGTTCGGTGTCGTCCGCGAGCGAGTTCGGGTCGATCGGCGTGATGGCGTCGTTTTCGAAGGCGGAGAACGGCCCGTGGAAGATGAACGTCGAGTCGAGGTGGCTCTCGAGCGTCTGGATGTGACTCTGGACGCCGCGGTAGCCGGATTCGACCTCGCTCCCCCCGAGGACTTCGACGTTCGTGCCCGTGACGGCGGCGACGTCGTCGTCCGCGAGGTTCGCCGCGGCCTCCCTGAGGACGTCCTCGGGGAGCAGCGAGTCGCAGTCGGTCTTCACCACCATCTCGTGCTCGGCGGCCGCGTACGCGTCGTTCAGCGCCGGTGCGAGCCCGCGTCGCTCGGTCTCCTCGATGAGGTTCAACTCGGGGTGCTCGCGGTCCGCGAAGAACTCCCGGATGATCTCGGGCGTCTCGTCCTCCGAGGAGTCGACGACCACGAGTTCGACCTTCTCCATCGGGTAGGAAAGCGCCATGACGTCCTCGAGTTTCTGCTCGACGATCCCGGACTCGTTGTACGTCGGGAGGACGATGCTCACCTCGGGCTCGGCGGCTTCCTTCGCCGCCGGGGATCCCGACGGGCGGACGATAGCGTAGAGGACGCCGAACGCGACGTAGGGCGCGAGCGTCAGCGCGACCGCCACCGCGGCAGCGAAGACGAGCCAGTTCATACCCCTCGATTCCCCGGCGGGGGGCAAAACGATGACGGCATCCGGTCCGACGGCGCGACCGTCTCACACGTCGATGGTGGCGAACCCGGTCGGGTCACTCGCCTTCGAGGAGGAGGCCTTCGCCGCGGCTGTCCGCCGTGGGGTCGTCGCCGAGGTCGCCGAGCGCGACGACGTCGGCGGCGACGTCGTCGGGCATCGCGTTCCGGGCGTCGAACACGACGTCGGCGGCGTCGCCGATGGCGTGGAGGTCGAACGCGGCGTGGTCGACGAGGAGCACGACGACGTCCGCGCGCTCGCTGTCGGCGGGCGTCACGTCGCGGACGAGTTCCCGGGGGACGTCGCTCGCGTCGACGTAGGGGTCGGCGACGACGACCGCTGCCTCCTCGGGGAGGGCCGAGAGGACGTCGAGCGCGGGCGAGTTCCGGACGTCGCCGACGTCTGGCTTGTACGACGCGCCGAGTGCGAGGACGCTGGCGTCCGCGGGGTCGACGCCGCGAGCGCGGAGGAGGCGTTCGACGCGCTCGGCGACCAGCGCCGGCATGTCGTCGTTCACGGTCTGTGCGCCCTCGACGAGCGAGAGCTCGGTGCCGTCGCGTCGCGCGCGCCAGGCGAGGAACTGCGGGTCGATGGGCGTGCAGTGCCCGCCGACGCCCGGGCCGGGGCGGAACGGCTGGAAGCCGAAGGGCTTCGTCGCCGCGGCGTCGATCGCCTCCCAGAGGTCCGCGTCCATGCCTTCGACGAGCGAGACGAGTTCGTTCACGAGCCCGATGTTCACCATCCGGTACGTGTTCTCGAGGGTCTTCGTCAGCTCCGCGGTCTGCGTCGACGACACCGGGTACGTCTCGGAGACGACCGCGTCGAACAGGGCCTCGGCGATTGCTCTGGATCGGTCGCTGTCGGCACCGACGACGAGCGGGATGTCGCCGAACGCGTACTCGCCACCGGGGTTGAGGCGCTCGGGGACCATCGCGAAACGGGTCGGGGCGTCCCTGGCGTCGTCGACGATCGGTGCGACGACCTCTCGGGTCGCGCCCGGGTAGACGGTGCTGCTCACGACGACGAGCGTCTCGCCCGGCCCGGACTGCTCGGCGACGGTGCGAGAGGCGGCCTCGATCGCGGACATGTCCGGGGCGTCGTCCATCCCGGTCGGGACCGCGAGCACGTACGCGTCGCAGTCCGCGAGCACGCTCGGGTCGTCCGACGGCTCGAACCCGGACTCGAGCCCGCGCTGGAGTTCCTCGTCCGTGACGTCGTCGACGTAGCTCAAGCCCGCCTGGAGCTCGCGGACCCGATACTGGTCGACGTCGAACCCGCGGACCGCGAACCCCGCGTCCACGAACGCGAGACTCAGCGGCAGCCCGACGTACCCGAGGCCGAGCACGCCGACCGTCGCCGACCGGTCGGCGATGGCTTCGTGCAGCGAGCCAGTCGTCATGCCGGCACCTCCGTCTCCGTGCGGGAGGGTTCAGTCGTCATGCGGACACCTCGGTCTCTTCAGGTCGCTCCGCGACGACGTCCGCGAGGATGCGGTCGAGGTCGCCGTCGGGCGCCCACCCGATCGTCTCGCGGAGCCGGGAGACGTCCGGTTCGCGGTCCCGTGGCTCCTCGAAGTCGTCGCCGAACGCCGTCTCGAACGGCACGTGCTCGATGCGGGAGTCCGAGTCCGTGACGTCGAGGACGCGCTCGGCGAGTTCGTTGATGCTCACGGGGTTCGCCGAGCCGACGTTGACGACCTTCCCCATCGCGTCGGGCGTCGTCATGAGGTCGTGGACGACCCGGACGGTGTCCGCGACGTGCGTGAAGCTCCGCGTCTGCGTGCCGTCGCCGTACACCGTGATGGGGTCGCCCGCGAGCGCCTGTTCGACGAACGTCGGGACGACCATCCCGTAGTCGCCGATCTGTCTGGGGCCGACGGTGTTGAAGAACCGGCCGACGACGACCGGAAGGTCGTTCTCCGCGTGGTGGGCGAGCGCGTAGAACTCGTCCATCGCCTTCGCGTTCGCGTACCCCCACCGCGGGACGGTCGTGGGGCCGAGCACGCGGTCGTCGTCCTCGCCGAACGGCACCGCTGTGGACTTCCCGTACACCTCCGAGGAGGACGCGACGAAGACGGGCGTTCCGTCCTCCGCGGCCGCGTCCAGGACGTTCTCCGTCCCCTGGACGTTCGTCCGTAGCGACCGGAGCGGTTCGTCGACGACGAGTTCGACGCCGACCGCGGCCGCGAGGTGGTAGACGACGTCCGCGTCCGCCACCGCCTCGCGGACCGCGGCGGCGTTCCGGACGTCCAGCTCGTCGACGGTGACGCGTGCCTCGTCGGTCAGTCCCGCGACGTTCCCGCGATCGCCCGTCGAGAAGTCGTCGACGAGGTGCAGGTCGTGCTCGGTCTCCGCGAGCACGTGCTCGGCCAGATGCGACCCGATGAAGCCACTGCCGCCGGTAACGAGGACCTCCATTTCGAGACACACTCCGCGAGAAACCCGCAAAGTAATGGAGAATCTACCGCACGGAACACGTCGTCCGTCGCCGCCTATGCAGCGACTACTCGACTGGAACGGGCCACTACCGACGGTCCGGCCGAGGGTCCGTTTCCGCAGGACGAGTCCACTCCGCCTGCCAGCGCCCGACCCGTCTTGGACCGTCTGCGAGAACGCTAGGGGTTTTTCCCGCTGTGGCGAGGATGACCGAGAGAGAATGGGCGAGTACGACGACGTCTGCGTGCTGGTGCCGACGTACAACGAGGCCGAGACCGTCGAGGAGGTCGTCACCGGCATGCGCGAGGAGGGATTCGACCACGTGCTCGTCGTCGACGGTCACTCGACGGACGGGACGCGAGCGCTCGCGCGCGACGCCGGCGCGGAAGTCATCACGCAGACGGAGGGCGGCCGCGGCTCCGGGAAGGGCCAGGCCGTCCGCGACGGCGTCGCGTACACGGACCGCCCGTACATCCTCATGCTGGACGGCGACGGCACGTACCGGCCCGAGGACGCCCACGCGATGGTCGAACCCGTCATCGAGGGACGCGCCGACCACGTCGTCGGCGACCGGTTCGCGGACATGGAGGCCGGCGCGATGCCGAAACTCAACCAGTTCGGGAACGGCATGATCAATCACGGGTTCGCGGCCATCCACGGCCAGCACCTCGCGGACATCCTCTCGGGCTACCGCGCGTTCACGCGCGAGTCGTTCCGCGAAATGAACCTGAACGCGGACGGCTTCGGGATCGAGACCGAGATGGCGGTCGAAGCCCGCCGGAACGGTCAGCGCGTCCAGGTCGTCGACGTCTCGTACATCTCCCGCCCCGACGCCAGCGAGTCCAACCTCCGGCCGTTCCGCGACGGCGGCGTCATCCTCCTCACGCTCTACCTCCGCGCGAAGACCCACAACCCCCTCTTCTACTTCGGGTCCGTTGGCGGGGTCTTCGCGCTCCTCGGGACGGTCATCGGGTTCTACGTCCTCTACGACTGGTTCGTCAACCGGATCTCTCACGAGGTGCTCGCGCCCGCTGGCGGATTCATCTTCATCCTCGGCGTCCAGTTCCTCATCTTCGGCGTCCTCGCCGACCTCCTCGTCTCGCTTCACGAGGAGCAACGCCAGCGCCTCGAACGCATCGCGCGCCGAGACCCGAGCGAGACCCGGCGACCGGGAGCGCACGAACACGACGTCGACGATGCACTCCGCGACGACGCGCCCGAGGAGAGACCCGCGAGCACCACCGACGGAAGCACCGCGAAACCGTCCGAGAATCGGCCGAACGACGACTAACGCGTTCCGCGAGCCGAACCGACTGTCGTGGGACCAAGTCAGTCCTCGAGGCTGAGCGAGAGCGTGTGCGCTTGCAACTCGTTCGTCCACGTCGTCGCGTCCGTCTGGATCTCACCGACGTACCCTTCGACGGGGAGTTCGTCGAGTTCCGACGCCGGTGTTCCAACGAGTACGAGCCGGGCTGCGTCTGCGACGTCGACGCCCTCGAACGCGATACTCGTCCCCGTGTCGCCGCCGCCGAACCAACGGAAGGTCCCGTGAGTATCCTCTGTTGCGAACCCGGTGTCCGTGAGGAATCGCGGTTCCGTTTCGGGGTTACCGACGTCGTAGACCGCGAGCGTCTCCCACTCGGTCTCGACGCGAATCTCGTAGCATCTGAACGATTTGATACTCGTCCAGCTTTCGGCGCTGTTCTGCTCCGCTGCCCCCCATTCGAGGCGGACGGCGTACGTCGCGGGTGCGACCGTCCGCCTGAACACCACCTTCCGGAACCCGGCGGCGCGGACCTCGACCTCGACCGTCCGTTCCGTGAGGGCTTCGAGTTCGAACGTGATCGTCTGCTGGACGGTCGACTCTCCTGCCACGGTCACGGATTCGGCCGTCTGGACCTCCCGGTCGAACAAGAGGAGGATCTCCCCGTCGAACACGCCCTCGGTCCGGTTCTCGACGCGTACCGTCACCTGCTCGGTCGTCCCGATACCGAGCTTGGCGGGCGGGTCGACCGTCGACACCTCGACTGCAGGATCGGGCCGCCCCGTGGTCGTCCCGGTGTCCACGTCCGGTTCCTCGGACCGCGTCCCGTCCTGCGTCGTCGACGCGCCGTCCGCGAGTCGAAGGCAGCCGCCGACCGACAGTGAGCCGAGGCTCGCGAGGATCGCCCGTCGATTCATCACGTCCCCTTCTGCGGTCGACTTCCGTAACTGTTCTGGGGCCGACACGACACGCGAGGCGGAAACCGCCGGTAGAATGGATCACGAGTCGCGTCGCACGGCCGTCGGGGTTCGTCGGTCAGAACGGGAGGACGCGCCGGACGCGATCGAGGACGCTCGCGCCCTGCTGTCGTCGTCGCTCGAACGCCGGATGGAGCGCGTTCAGGAGGTCCTGTTCGTCCTCGAAGCGGGACTGCTCGCAGTCCGCGAGCACCTCCTCGAGGCGAACGGTGTGCCCCCGCGTGTCGAACGGGACCTCCACGTGCCCCACCGTCTCGCGCATCTCGTCGGCGGTCGCAGGATACGACACGTCGTAGCCGTCCAGGCGGTCGTCGACCGCGGCGATCCCGAACGCCACGACCGCCGGTTCCTCGTCGTCGTCGTCGGCAGGCGGCCGCATACCCATACCCCACCCTATCGCACGAACCAAGAAGAAACTGTCCACCCGTCGCCGACGGCTCCCACAGCCATGATCCAGCCCCGCCCGCGCGACCGAACCGCTTCGAGACCGCGCGACCCGCGGACGCAAACCCCTTCACCCTCCGCGTCCTCACCCAAGCCATGACCGACTACACCACCGTCTCCATCCCCAAGGACCTCGCCGACCGCGTCGACGAGACCATCGAAGGCACGAGCTTCTCCTCCACGAGCGACCTCGTACGATTCCTCCTGCGAAGCATCGTCATCCAGCACGAGCAGTCCGGCGGGCTCACCGAGTCCGAGTTCGAGGAGATCGCCGAACAGCTCCAGGACCTCGGCTACCTCGATTAGCTCTGGATCCGCGGATCTGCAGGACGCGACGGGATGCAGTGTCCGGTCGCCCGCGACGGTTCAGCGAGGTGCGACGAGTTCGATCGGGTGCGGGGCGGGGCGGTCGAGGAGCGATTCCAGCTGGTCGACGCAGGACGTGCCGCTGGCGACGACCTGGGTGGCGTCTGCGAAGTCCTCGGCGAGCGGTTCGCCGACGTCGACGCTGAGGTCGTAGTACTGTTCCTTGTACCCGAAGCTCCCCGCCATCCCGCAGCACTCGACGTCGCTCGTCTGGACGGTCGCGCCGAGTGTCTCGAGGACGGCGACGGTGTGCGCTTCGAGGCCGAGGGTGCGTTGCTGGCAGTGACTGTGGTAGGCGACGTCGCCGTCGAGTTCGGCGAGCACGTCCGCGCTGGCGCCGTTGTCGAGTCGGCCGTAGACGTACTCGCAGACCTCGTAGCTCGCGTCGGCGAGCGTGTCGGCGGCGTCGGCGTCGAGGAGACGTTCGTAGTCGTGGGCGAACATCGCGAGGTCGCTCGGTTCGACGACGACGACGTCGCGGCCGGCGTCGACGTGCGGGGCGAGCGCGTCGCTGACGGCTTCGGCCTGCGAGCGCGCGGTCTCGATCATGCCCTGCGAGAGCGGCGCGCGCCCGGAGCCGGGGACGGCGGGGACGCGGACGTGGACGTCGAGCGCCTCGAGCGCGCGGACGGCGGCCTTGCCGCGCTCGGGCGTGACGTGGTTCGTGTACGTGTCCGGGTAGAGGACCGCGCTCCGTGCGGCCTCGCCCTCGGGGACTGCGGGGCCGCCGCGGGCGTCGAACCAGTCGACGAGCGTCTCGCGCCGGAACGCCGGGAGGTCGCGGCGGCGGTCGACGCCGAGCACGCGCTCCATCGCGGCGCGAGCGGGCCGGGTGTCGGCGATCCAGTTCGAGACGGGCGCGAACGCGCTCCCGAGTCGCGCCAGCGCGTCGACGTTCCCGAAGAACCGCTTCTGGAGGTCCAGACCAGCGGGTTCCTCGTCGGGCGTGAGGCCCTCGACGAGCGCGTCGAACTCGCCGGAGTCCGCGCCGCGATTGATGCGGTCGCGGACGACCGTGTTGATCCACGGGATGTCGATCTTCACCGGGCAGGCGTTCACGCACCGCGTACAGCCCGTGCAGAGGTCGTTGAACTCCGCGGCGGCGTCCTCGCCCTCGACGCCGGCCTCCCAGCCGGTCGCGATGCCGCCCGTGTACGTCTCGCCGCCGAAGGCGTGCCCGCCGACCTGCTGGAAGTTCGCGCACGAGTTCGAGCACGCACCGCAGCGCACGCAGTACAGGGTCTCGCGGAGGTCGTCGTCCTCGCGCATGTCCATGCGGCCGTTGTCGAGCAGGACGAGGTGGAAGTCGCGGGCGTCCGCGGGAACGAACTCGTCGGCGTCGAAGTCCGGGATCGGCGTGTCGACGGGCGGCGTGAGCACGGAGACGTACTGACTGATCGCCTGCCCGGTCGCAGCCCTCGAGAGCAGTCGGACGAACGGCTCGAGGTCCGCGACGGAGGGAACGAGCTTCTCGACGCCCGCGACCGCGACGTGCGTCTCCGGGGTCGCCGCACACTTCCGAGCGTTCCCCTCGTTCGTCACGAGCGCGATCGATCCCGAGTCGGCGGCGACGAAGTTCGCGCCCGTCATCCCGACGTCCGCCTCCCGGATCCTGTCGCCGAGGTAGTCGCGGACGAACGCCGTCATGTCCGCGGCGGACTCCAGGGGCTCGGCGGGCTCGAAGTGGTCGTTGAGGAGGTCCGCGATCTCCTCGCGGGACTTGTGCATCGCGGGCCCGACCAGATGGCTCGGGGACTCCTCGGCGAGCTGGACGACGAACTCGCCGAGGTCGGTCTCGTAGACGTCCACGCCCGCGTCGGCGAGCGCGTCGTTCACGTCTATCTCCTCGGTCGTCATCGACTTCGACTTCACGAGCGTCTCCGCCCCCGCGTCCGCGCAGACGGACTCGACGTACGCGTTCGCGTCCGCGGCGTCGTCGGCGACGTACACCGTTCCGCCGTTCGCCTCCACCGCCTCGGTGACCCGCTCGACGAGGTCGGGGACGTTCGCGATCGCGTCCTCCTTGATCGCTCTCGCGCGCGACCGGAGGTCCTCGTACTCGGCGAGGTCCTCGGTCGCGGCGACCCGGCCCGCGTTCAGGTTCCGTGCCTGCGCCTCGATGTTCGGCCCCTCGGTGTCGAGGAGCGCACGAATCTTCGCCGCCGTCTCGCGCCTGGATTCCGAACTCATGAGTCGATGACGACGACGTGTACTTCCGTGGGGCCGTGGACGCCCTCGACGAGCGCACCCATGTCCGCGGTCGCGCTCACGCCCGTCGCGACCACGTGCGAGTCGCGGCCGGCACCCGCCGCGTTCGCGTCCGGGTCGTCTCCGTCGGCGGTGGCGTCGTCGTCACCGTCGGCGTCCGCGTCGACCCTAGCCGCGACCTCGTCGTCGAGCCACGCCGTCGCCGTCGACACGTCCCCGACGACGTCATCGGCGCGAACGACCGCGACGTGCCGGTCCGGGTACAGCGAGACGAGTTCGTCGGCGTCGGCCGTCGACCGAACCAGCACCGACCCCGTCTCGGCGACGCCGAGGCGCCCGGGCGTGACGCCCGTCCGCGCCGCCTGCAGCGCCGCGGGCGCGAACTCCCGCTCGACCGCCGCGGGAAGCGATACATCGACGTGCAACGCGACGCCGACCGCAGGCGGTTCGATAGCGCGCTCGATCGCGGCGGTCGCCTCGTCGATACCGACGGTCTCGTGCGTCACGCCCGCGTCGTCGAGCGACGTCCGGAACGCATCCAAGTGGTCGATAGCTGAATCAGTCATGGTTGTAATCTATCGCGGACGCCCGCCCCAGCGGCCGCCCTACTGCGAGGGATTCTATAGGTCATACCGCGGTCGGCACGTTGTATCTTCGGGTCCGACAGCGCACTCGCGGAATCCGAGTTCGGACGCCCCCGATCGAACCGCTCCGGTGGAACGAACCGATCGCGACCGAACTATTTGGTCGCCGATGAGCAACTCGCCGTTCGAGGGGCCCCGCAGTTCGTGGGGCCCCGCAGTTCGTGGGGCCCCGCAGTTCGTGCTCCCCGGCGTTGCTCCGGGACACTCTGTCGCGCAGCCAGAGACTCCCGTACGGCACCACCGTCGCTCGGATGCCACCCTCAGACGTCGGTCGCGAGGACGGCCCCGTTTGCAGTGTCGACCTCGATCACCGGCCCCGACGACGTTCTCACCAAGAGGCGACCGTCGAGGAACCAGATGGACGTCACGCGGCCGGACTCATCCGGGAGTGAGTCCATCCACCAGTCGACCTCGCAGTCCCGCGTGAGACGCAGCACGTTCCCCTCCACACGCCTATTCTCGATATCGGATTCCCCAACGAGAGCCACGAGTCCGTCGTCGTGCGGGAATGCCGACGAAATCCCTGCAGGTAACTCGAGCATCCCTGCTTCCTCGTTCGATATCCGGCCCTCGTAGTCGACCTCGAAGGCAGTTCCCGGCACCCGGCGCACTCCAGACCGGCGGTCCCCGCCCGACGACTCATCAGCTCGACCGGCGGAACCGGAGTGGCTCGGCTCTTCAGTGGCCGCACGTTTCTCGGCTATCTCTGCCCGAGTGATCTCCGTCTCGCTGAGCGTGAGCGCTTCGTCGTACTCCAGAACGATGCACGCCTGGAGGTCGGATTCGGGTAGTAACCCGTCCCCACGAACGTGTTCCGCCCAGGACCGATGCAGGAAGTCGAGCCCGACGTATCCAACCGACTGGGCGGTGTCAGGGTCGCTGAGGGCCAGTTCCGGTCCTTCGACCGCCGCGTTCAGCACTGCCGTCGAGTAGTGGTCGCCAACTGTCTCGCTCACGTCGAACCCCGCATCTGAAACAGTCACCGAAATATAATACCGGGCCTCCGGATCGTAGCGGCCGAGATACGGGACGATCGAGTTCAGGAAGTCGAACGACCCACATTCGGCAGTCCAGAACCGCCTGAAGTCACCGTGAGTTTGCTCAAGCCACCCCAGAGTGCGTACCTCTATCCGCATACTTCACTCTGCTCGGCCATACTACTTGATGCTGGTCCTGAACGAGATAGATCGCCTCCTCGTCGTCTCCGCAGGGATACGGGAGCCTTTCCCGGAGTGCACTCGGCGCCGTCTCGCCATCCATCGGTCCGACAACCGGACCGAAGACGCCAGTGACGAACGTGACGTCTTCGTGAACGGCCGTCCAATAGACGGGAATGTCCGCTACTTCCGCCCTGTCGAAGACGCCACAATCCGGTGCGAACTCTTGATTACGGCGTCTCCTGTTACTGTTCGAGATGACGATGCTCTTGGGCGTGGTCGCAGCAAGTAATTCCTCACTGACGACCGTTTCGCCCTCCGCGCTCGTCCCGTGATGCGATGCTTGGAGTACGTCTACGTCCGCCAGATACTGCTCCTCAACCAGAGCTTGCTCCTGGTCTTGACGTATGTCTCCAGTCGTCAAGACGGTGAAATCCTCGTAGATCACTTTCATGACGACCGATTTCTCGTCGACGTCACCCGTACCTTCCGGCCTGAGTACTCTTGCAGTGGCGTCCCCGAAACGTATCGAGTCCCCCGCTCGGAGGATTTCCGTGGACGCCTCCCCATCGAGCGCTTCGGCAATGTCCGCTTCAGTACCGCTCCCGGTCGACGACCCCGAGAAGTGCACGTTCTCGATATCGAAGTCGTTCTCCTCGTCCTCGAGTAGGTCGTCTATCAGGTTCAGGTGATCCGAGTGATTGTGCGAGACGACGAGGTGATCGATGGTGTGATCCTCACCGTCCATCTCCGCTGCGAGAGTGTTCGAGAGGTCGTCCTCGTACCGGGCGGGAGCGTTCGCGCCGGCATCGACGAGCATCGTTTCCGTTTCTCCGTCTTTCGATTGGTACTCGAAGAGTACGCTATCCCCTTTCCCCAGATCAATGAACGTTACGTCGAAGTGCTCGTCTGGACAGCCGTCCGTTTCATCCTCGTCGTCGTCGTCCGCTGGTCGGACGCGCACCTGTTCGACGTCGCTGAACACGTGCTTGCCAGCGTCACCGGCCACGTTGACGCTGGCGCGGACCTTGTTGTCGTCGTCCTCGTCCGGGAGGTCGCACGCGCTCGTCTCGAAGTCGTCGTCATCGCCGAACGCGAGGTCGATCATGTCGTCGCCGTCGCCACTGAGTGCACCGATGAGGAGTTCCTCGTTACTGGCGGTGGTGCCGCCGTCGTTCGGGATGTTCGCGCACTTCGAGGGATCTTGCTTCTCCGGACTGAACCCGGGGCCGACGTACGGCCACGTCACCGAGCACTCCGTCAGCTCGTGCTTCGTCGCACCGGGCTTCTCGCTGACCCGGTCACCAGCGCCGAGACTCCCGTACGGCATCACCGTCCCACCCGGTGTCGCGAGCACGACCGACGTCATGCTCGAGAAGTTGACCGCTTCGACCCGACCGACCCGATGCCGGAGCCCGTTGATCTCGAGATGCACGGGCTGGGGTTGCCGGACGTACGTCGTCGCACTTTCAGCACTCGGCCCGCCAGTGCGCGCACTCGCCGCGAACCGCGCGTACTCGCCATTCACGCGGACGTTCACGTTGTTCACGGAGACGTACCAGAAGCTCGGCCACGGCACGACCGGCGCGCCCGGATTCGGGAGCAATGCATTGTTCCGGGCCGCCATCGACGCGTGGAACGTGTTCTCCGGATCACTGACGGTCTCACCCCGTGGCCGCACCTCCGGAACCGTATTCCGCGTCACCGGTGACAGACTCAGGTACGACGGCGCGGTCTCGACGCGGAACGTCACGTCGTCGTACACGTCTGAGTTCCCGATCTCGCCGGGCGGCGACGTTCCGACCAGGTCCGGCGCATCCTCGAGCGCGCCGTTCGCGAACTGGAGCCCATCCGTGAGCGCGTTCTCCGTTCCCTCGACCGAATCGGAGAGATTCTGGTTCACGTTCCCGCGAGCGTCGTTCCGGCGGCTCTCGACCTCGTCCATCCACCGACGCATCTGGCGAACGTACACGAGCCGTAACTCCGCGCGAGCCTTCTCCGTGATCGTGTCGTAGCCCGTCCGCGAATCCCGGTACACGATCGCGTCCCGCCGGTCCCTGAGTCGCTGTTTGAGCGTCGAGAACACGTCGTCGTCCGTCGCCATGTCCATCCGAGAGACCTCCATCGTCGCCCAATCCGCGGTCGAACTGTTCACGCGGTCGTTCGTCTCCGTGATCTCTGCCCGCAGCCAATCCCTGACCTCCCCGCGCTCCCCGTCCTCGAACAGCTCACTGGGACCGAGGACGATCTTGTCGTCGTCGTTGACGACCTTCGACCGCAGGGCCCCCTCGCCGTGAACGTCCTCCGGCGAGATGTCCTCCAGCTCCGACTCGACGGAACTCGCGCCTCCGACCGAAAGGACCGTCGTGAGCGCTCGCTCAGGGACGTCGTCGAAGTACCGCGGTGGCCGGCCGTCTGCGTCCGAAGGCCCACCCTCGTAGATGTTCGACACGCCCTTGTCGGCGATGATGGACCGCTCGCTGTGGTTTGCCTTCGTGGTGACCTCCACCTCGTACGTGACCGAGGACGTCGACTCCCGCGTCTCGGTCGGGCCCAGGTCCTCCGGGCCGTCGTACTCCCACACCTTCGTCCGCTTGTACGACTTCTCCACCGTGACCGCGACCGTGTGGAGGTCCTGCCACGAACTGTCCGCGCTACCGTCCATCCTCGAGCGCTTCTCGACGGAGATGGACTTGTCCGTCCGGACCTTGTTGTCGCTGTCGACGCTCCAGTTCTCCGAATCCTCGAACGACGGCGTGGTGACGGTGGGGTTCTCACTTCCGCTCGAGGACGTCCTGACGTCAGATCCGATGTCGACCTCGTACGTCCGGTCGATGATGTTGTCGAGAACGTCCGTCTCGAAGTTCGAGTCCGGCATCTCCATCTCGTTGTCGCCGGAGACGGCGTCCTTGTCGCTGTTCGGTGGTTCCTGACTGTCACCAGCTCCGTCCTCCGACCAATCCTGATCGTTCTGTTTCCACTCGTAGCTCCGACTGAGCACCCAGTTGTAGGACGGGTTCGAGAAGTTGCGGATGTGGACCGTCGTTTGCTTGTTCAACTGGTCGCGTGCCTCTCCAGCCATCCCGCCACCCCCGATCTCATCGAGGAGTTCGGTGAGGCTCTTGCGTTCGCCGCTGGGGCCGCCGACGATGAACTGGGTCGCTCGGCACAGGTCCTTCGGGCTCGACTCGACGTACCTGTCCTTCATCTTCTTCTTCAGGTCGAAGAGCTTCCCGCCGGTGCGCGCGAACAGGCAAGTCCAGGCACCGGCCATCGCGTTCCTCGCACCTTCGTCGCTCGTCCCGAAGACGTTCTTCTGAACGCCGTAGACGGCATCGTTCGCGAAGATCTCCGCCTCGTAGTTCTCGACCATGCTCGGGAAGTCCGCTTCGGCATCCTTGACTGGGGCAAACGTCGATTCCTTGTTTACCCGCTCGTAGTACGCCTTCGCGTAGGCGAGCGGGTATATCCGGGCCGCGAACTGGCGTCCGAACCCGTTCATGCCGTCCGCCTCGAAGAACCCCATGTCGAGTCGCTTCTCGTACTTCACGGTCCGGTTGTGGAGTGCGAACGCGGTGCTCGGGACCGTGAGCGAGATCTCTCGCGTCCGCGTGTCCTTCGTCCCATCCTCCCTGATTGCGGTGACGGAGACGTCCTCGACCGTCACCTCGACCTCGCCCGTCTCCACGTCGTCCTCGTCGGACTCGATTCCGGCGGTGAGTTCCACGCGATCGATCGCGGCCTCGAGTTCCTCCTGCGAGTAACTGACGTCCGGCGTCGAACTCACGGTCCGGACGTCGCCCTGGAACGTCTGCCCGGTCGAAGCCAGCTGCTCCTGCACGGCGAGGTAGATTCGGAGCTTGACGTACCGCCGGAAGACGTGCCGGTCGTACTCGTACGAATCATCGTCCATCCCAGCGGACCCGGCGTCGAACGCTTCGCCGGCTGGACCGTCGGAGGGCTCCGTCACCGGCTTCCTGGCTGCCTTCTTCAACGCCTGCTTCGCAGCACTCTGAACGGCCGTTCTAGAGAGGGCCTCGGTCTGTCGGAGCGCCTCCGCCGTCGACGTGGACTGTTCGGCCGTCGACTCCGGCTGGGTTTGCTTGACGGCGACGACCGCGACGCTACTCACAAGGAGCAGGACGCCGATGATGGCGAACGGCACGCGCGCGCTGTCGTCCGATGCGATAGTGATGGTGTTCCGGCGGCGTTTACTCATGTGTCGGTGAGGGAAGTCGGTAGTCCTGTTGGAGTCGTTCGCATGCTGTTCACCACGTTCGGACGACGACGACGACGTGTCCGGTCTGAATGGCGTCCGCGAGCGTCTGCCCGGTCACGGTATCCATCTCGTCGAAGTACTTGTCGTCGAGCTCTTCGAGGACGATCTCTTCGAGCTCGTCGACGACCTCCTCGTTCGCTTGCGCTGCGTCTGCGACGTCGCGCTCGTACACTGGTGCACCGTACGGCCCAGTCGAATACTTGAAACTGCTCGTCTCGGGGTACGACTGCAGGATATTTCGCATCCGTTTGTACCGGTATCGGGCGAGTGACCCCTGGAAGCCGCGTTTCTCGATGGCGAGCTGCGTGGCTGTCGGTGGGAACTGCCCGTCGACGATGGTTTCGGCGACGAGGGTGGCGACGGCCCGTTTCCCACCTCGATCGTACGCTCGCTCGATGCGGGCGTCGGTCAGCCGGTCCATGCCGCTGTCGACGCGGATCGTCGTGGTACTGACGTCGGCGTCGCCGGGCGGGGTGGGCCCCGCTTCGATGCGACCTTGGATGTCCGACCGGTTGTACGGCCGCCAGAGTGCAACGACGTGCGCGTTCTCGTTCGTGCCGGTGACGCGCTCGTTTACGCCCGCTTCGACGGCTTCGACGTACGGCTCGCTCCCCTCGTTGAGGGGAGTGCGGTCGCCAGGGGTGTCGAACGTAACGCTTCGGACGGTGGCGTCCGCCACGAGTTCGACTGCAGTGCCGTGATTCCGTCGGCTGTACTCGTAGTACTCCTCGTCCTCGAACTGGTCACTGTTCTCGAGCGACTCGAGCGAGTACTCGGCGGTGATGGTGGTCGCGGAGAGCGTCTGTGCGAGTTCGTCGGGGTTTCGGGTCTCAGTGGGTTGATCGTCCTCGCCGAGGAAGACGACCATCGTCGCGATCGATGCGGTGACGAGGAGGAGTGCGAGTGCGACGTCGACGACCGTACTCACCGCTCTGTTCTCGGGTCTCATTTGCGCCACACCACCACGTTGAGGCGGGCGCTCCGCACCCGCCCGTCGTCGGTCTGATAGGGGATCGAGCGGCTCGCGAAGTCCGCAACGCCGACGAGGTCGGAGACGGTTACCGAACTCGCATCGTCACTCGACCCGTACAGCGCTTCCTCCTCTTGCTCCCAGCCGCTGTCTTCGAGGACAGTGACGTTCACGTACACGTTGTACTGGGTCGGGATTGCGGAGTCCGGGAGGGTCGTGGCCGCAAGTTCGCCCTCCGTGTAGACCGAGTCCTCACCGATAGTGTGCCAGACGTTCTGGAGCGTCGGTTCGCTCACGTCCCGATCCGTTCGCGTGTCCATCACGTCCGTGAAGAACCCGCCGTAGACGCCGATCGCGAGTGCGATCGTCGAGATGGCGATGAGTGCGGCGAGCGGTTCGGTCTGGCCGCGGGTCGTTCCGTCAGGCGAGTACGAGAATGACAGAGTAATCACCCCAAGTTACCTTGCGTACTTCGAGCGTCCCGCTCGCGGACGTGAACACGCGTCCGTCCGCATCGCGGACGTGGCCCTGTGCGGCCTCGACGGCGGCCTCGAACGCGGCCTGGTCTGCGAAGACGTCCTTCGGCGAATCGCCGTGGACGACGGCGGCCAGATCCTCGTCCGGCCAGGCCGGTGCCATGGTCCCGAACCGGACGAGTGCGCGGGACGTCCCACCGTCGTTCTTCAGGACGACGGTGTCTCGGTTCACCCAGTAGCGGTCGGCGTCGTGTTCGTATCGAGCGGTGCCGCCGTACGGTTGTGCGCCGACCTTGTCGATCGTGTTCGCGACGCCGTTCGCGTTCGGTGGTGGCGTCGAGGGGATCGAGAGCGCCAGCCCCATCGCTGCGATACTGAAGATGGCGACGCCGATGAAGACGTACCATCCGTCGGCGGGCGCCTCGAAGTCCATGAGTGATTTCTACGCCCGCAATTATTTAAACTTACATACTATCTTTCCCAGATAATAATAAGTGGGCCGCGGGTGGCGCTCGGCTGTGACGGGTCCGGGACGAGCAGACGAGACGCCCGGTCAACCGATGAGGCCGTTCGTGAGGAGGAACGTCCCCGTGAACAACAGCATCGCGGTGAACAGCGCCTTCCCGACTGCGCACCCGACGAGCGTCCGGTCGAGTCCGTGCTTGAGACCGACCGAGAGCGTCGTCAAGATGACGGACATCATGAGGACGTACGCGCCGACGACGATGGCCAGGCTCTCCGTCGGGAACGCCACAGTGGCTTGCGAACTCGCCGCGCCCGCCGAGTTCGCCGCCTGCCCCGCCGCGTCCACGCTCCCGGATGCGACCTCCGCACTACCCGACATCGACAGGCTCGCACCTTGACTCCGCGATTCGATGACCTTACTCAGTGCGATGGTCGCACCGGCGATGATCGGCCCGAAGAACGACGCCGTCTGATCGAGCGTTCCCGTCACCATCGAGAGCTGTCGTTTCGCCTCCCGCTCGACCTCCTGGAGTTCCTCCAGGTGGTCCGCCATCGCGACCACCGCCCGGCCCGCTGGCTTCCCCTCGTTCGACGCGATAGACAGCAGCGCTGCCGTCCCGTTCGCTCGCGGACTCGGAACGTCGTTGAGCGCGCCGTACGCTCCGTTGAACGCCTCGTCGACGTCGACGTGCAGTCGACGTTGCACGCCCGCAGCCTGCTCGAACAGGTCGCCGGTCTCGGCCGGGACCTTGTCCGCGGCCTGCTCTAGGCCCGCTTCGACCGATTCGCCCTCCGACACCTGTCGGCCGACGAGGTAGAGCGCGTCCACGAGGTGCTTCTCGATGGCGCGAACGTGATCGCCGACCGACTTGATCGGCTTGAAGTAGAGGTAGAGTGCGACTCCCGGCCCGATCCCCAGTGCCACGATCGGTGCCAGGTACCCGACGGCGAACGCCTGCACGCTCGCGAACGCGGCCGCTGCGGACCCGCCGGCGGCGAGCGCGATGAGCGCGAGGTTCTGATTCACGTCCGGATGGGAGCGAGTGACTTGCGGCGGCGGGAACGCAGCGGGTCGCCGCTGCAGTAACCACACGCTCGTCACCACGAGCATCGTCGGCAGGAGGACGTCGTAGAGCAGGACGTACGCGCCGATACCCGGCCGGATGTCCGCCATACGCATCGCGGGGAGGAGCGCGACGAGCGCCAGCGGGAGCATCACGCCGAACGCGTAGAGCGCAGTCGTCGGGCCACGGATCTGCTCGGTGAAGTCCGCCATCTGCTCGCGAGTCCCGGTGAGCACGGCGTGCAGCGACCGTTCGAGCGTCCGGCCGCGTTCGCCCTCCGGTGCGTCTTCGGCGGTGGAGAGCAAGTGCGCGGACCGGCGAAGTGCCGGGAACTCCTCCGCCCATTCGTCCGCGAACGAGAGCAGTCCGGATTCGGCCGTGCCGAGGGACTGATCGATGTGCGCCTGCAGGCTCTTCGCGAGCGGCCCGTACCCCGTCTCCGCCGCGAACCGAATCGCCGTCTCAGTCGAGGGCTGGATCTGCATCCGGAGGACCGCCCGCCCGATGAGGTCGGGCGTCTCACCGAGCGCTCGCGTTCGCCGGAACGCGGCGAGGAGACGCGGGAACGAGTGAACGACCTGGATCGCGCCGAGAGCGGCAATGAACGAGAACAGGAACACGCCCCAGAGGGGAATCGGGAGCGCCAGCAGCGGAAGGACCACCAGCAGCGTCACGATGCCGGCACCGTAGCCGCTCCGGACGACGGTTCTCGCGTCCACGGGCGACTCGACGAACGCCAGCGATTCGATCAGCTCCTGGCTCGCTTCGACCTCGTATGGGTACAGTTTCGCGAGGAACCGGACGGTGCGCTCCGTTCCGGACATCGGTCACTGACCTCGCGTCGCGTACGCGGCAGCGACCTCGGACGGAGCGGTCCGCCTGTCCGCGGCGATGTCCTCGAGTTCCGCGGCGCGTTCGGCGACGTCGGCGCGGAGGTCCGCGTACGACTCCGCCGGACCCGTCAACCGGTTCAGGAACCGGCTCTTCCCGCGGTCCACGCGGTCCGTCGACACCGCCTGGTCACCGTCGATCTCGTAGAGCGGCGCGAACCGGATACCGTCGTCGTCCACGATCACCTCCTCGATCGCGGAAAGCCGTCGTTTCCGGCCGTCGGGCGTCCTGTACGCTTGCACGGTCACGACGAGGTCGGTCGCGCCGAACGACGACGGCTCGACGCCGAGGTCGGAGACGACGCGTTCGTACACGTCCTCCGCGCCGTCCCCGTGAATCGTCCCGAGCACCGCGTTCGCGTTCGCACCGACGCGCATCGCCTCGTACAGCACCTCCGCTTCCTCGCCGCGGATCTCGCCGACGACGAGCGCCCCGTCACCGAGCCGGAGCGCCGTCCGGAGTGCATCCGCCGCAGTGATCTCCGGACCGTCTCCCGTCCCCGTCCGGAGCGCCTGCACGTCCCGATCGACGTTCTGGAGTTGCGTGACCGGCAGTTCGGGCGTGTCCTCGATGACGACCGTTCGCGTATCCGGCGTCAGCTCGTACAGGAGCGTTCCGAGCAGCGTCGTCTTCCCCGCACCACGAGTCCCCGCGATGAGTGCCGCGGCGTTCCGCTGGATCGCCACCGACAGGAACGCCGCCGCTTCCGACGGCATCGTTCCGTTCGCGACGAGCTCGGGGAGCGTGAACCGGTCCTCGGCCTGTTCGCGGAAGGCGAACGCCGTCCCTTCGGCGACCGGGGATTTCACGCCCGCGACGCGGACGCCGGTCCCACGGTCCAGCGTCGCCGTCGCGTCGACGGTCGGCTGCGCGCGAGAGAACGCACGCCCGCTTATCTTCCGGATGCGGGACGCGAGCGCACCGCCACCCTCCGGCGTCAGGTGAACGTTCGTCGTCATCGACTGCCCGTCGACCACGACCCGGAGCGGGTTCTCGCCGACGGGGGACGTCACGTACACGTCCGTGACTCGCGGATCCGCGAAGAGGTCCTCGAGGATGCCGTACCCTTGCGTGTGCTTCGAGACGACCGCAGCGAGGCGCGGTTCCACCGATTCGTCCGTCACGTACTCCAGCGCGCGAGACGCCGCCCGCTCACCCGTCACTTTCCCGTTCGCGATCGCTTCGTAGCATTCGAGCAGGAGCGTCCGTTGTTTCGCCGACAGCGACGTGTCCACGACGTCGACCGCGTACAGCGGAACGCTGTTCGGGCGTTCGTACACGCGGGCTTCGCTCCCGGTGTCGAGGGACTCCATGTCCTCGAGCCTCGCACCGTCGTCGATGGATTGCCGGACGAAGTAGTGCCCGACGCTCAACCCGACCCCGGGGTCGAGTGCGGCTTCGAGGCTCTCGATGCCGTCCGCCGCACGCGTCAGCCCGGACTGGCGACCGATCTCAGCGATCGGCCCGACGCGCGTCTCGATCCGTTCCGCGACGGCGAGCGGGTCGACTTGCACGAGCTCCGCGAGCCGTTCGTCGCGGTTCTCGACGAGCCGGTGGAATTCGGCAGCGGCGGAGAGCACCCGCACGCCATCGCCAGCGTATCGATGCTGGAGGCCCTGTGACTCGACGAAGATGCGCTCGATGGACCGCTCGGTCATCCCCGAGATGGCCGTTCGGCGACAGGCGTCCGCGGTCGCGAGGTCGCCGTCGCAATCGCTCGCGTCCACGTGCGCCGTCGTGCCGTCTATGGAGACCGTGCACGCACAGTCCGCGGCCGAATCGGACGACCCGAACCAGTCCGCGACCGCGTTCAGGCCCAAGCGTTCGAGCATCGACGAATCGTCAGAAGCGTTCTCTTCCTCGCTCATGGATGTCGATCAGAGGCGTTCGATGACGACGACCGGATAGCCCTCGTCGGGGTGGCGTTCCAGCGTCAACCGGAACCGGTGTTCGCCGGTTATCTGTCCGTACTCGATGCTCCCGTAGTCCGGGCCGACCAGCGGCGCTTCGACGTGAACGACCTTCGTCTGCCGGCCGTCGACGCTGTACCTGATGACGGTGTGGTTCGTCGCGACCGGTTCGATGGTGAACGACGAGACCGGGTCGAGGGTCAGGCCGTCGGTCGGGAGCGACACCGAGACGAGTCGACGCGGGCCGGTCACTCCCTCCGGCGGTGCGTCCTCGGCGACGTACAGGGACTTCGCCGCGTGTTCGATCTCGGCGGCCGTCGCTTCCGCCTGTTGGTCGCCGCGCGCTCCGGCGGCCTGGTCGATGGCCGGCACTGCGACCGCGAACAGCGCGACCGTGATGAGGACGGCGAGGATCGTCCGGATCACGACAGTGACGAGCGAAGCGACCCGAAGAAGCCACCGTCGTCGTCGTCGGCGTCGGCGTCCGTGGTCGTGCCGTCTTCGGGAGCGTCGTCGCGTTCCGCGTCCTCTCCGAACCGCTGTTCGATGGTTCGGTCGTCCGCACCCTCCCGTTGGTCGTCACGCGACCGGTCGCCTGCGACGTCGCGGTGCCCGTTCGAACCGTCGACGGAGCTGTTCGCGGTCGCGTCCGGGGGCTGCTGTCCACCGGTGGATCCGTTCGCGGGTCCGCGTTCGGGGCGACGGGGCGAGGCCGCGTCGTCGGCGCGGTCGTTCCGCGTCCGCCGACCACCTTCGTCTGGACCGGTGTTCGACGCGTGGGGAGGCTGGCTGGGCGATGTGGCGTTCCCCGACCCCGCACTGCGTGCGTTCGCGTCGTCCTCCGGGAAGAGGTCGTCCACGGTGTCCGACACGGACGACCCAGCGGTCGACGGCGAACGGGACCGCGACGCGTCCGGCGTTCGGTTGGCGTCGGTCGACCGGTCGCCTGCGCTCTCGTTCGACGGTTCTCGACGGTCGCCGTCGCTGCCCGGTGCCCCCTCAAGTTCGGCGAGTCGGTCCTCCAGGCGGTCGACGGTCGCGAGCGCCGCACTCGCCTGGTCCGCCACGTCGTCGTTCACCGACTGGACGTTCGACACGTACCCGCCGAGAGCCTGCGACCGACCTTCGAGCTTCGCCAGGCGATCCTCGACCTCGGCCAGGCGTTCCTCGACCTCCTCGAACTGGTCGGCCAACGCAGCCACGTCCGCGAGTTCGTCCAGTTCGTAGTCGCCGTCGACGACGGTCCGTTCGACGGCGGTTAATCGTTCTTCTATGCGGTCGATATCGGTCATGGTTCTATTTCTCAGCCCTTCGTATTTAAAGTCCAACTCGTTCCGGCGTCGACGGTGCGAACGCGGCCACGCGGAACGAACAGCAAACCCCTGGAGGCAGCGAACCACTGATGGGATCGAGTCGACCGCAGCGGTTCCATCAGACGTCCGCGTCGCTCGCGTTCGGATCGTCCCCGCCGTGGGGCGTATCGCGCCAGCGGATCTTCGCCGTGTGAACCGTCTCGGTCGCGTCGTCGACGATGAGGACCTCGCCCGGTACGGTCGGCATCCGTTCGTCGAGCCCGCCGTCCATGTACGTCGGTTGCGCGGACCGGAGGGCGTCGAGGTCCGTCGTGGACGTCAGTCGATGCGAGATGATGACGTCGGACTGCGAGATCGCTACCTCGGGGACGACGCTCGGCCGCTGCGTCGCCATCACGATACTCACGCCCGGTGCGCGCCCTCGCGTCAGGATCATCTCGAGGGCGGCCTCGGCGACGCCGTCGAAGAACGCGTGCGCCTCGTCCAGGAGCAACCACGGGAGTCGCTCTATCTCTTCGTCGATGCGCGCCCGATAGAGCGCTTCGCCGATACCGCGGCAGACCGCGTTCATCGGGGCGTGATCCAGGCCGGAGACGTCGACGACGGTCACCGCCGAGCTCGCGAGGTCGGCGGCGTCGAGACCGTCGGGGTCGAAGACGTCCCAGGCGTCAGCGAGGTCAAGGTGGTTCTTCGCCGCTCGCTCGTCGGCTTCCTTCGCGTCCGCCTGCGCGACGTGCTCGCGCATCCCCGCGATCGAGTCCGCGGACTGCGCGGCCTGCCAGACGAGACCGCCAGCGCCGCTCTCGGGCGCGAGGTCGAGGAGCGCGCACCACGAGCGCGGGTCGAGCGAGTTCGGCGTGACCGACGGGTTCGAAATCACGTCCGCGGGCACGGGGTTCGCGTCGTCCTCGGCGGGCTCCGCGAGCGTGGTGAACACGCCCATCGGGTCGACGACGACCGGCGCGACGCCGTAGCCGCGCGCGAGTTCCTCCGCGACGACGCCGAGCGTGAACGACTTCCCGTATCCGCGCTTCCCGACGACGAGCGAGGCGTGCGGGCCGTCAAGGTCGAGGTGTAGCGGTGCGCCGCTACTCCCGTCGAGCGCCCGGTACGTCCCGAGGTACCCGGTCGGTCGGTCGTCGTCCTCGTCGTCACCGCGGCCAAGTACGAACGTCACACCCGATACTAAATTTCGCCCCATTTCTATCTTTCCATTAAGACTTTAAATACGATGGCGAAACGAATCGAACTATGCGGAAGACAAGCACCCTGCGCGAGGACGATCGAGCGATAGAAGGGCTCCCGATCCGCCTCATCATCGCCCTGGTCGTCGGCGTCGCGAGCCTGACGCTGATGATGGGCATGCTCGGCGGCTTCGGCGGCGGCCTCCAGAAAGAGGAAGTCAGTGCGGAGTTGAGCGACGAAGTCGTCCAGCAGAGCAACGGCGACACCGTAACGGTCACTGTCGTGAACGAGAAAGGCGAGAAAGTCGAGGGCGCAACCGTCCTCATCAAGAGTGGGACGGCAACGGTCCCCGGGGGTTCGACGGACATATCGAATACTGGGACTGGGACGTTCGAGATAACGACGAGTACGATCAATAATATCGACTTGAACAAACAGAACCAGGGGAAGATCATCATCGAGGTCATTCCGCCATCTGACGGGAATTACAAGAACGACGAGGACGACGGCGGCGTCGTCGTGCTCGACCCCTAAGGGTTTCGCCAACCCCTTATTAACCCCTGAAGTTTTATCGTGAAATTTATTAGAATACTTCTTAGTGGTTGATACATGAAAGGCGAAAATTTACGGCGTTTGCGCGTCCTCTTTGTCGTCGTGCTCGTGACGGTGTCGATGGTGGCACCGGTCCTGGCGATGGAGACGGACCAGGCGAATCAACCGACAGAAAACCCGGCGCCGTCGGCAGCGACCCTTGACGCGGCGTTCGAGGCGATGGAGGGCTTCGGCACGGCGGACGACCCGTACGTCGTGACGAATCTCACGCAGCTGCAAGCGATGGACGAGGACCGTTCGGCGCACTACGCGCTCGGTAACGACATCGACGCAACCCCGACCGAAGAGTGGAACTACGGTGGCGGGTTCGAGCCTATCAGCACGACCAAAGACCCGTTCACCGGGTCGTTCGATGGCCGGAATCACACGATTACGGGGCTCTACATCGATCGACCCAGTGCCCGCTTCGTCGGTCTCATCGCCAACACTGAGGGCTCCGGAACAGTTCTCGAGAACGTCCAGATCGTCGACGCGACGGTTACGGGCGAAGGGTACGTTGGCATCCTGGTTGGTTGGGGGGACGACTCCATCGAATACGTCGACGTCCAGGGACGAGTCGATGGGGAGGACTACGTGGGCGGCGTGGCCGGCTTCGCAAGCAGTATCCGCTACTCGTCGGCGAACGTTCACGCCGAGGGGACCGAGTACGTCGGCGGCCTCGTCGGTTCAGCGAGCGAAGTGATCGGAAGTTACGCGATCGGTTCGGTCACTGCGCAGAAGTGGTCCGGTGGGCTCGCAGGTTCCGTCGATCCGTACGAGGACGACGAAGTCGTTCGGAACTACGCGGCGGTCTCCGTCTCCGTGTCCGAGGAATACAGGGCCGGTGCATTCGCCGGACAGCAACGGGGCGAGTTCAAAGCCAACTACTGGAATCCGAGCGTCTCCGGACAGTCAGACGGCGCCGTCGACCTGGACGGAGACGAGGTCGTGACCGAACTCTCGGCGACGGAGATGCAGGGCGCGAACGCCCGCCAGAACATGCGCCTCCCGTGGGGTGACGTCTTCGTGGCGACCGACGAGTATCCCGTTCATCGCCTCCAGATCGAGTCCCTCGACCTCGAGCCGGGCACGAACCAGCTCGTCACTGGCAACGAGACCGCAGCGACGGTCACGCTCACCCTGGAATCCGGTCGGACGGTCACCGCCACCGCGCCTGCCGAGTTCGAGACGAACAACTCGCTCGCCTCCACCAGCCAGGGCGCCATCGCCGCCGGCACCGACAACGGCACCGTCAACGTCACCGCGTCGCTCGCCGGCTTCAGCGACTCAGCGACCGTCGATATCGTTCATCCGGCCGACGTCGACGTCACGAGCGTCGACGCCCCGACGGCCGTCCTGAACGACTCGACGGCCGCCATCGCGTTCGAAGCCAGGAACGAGGGTGGGGCGAGCGGTGTTCGAACGGTGTCGCTGAACGCCACCGACGGCTCGATCGCGGCCACGCAGGTCTCCGTCGATGGCTACGAGCGAGCGAACGCCTCGTTCGCTTGGACGCCCACCAAGACCGGCGACTACGACCTCGCCGTCGGCAGCGCCGACGCCGGAACGGTAACCGTCGTCGACCGCGACAGCGTCACCCTCACCGGCGCGAACGCCCCCGAGAACGTCGCGGCGGGCGCATCCTACGAGGTCGAGCTCGCAATCGAGAACGACGCGGACGTCGCGGTCGCGGTTCCCGTCACGCACGTCGTCGACGGCGAGCGCGTCACCGAACAGGTCACCGCCGCGCCGGGGTCGACGACCGTGACGGTGTCGGCAATGGCCGACGCGGACGCCGGCACCTCGCGCACCCATGCGTTCTCGTCGGTCAACGGCACCGCGAACGCCACGACGAACGTCGTCGAACCGGCCAAGATCGGCATCGAATCGACGTCGGTTCCGTCCGCGATCGTCGCTGGCGAGTCCGGGTCGTTCTCGGTGACGGTCGCGAACACCGGTGGCGTCGCGACGACGACGCCCGTCACGGTCACGGTCGGCGGCGAGGTCGTCGTCGAGGAGTCGGTGACGCTCGACCCCGGCGCGTCCACGACCGTTTCGGGGTCGACAGCGGTCGAGTCCGCTGGGTCGGCCAGCGTCGAGATGACCGCCGGGAACGCGTCCCAGACCGCAGAACTCTCGGTCTCGGAACCACGGACCACCACGACGAGCGGTGACGGCGGAACCAGCGGCGGTTCGACGACCGCTGCGGACAGCAGCGACGACGGCGACTCGGGGTCGGGGGGGTCGCCCGGTTTCGGCATCGTCGTCGCCGCGCTGGCGCTGGTCGTCGTCGCGTTCCGTCGACGCTGACTTCGGGTTCGACGCCACCACCACTCTGGTGTCGACCCGGGACCCTGTGATCAGCAACCCGATAGTTTTTTATTACAAAGAATATATACGTGGAATATGGTTTCGCTTCCCGTCGAGGTACTCGTGGGCATCTCGCTCGGGTTGGTGCTGGGCGTCGTTCCAGCGTCTCTCGCTGGCCTCATCGGGTTCTCGCTCGAACAGTACGTGGACCGATCGCTCCCGCAGTTCGCAGCCGTCCTCCTGACGCTGCCGCTCGCCGGCGGGCTCGGGTACCTCGCGAGTATCGTGCAACGGAACGTCAACTACCTTCCGCGGTACGTCATCGCGTCGTTCGTCGTCGTGATGATCACCATCTACGCGAACAGCCAGGGCCAGAAGCTCGCCCATCGGATGCCGACGGACCTCGCGGACGCGTCCCGTAGCGAACGAACGCTCTCCGAGGAAGCCGCTGACGACGTCGACGGCCTCGGACAGGTGACGATCCGCCCGACCGGCGACGTCGGGTCGCTCGACGGCTACCCGGCCGTCGGCCCGAAACTCGCCGCGTCGCTCTCGGAGACCGCGTGGCGGCTCCCCGCGGACCTCCCGCTCTCGGAGATCGAGACGCGGCTCGCGGACGACCTCCGGTCGACGCACGACCTGGCGGCGATCGCCGTCTCCGTCGACGCCCGCGGTCGAGCGACGATCGACGCGGCACCGCAGTCCAAGGACCTGGCGCGACGCGTTCCCGAAGGGCATCGCGCGGTGTCGGTCGCAGCGCTCGCGCCCACGAACCTCTCGCCGGGAGATCACGTGTCCGTCGACGCCGAATCGTCGAGCGTCGCCGGGACCGTCGTCAGCGTCGGCGAGGTGGCGGCGTCTGGTCCGGAGCGACGGGTGACGGTCGCCGTCCCGACCGCCGACGCTCGCGTCCTCCTCGAGGCCGACGGGACGCTCGTCGTCGCGCACTCCAACGACACGAGTCACGAGTACGAGGCGCTCAGTTACCTGAAGCGCGCGGGCGAGACGGTGCGAGAGGTCACGCTGGACGCGGGTCTCGTCGACGCCGTCGCGAACGAATCCGTCGACATGTACGCGCTCGCGGTGGAGGCCGACGTCGGCCGTGACGGCGTCGGCGGCTGGTCGTTCGACCCGACCGGGGACGACCTCGTACCGGGCCGCGCGGCGTTCCTCGTCGGCGACGCGACCGCGATGGCGGCGTCCGAAACGGCCGATGAGACCGCGATGGCGGCGTCCGAAACGGCCGAGGAGACCGCGATGGAGGCGTCCGAAACGGCCGAGGAGACGACCGCCGAAGCGGGAGGTGAGGCATGATCGCACCGGCCGCGATCGTCTCCGACTGGACGATGGAGGCGCTGCTGCGCATCCTCGGGTTCGGTCTGTACGGGGCCGTAGTGACGCTCGGTATCGCGTTCATCTACCGCGCGTACAGTACGCGGTCGATGCCGGCTGGTCCGGCGGTCTTCATCGGCGTGTCGTTCGTCGCCATCTCCCTGACCGCGCAGACGGTCCTGCAGACGTCCGTGATCGGTTCGACGCCGCTCCAGCACTACGCGTCGGCGTCGTACATCCTGGGAGTGTTCCTCGGCGTCGCGGTCGCGTCGGAGGCGGGGCGTCGCATCGGCGATCAGTTCGCGGCGGACGTGTACGGGATCGCGCGGTTCGAGACGAGAGACGAGGTCGGCGACCTCGTGGCGTCCGCCGGACTCGTCGTGACCGTGACGGTACCAGAGACCGTCGAGACGCTCGACGGGTATCGTGCGGTAGACGACGCCGAGCGTCGAGCGCTCTCGGGGAAGGAACTGCGGTTCCCGCATCGGTTGTCCGTCGGCGAGATAGCGGATCGGATGACGAGACGCATCGAGGACGACTTCGACGTGGATCACGTCGACGTCTCGGTGAACGAGGCGTACGACGTGGATCGGTTCGCGGTCGGGAATCGACCTGGTGGTATCGGGTCGACGCTCCCGCCGGGGACGGCCGCGGTCGCGGTGGAGAGCGATCCTGCTGGGGATGCGACGACGGGCGACCCGATTGAGGTGTGGGCGGTCGGTGAGAGCGGGAATCGGCTGGTTGCGACGGGCGTGTTCCGGTCGAAGGACGGTGACGTGGCGACGGTCGTCGTGCCCGAGGACGACACGGTGGGGTTCGATAGCGACGAGACGTATCGGTTGGTGACGCGACCGGACACGATCGACGACGTGAGCGAGTTCGTCTCCGTCATCTGGGACGCGCCGGAGACGGTGTCGTCGGTGACTGTCGAGGCGGACGGGCCACTGGAGGGCGAGTTCGTCAGTTGGCTCTCGGCGACGGTGCTGGTGCTCGTCCGCGATGGCGACGTCGTCGGGCTGCCGGCGGACAACGAGACGCTGGTGGCGGGCGACGACCTGTACCTCCTGGGGACGCCCCGGGAGCTTCGGTCGCTCACTGGGGAGCGAGCGGACGTGACCGAGAGGTCTCGGGCTGGGGCACCCGAGGAAGCGGACGAGCCGGCGAGCGCGTGAGCGCGAGCGGGACGTCGCCGGACCGTCTGTAGAATTTTATATACCAATAGCGTTCGAAAGATAGTATGGTAGAGGTAACGGCGTCGACCGAGCGGCAGGACGACGTGACGTTCGTCTGGGCGACGGTTCGGAACACGCGTCGTACACCGCAGCGCGTCGCGATCGAGAACGCGCTCGATGGAGCGACGTGGCCGCCGGTTACCGGCCGGATGCGTGACCCGCGATGGCAGAACGGGACGTGGGTCGAGACGATCGAGCCCGGGCGCTGTTGTGGCGTCGGGTTCTCGACGCCCGCCGTTCCCGATGCGGACCCGGTTCGCGTGGTGTCGACGGAGCGTGCCGAGGATTCGAGTTCGGAGACCGAGAACGCTGAGGCGGTGCTCGCGTCGCTCGACGAGTGGGCGCCGCCGAGTGCCGTCCTTCGACGGGACAGATGATCGTCGCTATCTCGGGCGGCAAGGGTGGGGTCGGGAAGACGACGGTCTCGCTGAATCTCGCTCGGGCGCTCGATGCCGTCGTCGTCGACGGCGATCTGACGACGCCGGATCTGCCGCGTGGTCGCGGGCCGGACATGCACGACGTGCTCGCGGGGCGTGCTGGCCCGATGGAGGCCGTCGAGGAGTTCGATGACGTCCACGTCCTGCCGTGTGGGCGAACGTTGGACGGGGCGTCCGCGGCGGACGTCTCGAACCTGGAGAACGCGGTGTCGTTGCTCGACCGGCGGTTCGAGTACGTGCTCGTGGATTGTCCCGCTGGCCTCGCTCGGGACGTCGGTCACCAGTTGCGGTGTGCGGATGCGGCGGTGCTGGTGACGATGGCGAACCGGCCGGCGCTCTGGAACGCGCTGAAGACGCGCCAGCTCGCGATGGACGTGGAGACGCCGATCGCGTGCATCGTCGTGAACAAGGCGACGTCGGACGCTGCGGGCATCGTCGCGGATCGCGTGGAGGAACGCATCGGGACGCCGACGCACGTGCTCGAGGAGTACGACGCCATCTTCGAGAGTCAGGACGACGGACATCCCGTTCACCACGTGGCCCCGGACTGCGATGGGTTGGAGACGTTCGACGACGTCGCTGCCGAGGTCGTTCGGTGTGGCGAACACATCAGGTCGGCGTCCCGGTGATCGAGCGACCGTGTCCTCCTCGAAGCTGTAGCCTCGTCGCAACGTCCAGAACCGGCAGCAGAGGAGATATTAAATCTGTATATAGAATATAAAATTTAATATTCCCCTGTACCGTTTTGAAGTTCATAATCTACATGCAACGCTCCGAGGTTGTCTGTCCCGAGTGCGAGGGGCGACTCCGAGACCACGGCAACGAACTCGTCTGTGACTCCTGCGGGATCGTCTCGGACGAACCGAACGTCGACCATGGGCCAGAATGGCGTCGCGGCGACGGGCGCGACGACGAGGACCGTCGCCGTACCGGCGCACCGCGCCGACGGAACCGACACGACCGCGGGCTCTCCACCGAGATCGGGTACGGGTGCGGGAGCGACGTCAGCGGCGACCGACAACGGCAGTTCGTCCGGATGCGCAAGCAACACAAGCGAGCGCAGATCGCGTCGAAAGCCGAACGGAATCGCGTGTACGCGTACACGGAGATCGGACGCATCCGCTCGTCGCTCTCGCTCGCCGACAGCATCGAGGACCAGGCCTGTTCGCTGTTCGACTCGGCGCAGGACGCGGACCTGCTCTGTGGGCGGTCGCTCGAGGGGTTCGCTGCCGCGGTCGTCTACGCGACGTGCCGTAGTCGGTCGGTCGCCCGAACGATGGGCGAGATCGTCGCGGTGTCGCGCGCGGACCGCGACGAACTCAAAGCCGCGTACGACGCCCTCAATCAGGAACTCGGGCTCCCGATCGGGCCGATCGATCCCGTCGAGTACCTGCCGCGGTACGCGTCAGAGATCGGGGTCTGCAAGGAGGTCGAGCGGATCGCGCGCCAGTACGTCGTGTTGCTGATTGAGAGCGGTCGGATGGGCGGGAAGAACCCGAGCGGTGTCGCGGCCGCGTGCCTCTACAAAGCGGCGGCGGAGCGGGACGACGACGTGAACCAGCAGACGCTCGCGGACCTCGCTGACGTGTCTCGAATGACGATCTCAGCCACGGTCTCCGATCTGAAGGCGGTGGTGTGACCGTGTCCGATCCCGGTTCGAACCAGATCACTCACTCGACAGAATCATGATCGCAATCGCGTGTGCGAAAGGCGGCAGTGGTAAAACGACGACGACACTCGGTCTCGCGGCGGCGTTCGCTCGCGCCGGCGAGCAGTCGCTCGCGGTGGACGCGGACCGGCAGCTCCCGGACCTCCACGTGACTGCTGGCGTGACGCGAGCGCAGACCATCGCGGACGTGGACGGCGGCGGCGACTGGCGGACGACCGCTCGACGCCTCCCGAACGTGGACGACGCGTACGTGTTGCCGGGCGCGGAGTCCGGCGACGTCATCGACCTCCAGTCGACGCTCGAGGGGTTGCGTCGGGAGTCGACGCGCGTCCTCGTCGACTGTCCGTCCGGGTCGGGGCCCGACGTCATCGACCCGCTCGCTGCCGCCGACGGTGTGGTCGTCGCGACGCCGCCGACGAACCGTGGCGTGGATGCCGCGCGGAAGACGGTCGACGTTGCGCGACAGCTCGACGTGCCGGTGCTGGGGGTCGTGGTGACGAAGTGCGAGCAGGCGGTCGAGGACGTCGACGTCGACCTGCAGGCGCCCGTGCTGTCGACGGTCCCGGAGTGCGAGTCGCCGCTCTCGGATGGGCGTGCTGCGTCCGCGTACGACGCTGCGGTGGCGGCGATCGTCGAGATTGAGGACGATACGCCCGAGACGGAGGCTGCGGGTACCGAGAGCGAGGACTCGCCGGACGCCAGTGACGTTCGGGTGGAGGCGGGCGAGGGAGTGCTGTCGAGTTTCGGTCCAGGGACGGTCGTTGCGCTGCACGCTCCCCCGGCGAGTCAGTCGGAGTCGCTACTCTACGGCGCGACGAGCGTCCGGGGGACGCTGTATCTGACCGCGGAACGGTCGGAGGCGCTCGTGAAGGACGCGATCGACGAGACCGCGGTCGAGACGGGGAGTCCGACAATCCGGTCGCTCGACGAGGACCCGCTCGCGGAGGCGGATTCGCTGGTCGAGCAACTGCCGGCGAACTCGAATCTCGTCGTGGATTCGGTGACCTCGCTCGAGCGCGCGGGCCGGGCGGAGTACCGCCAGTTCCTGAACGCGCTCTCGGAGCACATCAAGGAGATGGGCGGGCTCGCGGTCCTGCACTGTCTCGAGCCGGCGGCCGACCCGCAGATGCGTGCGCTCACCGACCAGTTCGCGGACGTCGTGCTGTTGGTCGATCCCGGCGACGATGGCCTGATCGCAAACGGCACGCTGAACCTCGCGAAGCGACGGACGACCGGTGGCGGATTCTGACCGGCCGTCGAGTTCGAGTCAGTCGCCGACGGGGTCGCCGAGACGGACGCGGAAGCATCCGAACGCGACGGCGCAGAGGAGGAGTCGAATCGCGGCACCGACGAGTGACCGTCGGGCTCAGACGCCGAGGTAGGTCTGCCTGAACTCGTCGTCTTCGCGGAGTTTCTCGCTGGTGACGGTGTCGACGATGCGGCCCTCGTCGAGGACGTAGTGGCGGTCGGCGATGGCGAGTGCGGCGGCGACGTTCTGTTCGACGAAGAACACCGTGATGTCCTCCTGGTCGTTGATGTCGGCGATGATGTCCTCGATCCGGCGGACGATGTACGGTGCGAGGCCCTCGAACGGTTCGTCGAGCAGCATCAGGTCGGGGTTCGCGGCGAGTGCGCGCGCGATGGCGAGCATCTGTTGTTCGCCGCCGCTCATGTTCCGCGCGTGCTTTGCGCGCATGTCGTCGAGTTCGGGGAAGAGCTCGAGGACGTCGTCGAGCGGCTTCGGGTCCGCGGCGTGATTGATCGCGAGCCGGACGTTCTCGGTGACCGAGAGGCGCGGGAAGCACCGGCGCTTCTCGGGGACGAGCGCGATCCCGGCGTTCGCACGCTTGTACGGCGGCCAGTCGCTGACGTCGGTGCCGCGGTACTTGACGGTGCCGTCGAGGACGGTCGGTTCGTCCGCGCCCATGATCGCGCGGAGCGTCGTCGATTTCCCCGCGCCGTTCCGGCCGAGGAGGCTCACGAGTTCGCCCTCGCGGACGTCGACGTCGACGTCGAACAACACCTGGCCGGTCTCGTAGCCCGCGTCGAGACCGTCGACGCGGAGGACCGACGACGGCGGTGTCTCGCGCGCCTCGGCCTCGACCGCGCTCTCGTTCGCACGCACCGACTCGGTCGACGCGGCGTCGCCGCTCGAAGTATCGCCGCTCGTCGTGGCCGCGTCGTTCGCGGTGGTCGCGTCGTTCGCGGTGGTGTCGTCGCTCGTGGTGGTGTCGTCGTGACTCATAGTTCCTCCCGCATGCCGCCGAGGTAGGCGGACTGGACGGCGTCGTTCTCCCGGACGGCCTCGGGCGGGCCGGTCGCGATGACCGAGCCGCGGTCGAGGACGGTGATGCGGTCGCTGATCGAGAGCACGACGTCCATGTCGTGCTCGATGAGGACCACGGTCAGGTCGAGGGCTTCCTGGACGCGCTCGATGAGTGCGGCGGTGTTCTTGGTGGCGCCGGGACTCATCCCCGACGTCGGTTCGTCGAGGAGGAGGACCTCGGGGTCGGTGGCGAGCGCCATCGCGATGCCGAGGCGGCGCTGGTCGCCGTGACTGAGGTTCTTCGCGAGCGCGCCCGGGTCCGCGTCGAGCCCGACCGTGTCGAGGAGTTCGAGCGCCCTGTCGCGGCCGACGTCGCGGTGGTCGCGGAACAGGTCGAAGCTGAACGCGCCCTTGCTCGCGGTCTGGACGAACACGCGAACGTTCTCGAGGACGCTCTGGTCGGCCATGAGTTCGTTCGACTGGAACGACCGCGCCAGCCCCATGTGGGGCCGCTCGTGTTCGTCGCGGTCGGTGACGTCCTCGCCGCCGAGGAAGACGGTACCGGCGGTCGGCGAGAGCGACCCCATGATGGAGTTGAACAGCGTCGTCTTCCCGGCGCCGTTCGGGCCGATGATCGCGCGGAGCTCGCCGGACTCGACGCCGATGGAGACGTCGTCGACGGCGACGACCTCACCGAACGTCCGCCGGAGGTCCCGCGTGGCGAGCGCGGCCTCGGACGGCTCGACGGCGGGGTCGATGGGTTCGTCGCGAGCGCGCTGGCCGTCGGCTGCGTCCGGCGTGCCCTGGCGCTGCTCGGTCGCGTCCGTCATCGAACCACCTCCAGGACGCGCCGGGTGGCGCGGCCGACGTACGCGCGGACGTACCCCCAGATGCCGTCGTTCGGCGAGACGAGGACGATGACGACGAAGACGGCGCCCAGGAGGAACTGCCAGTGGGACAGTTCGCGGGAGACGTCGAACGCGACGAACCCGAGGTCGATGACGGCGAAGTCCGTGAGGTAGTCCGCGACGAACTCCCAGACGAACACGCCGGCGACGGCGCCGAAGAAGTAGTGGACGCCGCCGAGGACCGCCATGAGGACGGTGTCGCCGCTCGTGTAGACGCCGAGCCACTCCTGGCTCGCGCCGTGGTTGTTGATCGCCATGAGCGCGCCCGCGACGGCGGAGAACGCGCCGCTGAACGTGAACGCCCACACCTTGTAGCGGGCGGTGTCGATACCCATCGCGCGCGCCAGGTTCTCGTTCTCGCGGATCGCGATCAGCGACCGGCCGAACGGCGAGCGAACGATCTGCCAGAGCGCGCCCATCCCGAGCAGGAAGACGATCCCGACGAGGAGGTACCAGTCGTCGAGCCAGCCGGCGACCTCCAGTATCGGGTCGGGCCACTCGACGAGCGTCACGGTGAGTTCCCCGCGGAACGACTCCACCCAGCCGGGTTGTGCGCCGCCGGAGATGCCGTCGGAGCCGCCGGTGAGCCCGAGCGGGTCCCGGTTCGCGACGAAGTAGACGGCTTCGGCGGCGGCGAGCGTGAGGAACGCGAAGTAGATCTCGCCCTTCCCGACGGTGAGTCGACCGAGACCGTACCCGACGAGGGCGGCGATGGCGACGCCGACGGTGGCGCCGACGAGGAACGGGAGTTCGGGCGCGGGACCGTGGCCGGACATCGCGATGGCGGCGCCGTACATGCCGAACCCGAAGAACATCGCGTGCCCGAACGACAGGAGGCCCGTGTACCCGAACAGGAGGTTGAACGCGGCGACGAACAGGACGAGGATGAGAATCGTCGACGCGATGCTCTCGAACCCGAGCATGAACGGGAGCGCGACCACCGGGCGGAGGAGGAGGACGAACAGTACGAGACCGATCGGGACGCGGTAGCGACCGACCCAGTCGGGGAAGACGTCGAGTGCGGACTCGCCGACTGCGCGGTCGCGAGCCGAATCCGTCGCACCCGACGTCCCCGCGTCGGTGCTCGTGGCGTCGGCCGTGGCCGCGTCCGCCTCCGGGTTGTGGTCGGTCATTCGAGCAGTCCCTCCTCGCCGAAGAGGCCGCGCGGGCGAACGAGCAGGATGAACAGCATCACGAGGTAGGGGACGAGCCCGCGGATGCCCGAGACGTTCACGGCCGCGATACCAGAGTAGCTGGCGAGCCCCGAGAGGAGGACGGGCGTGAGGTACGTCGCCTCGCCGATGACGATGCCCGCGACGACGCTCCCGAAGAGGCTGCCGACGCCGCCGACGACGACGACGACGAACGCGAGGATGAGGAACGTCTGCCCCATCTGCGCGTTCATCCCGTACTCGGCGGCCTGCAGGACGCCCGCGAGCGCCGCGATCGCGGACCCGAGGAAGAACATCGCCGTGAACCGCACGGGGAGGTTCACGCCGACGAACTCCGTCATCTCGCCGTCCTGGACGCCCGCACGGACGGTGAGTCCGAAGTCGGTGCGGGAGATGAGGACGTAGACCGCGGCGACCGTGATCGTCGCGATCGCGACCATGAACAGGCGGAACGACGCGACCTGCGTGACGCCGAGGTCGACGCTCTGCCGGAGCACCGCCGGCTTCGAGTAACCCAGTGGCGTGGTGCCCCAGTGGTACTGGATGGCTTCGTCGATCATCATCGTCAACCCGAACGTCGCGAGGAGGCCGACGATGGGCTCCGAACCGTAGAGTCGCCGGAGGACCGTGACCTCGACGAGGACGCCGACGAGGCCGACGATGACCGGTGCGACGACGAGCGCCGCCCAGAACGGAAGCCCCCACGCGGCGACGACCGAGTACGAGACGTACGCGCCGAGCATGAACAGCGACCCGTGCGCGAAGTTCACCACGCCCATGAGGCCGAGGATGAGCGACAACCCGAGCGTGATGAGGACGAGGATGGCGCCGTACACGAGACCGCCGACGGCCTGCGTGACGAACAGCCCCGGCTGGTGGACGAACCCCGCGATCGTCACCGCGGCGAGCGCGACCCCGAACGCGAGCCACGCCGGCGACGCACCCGCGAGCCACTCTCGGGACCGACTGGAGAGCGAAGACGTGCTCATCGATTCGTTACTCGAGGTTGCAGCCCGTCTCCGAGAGCGAACGCGCGACGTCGTCGCCCGCGAACGTCTTCGTCGTCTGGAACCAGTTCTTGTAGGGGTCGTCGGTCATCTCGTCCTGCGAGCGCGCTTCGACGCTGAACGTCGGCTGCACCAGCTGGTTGTTCTCCCGCCAGTACATGTCGCCGCCGCCCTTGATCGCCTTGATGTCGGACTCGACCTCGTGCCCGACGAGCTCGCCACGCATGTCCTCCGCGGCCGTCGAGTCCGCGCGCACCGCCGCACGCACCGACTGATCCATCGACATGTACCCCAATAGGTGCCGGACGTACGGGTCGGTCTCGGAGTTCTCCGCGATGCGCTCGCAGAACTCGTTGCTCGCGTCGTTGTCGACCGCCGGCCCCCACACCTGGCCCGCCGTGTCGAGGATGCCCGCGTTCTCCTTGTCCAGCCCCCAGTAGACGACGTCCTCGAGCTGGTGCATCGCGAGCGTGAAGTCGTCCTGGATGCCCTTCGCCATCGCCTGGTTCGCGGCCTTCCGGAGGTCCAGGCCCGCGACGAGGAGGCCGATTCCGTCCGCGTCCGAGTCCGCCGCCTCGTTCAGGTACGGCGTGTAGTCGTCGCTCGGGAACGGCGCCGCCGCCTTCCCCACGACCTCCTTCCCGCCGTCCTCCAGCGCACTCGTCACCGCCGACTGCGCGGTCTGGCCCCACGTGTAGTCCGAGTAGATGAGGTACCACGAGTCCGCCGCGCCCACCATCTGCTCGCCGATCGTGTTCGCGAGCATCGAGTTCGACGCCGTCGGCTGGTACATGTACTGCGCGCACGACCCGCCCGAGATCGCGTCCGAGTGCGAGCCAGTCGCCATGTACGTCACGCTGTTCTCCGACGCCCACGTCCCCATCTTCAACGCCACCGAGGACGACACCCCACCCATCGTCATGTCGACGTCGTCCTCCGAGACGAGGCGCTTGATGCGCTGGAGGCCCGTCGCCGGGTCGACCTCCGTGTCGCCCGTCGCGACGTCGATCGTGACGCCGAGCTCCTCCTCCAGGTCGCTCGCCGCGAGGCGCGCGCCGTCCAGGCCCGCCTGCCCGAACACCGCGAACGGCCCCGACAGCGACGTCGCGTACCCTACCGAGAGTTCGTTCACGTCCGAGTCGCCGCCCGAGAGCGAGGAGAGACAGCCCGACAGCCCCCCGATCCCGGCGACGCCCGCGACCCCCGCACTCTTGAGAACCGTCCGCCTCCGCACATGCGACTGACCGTCATTCGTTGCCATAGGGCAAGCAACATCACTCGCCTTCATAACGCTATCCCATCCATCGGCGCGCTAGCTGGCGAAAATTACCGGAAGCGGGGACTGGGTCGAACTCAGTCCTCGTCCACAGCGTCGTCTCGATCGGGAACCACCTTCCCCGGATTCATCGTCCCCGCCGGGTCGACCGCGTCCTTCAGCGTCCGCATCAACTCGACCGCGCCGCCGTGCTCGCGGCGCATGAACTTGCGCTTCCCCAGCCCGACGCCGTGCTCGCCCGTCGCCGTCCCACCCAGGTCGATCGCCGTCTCGACCACGCGCTCGTGGAGTTCCGACGCGCGCTCGCGGGCCGCGTCGTCGTCTTCGGGAACCAGCGGCGCGTAGTGGAGGTTCCCGTCGCCCGCGTGCCCAACGCACGGCGTGAGGACGTCGAACTCCTCGCTCGCCGTCGCGACCGCCTCCACCATCTCCGGATAGTTCGAGATCGGGACGACGACGTCCCCGAGCATCGCCGGCTCTAGGTCCTCACCGTGCGCGCGATATGCCGGCAGCACGTCCCGGCGCGCGCTCCAGACCGCGTCCATCTCGCCCGCACCCGGCGCGTCCCACGACGCCGCGTCGTGGTCCTCGCAGATCCCGCGCGCGAACGCCACGTCCTCCTCGATCCCCGAGTTGTTCGCGTGGAACTCCAGGATGAGCGTCGGCTGTTCGGTGAAGGTTGCGGAGTCACGATATTCGTTCACGAGCTCGACCGTAAGCGTATCCATGAACTCGATCGCTGCCGGAACGAGCCCAGCGCCGATGACGTCCGCGACCGCCGCGCACGCCTGGTTGCGCGACGGGAAGGTGACGAGCGCCGCGCGTTCGTGTTCGGGAATGCCGCTCACCGCGATGGTCGCTTCGGTGACGACGCCGAACGTCCCCTCACTCCCGACGAACAGGTCCTTCAGACTGTAGCCAGAGGAGGTCTTGACGACGCCGCGTCCGCACTCGATGACGTCGCCGTCGGGAAGGACGACTTCGAGCCTGCGGACGTGGTCGCGCGTCTCCCCGTACTTCACCGCGTTGAACCCGCTCGCGTTCGTCGCGATCATTCCGCCAATGGTCGCAATGTCGCCGCTGGAGATACCCGGCGGGAACCGGAGGCCGTGCTTGGCGAGTTCTTCGTTCAAGTCGTCGTAGACGATTCCAGGGCCAACCGTCGCCTGCAGATTACCGGGTTCGACCTCCACACCCGCCATCTCCTTCACGTTCAGAACGATGCCGCCCTCGACCGGGATACCACCACCCTCCAACCCACTCCCGCCCGACCACGGCGTCACCGGCACCCCACGCTCGTGTGCTGCCGAAAGGACGTCCGAGACCTGCGACGTCGACGTCGGCCACACTACTGCATCCGGGAGCACCGGGTCATGCACGCTCGCATCCATCGCGAATTGCTCGCGACGCGAGTCGTCGAAAGAGACGCGGTCCTCAGGGAGGACGTCCGCGAGGAACGCGCAGTCGTAGTCGTTGGTTCCTTCAGTCATACCGACCGACTCCGAGGAGACGAATCATAAGTGGAGGCGACGAACCACAGACGCGTAAGGGTTTGCCGCGACCTCGTTCGATACGCATCCCTCACCGTCATAGGGAGACAGCCGCTGGACCAGAAACCGATAGACGATCGAGAGGCAGCTATTCGGCACGGTCTGGTCTCGAAACCGTCGAAACCAGAGGATTCCAACGGATTCTCGGTAGTGAATTGTCGCTCGCGACCGTACGTACATTGGGTTCGATGCTTCCCAGCGATTCGACCGCCGTCGAAGCGTTCGCGGTCGCATCGACGACCGTCCCGTTCCGGACCGCTTCCTCGCTCACCGTCACCGAAGTCCCGTCCACCGAGTACGTCCCGGGCTGAGCGACGCCCACCGAGAACGTCCCGTTCGCATCCGTCTGCGTCTCGCGGACGTACTCGAACGAATACGACTCCAACTCGACCGTCGTCCGCACCGTCACCGACGAATTCGGCTCTGCAACGCCACGAATTTCGGCACCCTCGACGAGCGTAAACACCTTGTACTCGCCACCGCGCTCGACGTGCACGAGGCGATAGTTCGCAAGCCCGGATGTCGACCCCGAACGACTCCCATTGTGGCGATGGAGTTGATTGCCGAGCGTAGAATCGTTGGTGAGGACGTCCGATGTCGTGACGATGAATCCCACACGGTTTTGGAGTCTATCGAACCACTCTGTTCCGTTCGTCGACGTGACGAAGTCTCTATAGTTACTCTGCGCGAAGCCATACGAACTGGATTCGCCACTCACGAAGTAGTTGTACATTCGATTGTGGCCCCACTGACTGAACACGTAGTTCTCCGGATGCTCCATGTCCTCGGCCTCGCTGTAGTCGGCCATCCAAGCTGCCGCATCGTAGCCGTTATTCGGCGACGTTATCTGACTCGTCTTGATCGGGACCTGAACGATGCTGAGTCCTGTAACGAGCAAGAAGAGACCGACGAGAGTGAACGCCTGTCGTCTGTCAGGCAGATCGATCGAATCGACGACGTCGCTGGTGAACGGCGCGGGTCGTCGCGCGACGTCGATCCACGCTGCGAGATGCACGAAGCCGAGGCCGGCGAAGACTGCGACGACGATGGAAAGTTGACCGGCGAAGCGAACGCTGATCGCGGCGAGTACGAGGAAGTACCAGCCATAGACGACCAGCGGCGTCCATCGGTCATCCTCGAACATCCGGCGAGACGCCCACACCATGTAGGGGAGCGCAAGCAAGAGCAGGAACCCGAAAAGGAGGAGCCAGCCCGCTGAGTTCCCGAACAGACTCTGGAACTCGGCGATCTCCGTAGTGGCGAGCAATCGCTCGGTGACTTGCGTCGACATTCGCTCCCAGAGTTCGGGTCGCATCGAACGAAGGGCGAACGCGCCCACGCCTACTCCAACCAGATCGACGACGACCAACCCGGCGACGTGCATGTCAGTCCGGTTCCACAGTATTCCAGTGATAAGGACGCCGACGCTGCCGGCGGCCAACAGCAGGGGTGCGCTCGCCACGAGCGTCGTGTGCCACTCGAACTCCGTATGGACGAACCACGTGAGCCCTGCAGCGATCAGGACCCCGAGGACCAGAGGACCGGTGGACGCGAGAACGGAGTCACCTCGATACGCTGTAGTGAGTGTCATCGTTGCAATCGTCGCCCCGAGTGCGATGACGAGAAGCGGGCCGGCTTCCCAGGCGAGCGTCTGGGCGCTGACACCGACCGCAACCGCTGCGACACCACCGAGGACTTTCGCGTGCGCTCTCTCGTTCGACCGTGACCACGACGCGACCAATATCGTCCCGAGGAGCGTGAGTGCAAGCCACGGATAGTCGAACGCGTGGTGGTCGGCGAACCCAAGGCTCGTCCGGAAGGCATGCGCTGGAGCGACTGCAAGCATGGCGACCGACGCGAGACCAACTCGACGGTCGTCGGTAACGGTCACCGTTCCGGCGTAAACGATCAGTGCCGTCACGACTGCGGAGACGACTGGGAACCACGCGAGGACGCTCCCGGCGACCTCTGTCGTCCCGCCGAGGACGATCGTTGCAAACCACAGTACTGCGAGCATGAGCGGTTCGCCCGCCGAAACACGGAGCGGAAGCGTCGTGAGCGTCGTCTCCGGGTCGGTCAAGAGTTGCTCGAGCCAGTACCGATAGTAGTACGGGTCGTTTGAGGAGAGAACGATGGCGTCGTCCTGGAAGACTGCGGGATACGAGACGAGTCTGAGTGCGACGACGAGCACCAGTGCCCCGACCAGTCCGGCGAGTTCCAACCGACCCAGCTCAGGCCACGAGATATCGATGTCGAAGCCCCTAGAGTCAGAAGAATCATTAACTGCTCCATCGAGGGCCTGATCGACGCTAGCGGGATCCGCAACGCGATATCCGTCGTCCTCTTCCTCTACGAGTCCGCGCGAAACCAGTTCGCCGAATTTGCCCGAGTCCACGTCCACGTCGTCGAACGTCCACGGCGGGTCGGGTTCCAGCACCGCCTCGAGAGCCGGTTCGAGGTCCGGTCGCTCGTCGAGGAGTTCACGGACCTCTCGGGCGGAAACCATACCCGAGTCCTGTCCGACTCGGTTAATCAATCCGTCGCTTCAGGAACCCGACAGGGCGCCCTCTGGATGGAAACGTAGTCAGGCGTCGGCTTCCCGACACCTTCGGAGGGTTTAACACGATTCGCGTCTTGCTGGTGGACGATGAATGGGGGATGGCGGTATCGGGTGGCGAGCGTGGTCGGCGTGGTGGGGCTCACTGCGCTCGCAGTAGCGCTGGTGAACAGTTCGTCAGTACAGGCGATTCTCGGCTCGATTCCGTTACTCGATCGGCTCGATGCTGACGCACCGACCGGTGTAGAAAGCATCTTCGAGATTGCGACGACTGTAGCCGTCGTAACCGCCTCGTTCGTTCCACTCTACAAACCGCGCCCGCGGCGCATCTACGACACCATCGCGTTAGCCCAGAAGCGCGTCGTCGTCGCGATGTTCGCGCTCGCTGCGATCGGCTACTTCGACTACACGTACCGGCTTCCACGCCTGACCTTGCTCGGCGTCGCACCCCTCCTGCTGATTGCATTGCCTGCTTGGTTCATCTGGATTCGGCGACGACCGTCCAGCGGTGGCGAACGGGCGATTATCGTCGGAGACAGTCCCAGACAGGTCGGAGCACTGGCCAGAGACGTGGATATTCCACTGCTCGGATATCTCTGCCCCACGATCGCCTACGAGCAAGAGGCGTATGCAGCACCCTCGACCGCAGTCGCGGACGGTGGCACTGTCGAACTGGAACGCCTCGGCGGGCTCTCGCGCATCGAGGACGTCCTCGTCGAGTACGACGTCGACACGGTCGTGCTCGCGTTCGAACACACGGACAGAGCGGAGTTCTTCGGGGCGCTCGATGCCTGTTACGAACACGGCGTCGCCGCCAAGGTCCATCGAGACCATGCAGATACCGTGCTCACCGCCGAAGAGGACCTCGGGACCCTCGTCGACGTTCAGGTGGAACCCTGGGACATCCAGGACTACGTCTTCAAGCGCGGTTTCGACGTCGCCTTCGCCGGTGCCGCACTGCTCGTCCTCTCACCCGTGATCGGTTTGATCGCACTCGCGATCAAACTGGAAGGGAACGGACCAATCCTGTTCAGCCAGAACCGGACCTACCTCCTGGGCGAGACCTTCACCGTCTACAAGTTCCGGACGCTGAAGCCCGACCCAGAGGGCGAGGTCGGAACGACGTTCGACGGCAACCGAGAGACGCCCCTCGGGAACTTCCTCCGCGCGACGCACCTCGACGAAATCCCACAACTCTGGTCGATCCTCTCCGGCGGCATGAGCGTCGTCGGTCCACGCCCAGCACAAACCGAACTCGAAGCCGACTTCGAAGCAGAGACCGCACAATGGCGTAAACGCTGGTTCGTGAAACCAGGCCTCACCGGACTCGCCCAGATCAACGGCGCCAACAGCCAGAACCCCCGCGAGAAGATCCAGTACGACCTCCAGTACATCCGCAACCAGGGATTCTGGTACGACCTCAAGATCGTCGTTCGACAACTCTGGATGGTCTTCGGAGACGTCCTCTCGCTCACAAAAAGCGACCGCGAGGAGGGTAACTGAGGGAAAGTTGCGAATACGCCGTAGTCGAACCTTTATCGGGTTTCGGCGCGATTCTCTTTTCGAGTTAGGTCGCTCTCCACGTGAGCGTCAAGTTCACCGAGCGTGATGACTTCCGCGGGAACGTCTTCGGGCATCGCGTTCTTTGCATCGAAGACGAGCGAGGCCTCACGTCCGACGGCTTTGAGGTCGAACTCGTCGTGGTCGACGAGGAGGACGACGACATCTGCCGCACGAACCGTATCAAATGAAGGGGAACGAACGAGTTTTCGGGCAACCTCGCTTGAATCGGTGTGCGGGTCAGCGACCGTGACGTCGACTGCATCCGACAGTTCTTCGACGACCTGGAGCGCTGGGGAGTTCCGTGTGTCACCGACGTTCGGCTTGTAGGCCGCTCCGAGTGCGAGGATGGATGCATCTTCGACGGTAATTCCACGCTCGGTGAGAGTCTTTTCGATTCGATCGGCTACCAATTCCGGCATTCGATCGTTGACGCGCTGTGCGCCATCGAGGAGCGATAGTTCAATTCCGAGGTCTTCGGCCCGCCAGGACAGGAACTGCGGGTCGATCGGGATGCAATGACCGCCCACGCCAGGGCCGGGACGGAACGCCTGAAAGCCGAACGGTTTCGTGGCCGCCGCGTCGATCGCGTCCCAGACGTCGGCATCGAGTCCCTCCGCGAGCGCGACGAGCTCGTTCACGAGCGCGATGTTTACCATCCGATACGTGTTCTCGAGCGTCTTCGTGAGTTCGGCTGTTTCAGTCGAATCGACTGGGTATGTGCTCGCGACGACGGCTTCGAACAGTTCGGTCGCCGTGGCACCTGCTTCCTCGCTGTCTGCGCCCACGACGAGCGGAATCTCCGAGAACTCGTACCCGCCACCGGGATTCAGACGCTCCGGGACCATCGCGAAGTGAGTCAGCTCACTTCGACTGGCTTTCACGATCGGGCGCACTACTTCCTTGGTCGCTCCTGGATAGACAGTAGAGCTGACCACCACGAGCGTCTCGCGAGCGCCAGCGCGCTCGGCGACCGTCCTCGCCGCTGCTGCCACCGCGGACATATCAGGTTCGTCGCCGCTCATCCCCGTCGGCACCGCGATGACGTACACGTCACAATCGTCGACGATTCGCGCCTCGGTCGACGGCGCGAATCCACTCTCAAGGGCAGCCGAGAGTCGCTCGTCGGTCACGTCGTCGACGTAACTGCTCCCCGCCTCGAGTTCACCCACCCGGTAGTCGTCGATGTCGAATCCTCTAACCTCGAATCCACTCTCAGCGAACGAGAGACTTAAAGGAAGTCCGACGTAGCCGAGTCCAATGACACCGACCGTCGCGTCACGGCTCGCGATTCTATCAAGGAGAGTTTCGTTACTCACGAGGACACCTCCACATCGTCCCGGCGTTCAGCGATGACGTCCTCTAGAATCCGGTCGAGGTCGCTATCCGGTGTCCACCCGAGGGTATCTCGGAGCCGTGTGATATCTGGCTGTCGGTGGTCTGGTTCCTCGAAGTCCTCGTCGAACGCCTCTTCGAACGGAACGTGCTCAATCGTTGATTCCGACTCGGTCAGGTTCTTGACCCGCTGAGCAAGGTCATTGATACTGACGGAGTCGGACGACCCGATGTTGAATACGCGGCCGTTTGCTTCCGGTTCGTTCATCAGTTCGTGAACGGCCTCGACGGTTTCGTGTACGTGCATGAACGTCCGCGTCTGGGTACCATCGCCGTAGACCGTGATAGGGTCGTCATCAAGAGCCTGCTCGACGAACGTCGGGATGACCATTCCGTATTCTCCAATCTGACGAGGACCAACAGTATTGAAGAAGCGTCCGATAACGACCGGGAGATCGTTCTCGTCGTGATGAGCGAGTGCGTAGAACTCGTCCAGGGCCTTCGCGTTCGCGTACCCCCAACGCGGGACGGACGTCGGACCGATTACTCTATCATCGTCCTCCCCGAAGGGAATCGCGGTCGACTTTCCGTAGACCTCCGACGACGACGCAACGAAGACCGGCGTTCCATCCGCCGCAGCTGCATCGAGAACGTATCTCGTTCCCTCCACGTTCGTCCGCAAGGAATCCAGCGGTTCGTCGACTACCTTCTCAACACCAACCGCAGCCGCGAGATGATACACCGATTTGGACCGTTCCACCAAGTCCTCGATCGACTCCTGGTCACAGACGTCACCATCGACCAGTTCCAGCCGATTCGAATCGGGAAGACTCCCTTCACGGCCTGTCGAGAAATCATCGAGTACAAGCACAGACTCGCCGGTCTCCACCAGGAGATACTCGACAAGATGTGACCCGATGAATCCTGCGCCACCCGTCACCAAAATCGTCATGTTCTACCTACGGTCAGTTTCCCCTACTACAAGTCATTGACTATCTTGACGACGCCCCGTCAAGAGACTCTTTGTTGGAAGGATGAATACTGGTTGATAATATCGGGATTGACATTCTGTACCACCGAATTGGATTACTCCAAACGTTGAATCATTCCTTTCGTGTGGTGTGAAAACGGCTCTGGGAGCCTATTCAATACGGGTATTACCTCAGCCGGTTCTATAGCCCCAATTTTCAAGGATATTACAGAATAAACTAGTAGACCGGTTGGAGGTACTATTAATAAGGATTTTATCGAGGATTCAAACATGATGGAGGACAGAAAAATAACGGGGGTGGCCAGTAGTACCACTAGAAAGACTTTAGAGAGACGCAGGTTCCGGATAGGATTAAAGCCGATCCTCTGCGCTGCTCGCACGTGGAATAGTATCATCAGTCCATAACTTATGCTGGTAGCTACTGCCGCTCCAGCTATTCCATAACGAGGAATCAAAATGAGATTGAAGACTATATTCAGGATGGCGGCGCTCCCTGTCGCACCAATCAAGGGTCTGAGGCTGCCTTTTCCTTGACCAACAGCAAATATAGGACGGGCAAGAGCGAACCCAACTGCCCCAGGTAGTAGCAACAGTAATGGAAGAACTGCAGGCTGGAACTCGGCACCGAAATATAAGGGGACAAAATCACTGGCCAGTGCAGCGATTCCGATAGCCAGTAGCATCGTGAATAAAAGATTATATCGGGTCGTTCGGGAGACTAATTCCGAGATCTGGTCCACTTTTCCCTGTGTCCAGTACTCAGACGAGGAATGGAGTAGTACCATCTGGAGCGTATTTGGAACAAACCAAAGAAACTCTGCGACGACTAATGATGCACGATAGTAACCCGTTTGTTGGCTTCCGACTAACACTCGAAGCAGGAGTATGTCAACATGATATAACGAAGCAGTCAATAAGATTAAAACTACACTGAGCCCATTGAACGAGAGTAGTTCACGTCGCGGAAATTCAGCAGGAATCCGTTTGAAGACCGCCGAGACATTGATTTCTGTCGAAATCAGCACTCCGCCCATAATAGTGACAACAATACTTGAAGCGGTGTGTCCGATGAGAACTCCCGTAACTCCGTAATTCAGATACGCTAAAGAAAGAGCAAAAATACCGAACAGCAATTTCTGCAGGACTTTCAGTGGTTCACTTCGTTTTTCTAACCCCAACCCCATTAGACCGGTACGTGTGAGGGAGAATGCTTGTTGGGCTAGAATCAGCGCGGCGGTCAAATACAGATATGTTCCGAACTGTGGTCCTAAGACTGATGTTGAGAGTGGAGACCATGCAAGTACTCCATATCCAATGGCTGCTACAATCGCAAATACTCCAGCGACTCGGATGTAGAAACCCAAGACATGCTCTGTCCAATTTGCTGTCTCGCGATTCTCGGCAATGTATTTCCGCGTTCCATCAAAGATACCGGCATTTACGAGAATCATCGTGATGCCAAGCAAGGACAGTAAGAACGCGTAGTCACCATATTTGCTACTACCGAGGAGACGAACCAATACAGGGGTGATGAGCAGCCCTAATAGAAGAGACGATACCCGTCCACCAAGTATTGACGCGAAGCGACGAACGAGACTTTGAACCATTAAATTCTATTTCGAAGCCCGTAAAAACTGTTCGTCGCCACGCTGGTTGATGTATTCAATCTCAAAGCCCCTCTTTTCCAAGAACGAAACTATTTGATCTTCGGACCCACTCAGCATCTTTGTTGGATGAACCTCCACATAGATGAGTCTACAACTCTCTTCGATCGTCTTGGCAAGCCCCTGTAGAACCAAGAATTCGGCTCCTTCGACATCTATCTTTATTATGTTCGGAGCTGGTAGGCTACGTTTCTTGATGATATCATCACCTCTCATAGTCGGTACTTCGATAGAGTCTGAGTCAGCCCCGCTTGCTACGATAGTGTGTTCGCCTTCACCGGCTTGATCACCTGTGAGTTCAAGATCAACGGTTCCAGTTCTGTCCGAGAGAGCAACCTCAAATACTTGGGCGTCTAAATGATTGAGGGTTAGGTTCTCTCGGAGGCGTGTTGCGTTATCTGGTTCTGGTTCGAAGGCGATTACGCTCCCCTTGGGTGATTTCGATGCGGCGAAACAAGTATATGTACCGACATTAGCTCCAATATCATAGAACACATCAGTTCTATTCATCGAGTTGATTAAATCCTCAACTACGGGTTCTTCGCCTACGAGGTCAATAAAACGCATAAATTCAGTATAAGAGGATGTTATAAATGCAACAGATTCTCCGCCAATTGTATATTCGGTACTGTCGCTTGAGACCAAGTATTTTAGTTTCCAATAAAGGAGTTGTAGAAGCTCACTTGGGCTGAAAACAAGTTCGGTTCTCATGTGTAGTTACAGCTCATTGGTTAATACCATTATATTCTAAAAACAAGCAAACAGGCCGGATCGAGGATTCCTCATTTTCAACATGGGACTCACAGAGTTCTTCGAATATTCACAAACATGATTCGACCCTTTATAAGACACACGATATCCCATTATATTTAATTATTTATTATCCTGACGAGGCTTCTTTTACACTTCTGAAGCAAGGGATAATGACTACTCGAACATAAAAGATATATATAATACTTAGCGACTGTTGGATCTTTTCTGATTGCTCTGGCTATCCATTTTCGAGCTTCTGGATATCGGTGCGAAGATAACGCGGAGTAGCCGAGACTATAATCCAAATTAGCAATCGCCTCTTTTCTCTCACTCCCCTCCGATGTGAATTCTTTTAAACAATCCAACATCTGGGGGTATGCCTCATCTCTTTTCACTTCGAAGTTATCACTAATTTGCTCGCCTTCGTTATGACGTATTGTAAGCGGCTCCTTTACCCCAGTGAAGTCCGTACACCTGCTCAACCGTAGAAACCATTCCCAATCTTGCCAAAGGGGTAAGCTCTCATTTGGCTTCCCAGCCATTTTGATCACACCGTGTTGCACCATCACAGAGGAAAAGGTACCAATAACGTTACCATTTATAAGATTTTTTGTAGCATTTCCGTGGACACGCGGGGCGTTCATTGAATTATATTTATTAGATTCATCAACTTGTTTGACCCATGTATAACTGAACTCCGCTTCAGAGCTTGAAATGTTTTCTACTTGTTTAGAAATCTTGGTTTCTTCCCATTCATCATCTGAGTCTAGAAAGGCTAGATAATCGCCATATGCTTCATCTATCCCCGTGTTTCTTGCTGCATTCGCACCCCTATTTTTAGAATGTTTATATATACTAGTATCCGATAACTTTTGACTGTCTATAGATATGTGTTCTTCAATTTCCCCTTCTGAATTATCATCAACAATAATCAGTTGGATATTGTCGTAGGTTTGGTTTGCAACCGAATTGATTGCCCTTTGTGCTTTACCAAACCGATTGTACACAGGGATAATCACAGAGACACAAGGATTCATCAAAAGAAAGATAGGGTTGGGATAGATTATAATTTTCGATGACTGCTGCGGTCCAATCGATGGGGGTAGCTGACGCCCCAGAAAACGCACCAGCTATATCTCACCTGGTTTATATATCTATTTTATATACTTTGTTCCATCAACAAATCACGCCCAACACAAATGGGAATTCTTATTGAGACACACCCACTGTCTCAACAAAATGTCGGTGAGTGTTATTATTCCTGCGTACAATGAATCTAAGAATATTTTGAGGGCGGTCGACAGTGTGCTAGCACAGACATACGAAGAGCTCGAATGCATTGTAGTTGATGATGGGTCAGAAGATAATACAGTAGAAAGGGTGGAGAGCTACGACGACAGCAGGGTACGTTGTATAAAACATGATGTGAACAGAGGACGAAGTGCTGCCCGCAACACAGGAATAAATGCCGCCAGCGGAGACTACATCGCCTTTTTGGACTCTGATGATCAGTGGGTTCCAGAGAAACTTGAACATCAACTTCAATATCTCAATTCGAAACCTGATTCCTGGGTAGCAGCATACTGTGGAGTCACGCAAAAAAGGAGAAACGTACTTGAGCAAATTGCGGGGGCAGTTTTCAATTCAGGCAGCAAAAAAGAGGGCGGCACAGAATTGATCAAGGAAGTTCTATCAACCAGGGCATCAATTCATCCAGGGTCAACGTTATTGATAGAAAGAAACATCGCGACATCTATTGGAGGTTTTGACGAATCCATCCATATCAATGAGGATTTGGCATTCATTGTAGAAATATTAAGTAGAGGTAAGTTAGCTTATTTTGACGAGCAGCTTTCGATAATACATCGATCAAACTATGTGGACGGGGACACGATAAAACGCGAGAAAGAGAAGTTTTTGAACAAGTTCTCAAATACAGTCTATGAACTTGAGTCCGAGGGATATAGCGTTATCTGCAAGCATAATTATGTAGTTGGCAAAGCGTATCTCCGAGAGGGCCAGTTCAAACGAGGGGTGAATTATCTAAGAAATGCCTGCATTGAATCTGTTGAAGATGTTGCAGGGATAATTTGGTCGTTTATGCTCGGAGTACTAAACAATCCATCCGAAGACTGATGAACAACGAAACCGCTAAATCAGCAATCTATTGTTTTGGATTAGCACTAACAGCGAGGATAATTTCAGTAATTTTAACTACCGCCACGGCTTTTAATCCAGAATCGGCTGGAGATGCTGTCGAATTTGGAAATTATGCAGAAATGATTGCATTCGGGTTACGCAATGGAAATCCATACTCGAATACGCCGAGTTCCGTTGATCCAACCCAGTTTCTGATCCCCTTGACTTCAGTCAATATCTATGAACTCTGGGGAACACTCCTTGCTCCATTCTGGTTACTTCCGGGCCCGAGTGGCTTCTACGCTCGACTTGGAAACGCGCTTCTAGGGGCCCTCGCCATTTACAACGTGTACGTTATCGCCCGATACTACCACTCTCATCAGGCAGGGTTTCTCGCTGCGCTCCCGATGATATTCTATCCAAGCTTCGTCGCGGTTCACAGTACCCTCCTCCGAGAAGCCGTCATCCTGTTCGCGATAACGACCACAGCCCAACTTCTAATAATTCCTTCTAATCGACGGTCCCGACTACTCACTTATGCAATGGCTGGAGGCCTACTGCACGTCGCGTTGTTGCTACGTAGCGACAACGTCTTCATCTACGCATCAGCGATTGGGGCCGGACTCGCGGTTTATGCTTTCGAATCTGAGTATATTTCGAAGCAATCGCTGGGAGTTGGTGTCATCCTCTCGTCCGCTGTATTCATTGTCGCCCTCCCATTCGTACGAGATGGTGTTGAGTTCCTCGCCCGAACCCGCGAACTTCGGGCGAAAGGCCGTGCTGTATATCTCCCCGAGATCGTCCCTCAGACCGTGCTCGAACTCGGTGTGTTCAGTTGGATTGGCGGTGCGTACTTCCTCTATGCACCATTCCCGTGGATGATTGAGACGATTCCGGACCTCCTCGTCGGGTTTGAGGGACTAATCAGCATCTGCTATACGCTCTTCGCAGTGTGGGGGATTCGTTCTTTGGGCCGAAAAAATTGGCCAGCGACAATCGCCTTACTTGTTGGACTTGGCGTTGCTCTCGTTCTATACGGGGTGGGAACTGCTAATTACGGGACCGGGATGCGTCACCGACAGATGTTCCTCTGGGTCGTCTTCCTCTTCGGCGGTATCGGGTTCTCGGAGCGTGTGAGAATCGTATGGCCTTTCTCCTATTCGAGCCATCGTTCAAGTAAAACGCGCGAGCCCTCTACGTGATGTCGATCAGAATAGGTTCCTCGCCAGTTTTGAGAGAATCATAGCCGATTATTTAGTAGGTCTTGATAAGCTTCATCAAGACTGTTGACCATAGTGTCAACCGAGAGCTGTTCGACACGTTCAAGTCCCCGTTCACCCATCTCCATTCTCTGACGCTTATTTTTCAGCAATAGTTCCAGATGGTCGGCCAATGCCTCGACATCGCCGGTCGAAATCAGATAGCCGTTCTCCCCGTCAGCGACTTGCTCTGGAATGCCAGCGATGTCGGTCGCCACGACGGGGAGTTCGCTTGCCATCGCTTCTGTGATTACTCTGGGTGTGCCCTCTCGGAACGATGGCAAGACGAGGATGTCGCTCGCGGCGAGGATTCGCGGGACGTCGTCGCGGTACCCAGTGAGGAAGACCTGATCCGACAGTTCACGTTCCGTGATCTCGTGCGCTAACGAGTCGTATAATGGGCCGTCGCCGACGATGCATACCGAGCCCTCCCACTCCCCCAACGAGTCGATAGCGTCCAGTAGCACGTCATGGCCTTTCCCGTCCGCAAGCCGGGCGACCATCACGACGCGCGGTCGATCACCAGGTAGATCTTCCGCGGGCTCAGCGTCGGCGAATGCGTCGATATCGATTCCACTGTAGACCGTGCGATACTGATCGGGCGTTCCAATACCGCGCTCAAGGTAATCGTCTGCGATAGCATCAGCGTTCGTGACGATGCAATCGGTATAGTTCGCTGCAGCACGCTCACAGAAGAGAACGAACCGGTTCAGTACCTCGTTCCTGTCATCGGTGAATGGCACACCGTGAACGGTGTGGACGACATTGGGAATGCCAGCTATAGCAGCAGCGAACCGACCGATGATACCTACTTCAGTGCTGTGGGTGTGGACGATATCGAAATCGCTCTGACGGAGATACCTCGCCAACGAAATCGTTGCAGGGACAGCAGTTACGGGATTATAATGTCGTATCAACGGGAACTGCACCGTTTCGATTCCGTTCCGTTCGAATCGGTTGACCGGCTCCTGATCGTACGACGCCCCATATCCGACGGTGAACTCGTATCCATCCAGTCCAAGCACGGTGGCGGTCGTCTTCGCCTCAGCCCCACCCTTAATCAAACGCGTGATGAGATGGAAGACGCGAGGGGATTCTCCTTCAGACATCGCTTTCACACGATTGGCAGTATGGGGTGAGGAACAAGAGTCATTCCATCTTCGCCATCCTCAACCCATAGAGGTTCGCGTGGAATATCTGCTATCCTGATTCGACACACTAACGACCCCGCCGTCGGAATCGGAGGCTATGCCCACAGCCCTCGTCACCGGTGCTGCCGGATTTATCGGATCGAATCTCGTCGAGTCGTTACTCGACCGTGGCTACGACGTACGTGGTATCGACAATCTCGAAACTGGACGAGCGAGAAACGTCGAACGGCTCCAATCTGAAGCCGACTATACGTTCCGTGAGGGAGACATCCGGGACGCTGACGTCATGGCCGAGATCACTGCCGGAGCCGACTACGTCTTCCACCAAGCAGCAGTACCGTCCGTTCCACGGAGCGTCGAGGACCCGGTGACGACCACCGACGCAAACTGTACAGGTACAGCGACAGTGATAGATGCTGCGCGAAACGCAGACGTCGATACCGTGGTCGTTGCGTCCTCGTCTTCAGTCTATGGATCGACCGAACAGTTACCGAAGGTCGAAACAATGGACTCACGTCCCGAATCACCGTATGCACTCTCGAAGTACTACACCGAGAACCTGACACTCCAAGCCAGCGACTTCTACGATATAGACACAGTTGCACTTCGGTACTTCAACATCTTCGGCCCGCATCAGGACCCCGAGGGAGAGTATGCAGCAGTCATTCCCAAGTTCATCGACCTCATGCTAGACGGGGAACGCCCCGTCATCTACGGCGACGGTGAACAGTCGCGGGACTTCACCTTCGTCGAGAACGTGATTCAAGCGAATATTCTGGCAGCAGAGGGTGACGTGAGTGGTGAGATGTTCAACGCCGCATGTGGTGGACGAGTGACAATCAACGAACTCGTCGAAACCCTGAATAACCTCTTGGGGACCGATATTGAACCCGAGTACGACGACCCGCGACCTGGAGACGTACGGCACTCCCATGCAGATATCTCAAAGGCCAGAGAACTACTCGGCTACGAGCCAACTGTTGACTTCTCTGAAGGGTTGGAGCGAACTATTTCCTTCTACCAGGACGAGTAACGCAACCGTTCTGAATGGACTGATAGCGTAAGTGGTGCGACCAATGAATGAATCCCGTCTGGGTTTCACTAGAGGGGAACCAGCTAGGGGCAACACCACCTACGACGGTTGTTCACGGAGAGTCAAACACGAACTCTCCATCACGAAGTCGGAAGACAGCCCATAGAGATACAAAAAAAGCATCTCATATCAACAATCCAAATTTTAGTATACAGAACACGCCTGTACTCCTCAAACTCAAGATAAGTTCGGGAGCCTATGAGAACTAAAGAGGCCTCCAGTCAAGTGCTCGAATGATAAGAATGACAGATTATTTTCAGAAATCAATCGGTCACTTCGACTGCGCTCTCGTTCTCTTGGAGCAGTTCTTCTGCTTTGTCGCGGTCTTCGGGGTAGCCGACGTCGACGCGCCAGCCATCCATGCGGATGGCGTCGATCGTTCGACCAGACTGGATGAGGAGGTCGATTGCTTCGCTGATCTCGTACTCGCCGCGATTCGATGGTTGGACGAGGTGGCAGGCGTGGAAGATCGCGGGCGTGAACGTGTAGAACCCGGTCATCACGAGGTTCGTCGGGGGTTCTTTTGGTTTCTCGATGACGTCGGTGATTTCGCCGTAGTCGTTCGTGTCGCAGACGCCGTAGCGGCCCGCGTCTTCCCACGGCACCTCCTCGACGAGGAAGGCGGCGTCCGCGCGGTCCTCTTGCTGTCGTCGAACGACGTCTTCGAGGTTCGCCTGGAAGACGTTGTCCCCTAGGATGAGCATGAAGTCGTCGTCGATGTGTTCCTCGACCGTGAGCAGTGCGTGCGCGAGCCCTTTCTGTTCGCGCTGGTGAGTGTACGTGATGGGGACGCCCTCGTACTCGTCGTCGTAGTGACTGATGATGTCCTGTTTGCGGTAGCCAACGACGACCACGAACTCGTCGACGTCCAGGTCGATGAGTTGATCGAAGCAATGCGTGATTAGCGGTTTCCCGTCGACTTCCACCATCCCCTTGGGTTTGTCTTCAGTCAGCGGACGGAGTCGCGTCCCCTCCCCTGCAGCGAGCACGACGGCTTTCATAGTCTAAACACGGTTACCTATCGACCCGACTTGTGCATTCCGGCTCACGTCTATGATAAAGAATCGGTGCTTGCGGATAGGAGCAGGATTTTCCGGAACGGTTTTGTCCGTTTGTTCTGCACGCTTGGATAGTATGAGTCAGATGGTGGAGGGATGGACGTGATCGACGACGAGGCGAACCTCTTCGGCGTCGTGAACGTCGTCGACGCGCTCGTGGTGCTCCTCGTTCTCGCCGTGGTGGCTGCTGGTGCTGCCCTGGTTCTCGGGGGAGATGGCGAAGAGCCACCCGAACCGGAGGTCCGGTACGCGACCGTCGACCTGGGGACGCAGCAGTCGTACGTCGCCAATCTCATCGAGAGCGGCGACCGGATGGGGTACGGTGGCGGCGAGAGCCTGATCGTGACGGACGTCTACGTCACCGATCACGGGAACGACAAGCGCGTACTCGCACGAGTGGAGCTGGAGAGTCCAGCAACGGAGAATTCAGAATTCACTTTCGACGGCAACCCACCACGCGTCGGTCGCCAACTCTCGATCTCGACGAACGAGTACAGTACCTCAGGACGCATCACGTCGGTGAGTGAAAGCGACCCGACGCTCGCCCTCGTGAATCGGACGGTGCTCTTGGAGGGGACGCTCTCGATCGAAGAGGCCGAGCGCCTGTCGACGAACGATTCGGTCGTGCGTGGGAACCAGACGATCGCGTCCGTCGATTCGTTCCAACTGTATGGAACCGATAATCCGAACGAGCGCCGCGTGATCGTCGCGGTCGACCTGCTCGCCCACCGAGATGGTGACCGACCGCAGTTCGGGTCGACGCCGCTCCGGCTCGGTGAATCGGTGCAGTTGAACACCGAGGAGTACTCCCTCAGCGGTTCGATCCTCCGTATCGGCGTCGGTGAACTCCCGATCTCGGAGCGAGACGTCCTCCTCCGAACCGGGATGTCCGCGGACGAGGCGTCAGCGCTCTCAGTCGGCGACGAGTACGAGGTGAACGGGCAGACGGTCGCGACGGTGCAGTCCGTCGACGCGTACGGGACGGGGAACCCGGAGCGCCGGCTGGTTTACGTGGGCGTATCGTACGTGACGTACGAGCCGCGTGCGGAACCGCAGTTCGCCGGACAGGTGGTTCGCGAGGGCGCACAGCTCCCGTTCCGGACGGACGAGTACGAGTTCGAGGGTCGCGTCGTCCGCGAGAATGCACTCGAGCAGCGCGGCGAGGAGACGACCCGGACCGTCACGCTCGAAATCGAGAGCGCGCAGCCCGACGTCGCGAACAGTCTCGAAGCCGGAATGGCCGAGCGAGTCAACGGCGAGACCATCGCGGGCCTGTCGAACGTCTCGGTTGAACCCGCTGACATCGTACTAACGAGCGACGACGGGAACGTCTACCTCCGCGAGCACCCAGTGGAGAAGGACGTCGCGATCACGGCCGACCTCCAAGTGCGCGAGTCCATCAACGGCGTAACGTTCAAGGGCGAATCGATCCGGGCCGGCGACACCGTCCTCATTGACCTCGGGACGGTCACGATCCGCGCGACGGTCACCTCCCTGTGAGTTCGCATGACTGAACGAACGGCCGACGAGGATTTACGCGACCGGGGGTTTGCTGGGACCGTGGTGGAGAACTCGCGGGTGGGGAGCGTCGTATCGAGCGCCGCCGCGAAGGGGACCGGGGTGGTCGAGAGAGTCGCGAACTTCGTGCGGGGATCGTCCCTGTATCGCTGGCTGACGGCCGAACCCGAACCTGACGTCGTCGTCATCGACCTGCGGGAGACGTACACGATAGGGCCGTTCATTCGACTGCTCGACGCGATAATCGAGTGCCTCCAGCCGTACTGGGAGGCGTCCACGATCAAGCGAGCGACAGAAACCTTCGTCAGGGGGATGGAGCGGGCGGCGGAGACGAAGCCCGGTCGCGTCCTCGCGTCGATACTGGCACCCCCGGAACCACCAGCGCGAGCGGACCCGGGGAGTGACCATGGAGAAGATGACCCGAAGTCGGCCGACGACACCGGCGAGGATCGGGAGCGGCCCTGACGCCCTCCAGTTCTGATTCGCCGGGGACGCTCGACGGCCGCGACGCGCTCACGTCGACACCCACGGCGAGTTCACGGGAGTCTGGCGGTGATCGAGACGAACTTCGAATGGGTCGAGGGCGCGAGCAACCGAAATTCAGTCTGTCCTAATCCGGGCACGATGCGACCCGGCGACGACGCGTCTCGAACCCGAGATGAGTCACCAGGTAAGGCCTTCGTACGTCATGCCGTCGCGGGGCTCGACGCTCCGTCGACCATCGACGACGACGCGCTGACGCATCGCGTCGAACTCGTCGTCGAGCGCTTCGAATTCGTCCCAGCCGGTGGTGACGAGTGCGGCGTCGGCGCTGTCGAGCGCCTCTACAGCACTGTCGGCGTACTCGAGGTCGGGGTAGTGTTCGTGCATGTTCTCGGTGGCGACGGGGTCGTACGCGACGACGTCGGCGCCGCGCTCGCGGAGGCCCTCGATCACGGGTATCGCTCGGGAGTTCCGGACGTCGTCGGTGCCGGGTTTGAACGCCAACCCCAGTACCGCGACGCGCGCGCCGTCGACGTCGACGTGCTCCTCGAGGAGGCCGAGCATGCGTTCTGGTTGGCGGTCGTTGATCTCGACGGCGGCTTCGAGCATCGCGGGGTCGTAGCCTGCCTCTTTCGCGGCGTGGATGATTGCGGCGACGTCCTTGGGGAAGCACGAGCCGCCCCAGCCGAGGCCGCTCCGCAGAAACTTCTCGCCGATGCGGTCGTCGAGCCCGATCGCGTCGGCGACCTCGTAGGTGTCGATGCCGAACTCCTTGCAGGCGTTCCCGAGGTCGTTGATGAGGCTGACCTTCGAGGCGAGGAAGGCGTTGTTCGCGTACTTAGTCATCATCGCGGTCGGGACGTCGGTCTCGACGACGGGAACGTCGCCGTCCGCTCGCTCGACGACAGGCGCGTACACTTCGTGGAGCGCGGCGAGTGCGCGTTCGTCGCCGTCTTCGGTTCCGAAGACGAGCTTGTCGGGGTCGAGGAAGTCCGCGACGGCCGAGCCTTCGCGCTGGAACTCGGGGTTGGCGGCGACGGAGACAGCGTCGCCGGCCTCGGCCTGCAGGCGTGGTTTCAGCCGCTCGGTGACGACGCCGGGGACGACGGTGCTCTTGACGACGACGACGTGGTCGTCGACGGACCGACTGCCGTCGACTTCGGGCGGACTCGCGAGCGCGTCGCCGGTCATCTCGCTGGCGGCTTCGAGCGCGCTCGTGTCGATGCTGCCGTCTGGGTTCGACGGCGTCTGGATGGCGAGGAACGTCACGTCGGTCTCCGGCAATGCGGCGTAGTCGGTGGTCGCGCGCAGTCGCTCGCCGGCGGTTCGCTCGATGCGGTCGTCCAGTCCGGGTTCGTGGATCGGGGAGTCACCGGCGTTGATCGCGTCGACGACGGCTTCGTCGATGTCGATCGCGACGACGTCGTGGCCGAGGTCAGCGAGGCAGGCGGCGACCGTGGTCCCGACGTAGCCGCTCCCGACGACGCTCACGTGCATGTCTCCTCGAACCCCCGCCGGGCGGTTAATTATACCGTTCCTACGGGGGCGGTGTCGTGGTGCCTTCGCTCCAGTAGCGAGTGCGTAGTAATGCCGGGAGACCGGCATGCGTTGGGTATGAAGGCTGTTGTACTCGCGGCCGGGAAAGGGACGAGATTGCGGCCGCTGACGGACGACAAACCGAAGGCGCTCGTCGAGGTTGACGGGCAGCCGATCCTCTCGCATTGCTTCGACGAACTGGCGGCGCTCGACGCCGAGGCGTTCGTGGTCGTGGTGGGGTACGAGAAGGAGCAGATCGTCGAGTATTACGGCGACGAGTACGAGGGAATCCCGATCACGTACGCGGAGCAGGAGGAGGCGCTCGGGATCGCGCACGCGCTCCTCCAGGCCGAGGAGTACCTCGACGACGACTTCATGCTGATGCTCGGGGACAACGTGTTCGACGCGAACCTCGCGGACGTCGTGAACCGCCACCAGGAGTCGCGCGCGGACGCGGCGTTCCTCATGGAGGAGGTGCCGTGGGACGAAGCCTCCCGCTACGGCGTCTGTGACACGAACAAGTACGGCGAGATCACGGACGTCATCGAGAAGCCCGACGACCCGCCGAGCAACCTCGTGATGACGGGGTTCTACACGTTCACGCCCGCGATCTTCCACGCCTGCCACCTCGTCCAGCCCTCGGACCGCGGCGAGTACGAGATCAGCGACGCGATCGACCTGCTGCTGCGGAGCGGTCGCACGATCGACGCGCTCCGACTGGAGGGCTGGCGCGTGGACGTCGGCTACCCGGAGGACCGCGACCGCGCGGAGGCGCTGCTCTCGGGCGACGTCGACCCGGCCTCCGAGGAACGCGCCGAGACCGCCGACTGACCGTGGCCCGCGAGTCGTCGACCGGCGACGCGAGCAGCGTCGCCGCCGACCCGAGCAGCACCCTGCACCCGGACGACCATCGTGGTTCGAGCTGGAGCGTGGACCGGCGCGACGCCCGTCGGGGAGTTGGTTCGACCCCGTCCCTCGCTGGCAGCAAGGGTGTGACTTTTGTGGCGACGGCGGAACGTGTGGATATGAACGACGACGCGGGATACGACCTGGTCGGTCAGCGGACGACAGCTGGTAAGGAGGTGACCATTACCGCATGAAGGCGGTGGTGGTCGCAGCGGGCGAGGGGACGCGGATGCGGCCGCTGACGGACAGTCGCCCGAAGCCGATGCTCCCGATCGGGGGCGTGCCGATGGTCGAGCGCGTCCTCGACGCGTGCGCGCCGTACGTGGACGGCTACGTGCTCGTGGTGGGCTACGAGGCCGAGGTCATCCGCGAGCACGTCGGGATCGAACACGCCGGACACCCCGTCGAGTACGTCGAGCAGGACGAGCAACTGGGGACTGCGCACGCGGTCGGGAAAGCCGGAGAGTCGGTGAACGAGCCGTTCGTGGCGATGAACGGCGACGTGGTCGTCGACGAGGCCCTCGTCGCGTCGCTCGCGGCGGCGGCCCGCGACGGCGAGAGCGCTATCGCGACGATGGACGTCCCGGACCCGCGGAACTACGGCGTGGTCGACGTCGCAGACGGCTACTTGACGGGGATCGTCGAGAAGCCCGCGGACCCGCCGTCGACGCTCGCGAACCTCGGGCTGTACGCGTTCGACCCGGGCGTGTTCGAGTTCGTGGAGGCGACGGAGCTGTCCGAGCGCGGCGAGTACGAGATCACGGAGACGATCGAGCGCATGCTCGCGGCGGGGCACGCGTTCCGCGTCGTCGAGCACGACGGGCACTGGCTGGACGTCGGCCGGCCGTGGGAACTCCTGGACGCTCAAGAGATACTCCTCGAGGACGTAGAGCGCGAGATTCGAGGCGAGGTCGAGGACGGCGCGACCCTCGAGGGGTCGGTCGTCGTCGAGTCCGGCGCGACCGTGCGCACGGGGAGCGTCGTCGAGGGCCCCGTCGTGATCCAGGAGGGGGCGACGGTCGGGCCGAACGCGTACGTGCGCGGCGCGACGGTTGTCGGCGAAGACGGGAAGGTCGGGACGTCCGTCGAGGTGAAGAACTCGATCCTGATGCGTGGCGCGACGGTCCCGCACCTCTCGTACGTCGGCGACTCCGTCCTCGGCCGAGACGTGAACCTCGGCGCTGGAACGATCGTCGCGAACCTCCGGCACGACGACGCGAACGTCCGCATGGGCGTCAAGGGCGACCGCGTGGACACGGGCCGGCGGAAGCTCGGCGTCGTCGTCGCCGACGGCGTGAAGACGGGCATCGACACGAGCCTGAACGCGGGCGTGAAGCTCGGCGTCGACGCGACGACGAAACCGGGAGAGAGCGTGACGCGCGACCGGGGAGAAAATTTATGACCGATAACAGATGTTTGACGACCAAGACGAATGACGAGGCGACAGCTAGCGACCAACAGCAGACCACCGAACGAACGCCGAAGGAGGGCGGTCGAGTGACTTCGGGAGGTGTGCGGGCGTGAAGGCAGTCGTGCTGGCGGCCGGCGAGGGCCGGCGACTGGAGCCGTTGACGAACCGTCGTCCGAAGCCGATGCTCTCGATCGCCGGGAAGCCCCTGCTCGAGTACGTGCTGGAGGCGATCGCGGAGGCGGGCATCGACGACGTGGTGTTCGTCGTCGGGTACGCGCGCGACCGCATCCAGACGCACTTCGGCGACGGCGACGACTGGGGCGTCGACCTCTCCTACGTCGTGCAGGACAAGCAACTCGGGACCGCGCACGCGATCTCGCAGGCCGAGGACGCCGTCGACGACGCGTTCGTCGTCCTGAACGGCGACCGCATCCTCGAACCGACGTGCATCACCGGCGTCTGCGACGCGCTCGAGTACGAGGGCTCGCCCGTGATGGCGGTGACTCGCTCCGCGGACCCGGGCGCGTACGGCGTCGTCGAACTCGACGGAGACCGCGTGGTGGCCCTCGCCGAGAAACCCCACGAGGCGTCCTCGGAGCTCATCAACGCTGGCGTGTACGGGTTCGAGCCGTCGATCTTCGACGCGATCCGCGAGACCGACGTCGACGAGGCGGGCGAACGCAAGATCACCGACACCCTCCTGTCGTACGTCGAGGACGGCGGCGTCCGCGCCGTCCGGTACAGCGGCACCTGGCAGGACGTCTCGCACCTCTGGGACGTGACGCGCGTGACGCGAAGCATCCTCGACGGCGGTGCCGGGCGTCGGCTCGGCGTGGAGAACCCCGACGCGAACGTCGCCGACGCGACGCACGTCGGCGCCGGTACGACCGTCGACGTGCACGCCACGGTACGGCGCGGGTGTTCGCTCGGCGAGAACGTCACGGTCGGCGCGAACGCCGTGCTGTCGAACGCGGTCGTGCTCGCGGACGCGCACGTCGCCGACGGTGCGGTCGTTCGGGACGCAGTGATCGCGGAGAACGCAACGGTCGGCCCGAACGCGACCGTCGTCGGCGGCGAGAGCGACGTCGTCGTCGACGGGACGGCGTACGAGGACGTGACCCTCGGTGCGGTCGTCGGCGACAACGCCCGCGTCGGGGGCGGATCGACGCTCCAGGCCGGAACGGTCGTCGGTGACGACGCGCTCGTCGAGGCGGGCTGTACCGTCTCCGGCCGGATTCCGAGCGGAACCGAGGTGAGGAGAGGCTAACAATGTGCGGAATCATCGGGTACGTCTCGAGCGGTATCGACGCCGAGAACGAGAGCACCACGGCCGCCGACGGCGGGACCGGCGACGGTCGCGCGCTGCCTGTGCTCGCGGAGGGCCTCCGGAACCTCGAGTACCGCGGGTACGACTCCGCGGGCGTGGCGCTCGTCGAGGACGACGACCTGTCGGTGTTCAAGCAGGCGGGCGTGATCGACGACCTCGACCTGCCCGACGACCACCCGGCGACGTCCGGCGTCGGGCACACGCGCTGGAGCACGCACGGGAAGCCGACGGACGCGAACGCGCACCCCCACACGGACTGCTCGGGCGATATCGCGGTCGTCCACAACGGCATCATCGAGAACTACGACGACCTTCGCGCGGAGCTCGACGACCACGAGTTCACGAGCGAGACGGACACCGAAGTCGTCCCGCATCTCCTCGAGGAGGAACTCGCGGCGCGGCGGCGGCGCGCGAGCGACGGCGGGCAGGTCGGCGCGAACGCTGACGACGTGACTCCCGACGGCGCGACTGCCGACGACGCGACCGTCGCTGACGACCAGATAGGGGGCGTGGACCTCGTCGAGGCGGTCGAGGCGGTCGTGGACCGCCTGAGCGGGAGTTACGCGGTCGCGGTGACGATCGCGGGCCGCGAGGAGGTCGTGGTCGCGCGCCAGGACAGCCCGCTCGTCCTCGGCGTCGGCGAGGACGCGAACTTCGTCGCGAGCGACGTGACGGCGTTCGTCGAACACACGCGCGACGTCGTCTACCTCGAGGACGGCGACGTGGCGCGCGTCACCGCCGGCGGCGTCGACGTCCGCAGCGACGGCGAGTACGTCGAGCGCGAGACGAAGACCGTCGACTGGGAGGCCGAGGCCGCCGAGAAGGGCGGGTACGACCACTACATGCTCAAGGAGATCCACGAGCAACCCGGCGCGCTCCGGCAGACGCTCTCGGGCCGCATCGACGAGGTCGGGGGCGACGTCGACCTCGAACTCGACCTTCCGGAGTCGTTCCTCGCGAACGTCGACGAGATCCAGGTCGTCGCGTGCGGGACGAGCTATCACGCCGGCCTGTACGCGCGCCGGCTCCTCGAGTCGTTCGCGGACGTTCGCGTGACCGTCGAGGTCGCGAGCGAGTACGAGTTCCAGGGCGGACGCGACCCGTGGGAGACGCTCGTGGTCGCGGTCACGCAGTCCGGCGAGACCGCGGACACGCTCTCGGCGATGCGGAAGGCCGCGAAAGCAGGTGCGCGGACGCTCGCGGTCACGAACACGGTCGGCTCGACGGCCGCCCGCGAGGCCGACGACGCGCTGTACATCCGCGCCGGCCCCGAGATCGGGGTCGCGGCGACGAAGACGTTCGCCGCACAGGTCACCGCTCTCTCGCTGTTCACGGTGCACGTCGGCCGCAGGCGCGGGACGCTCACGTCCGAGCGCGCCGGACGTCTCCTCGAGAACCTCCGCGGACTCCCCGGTGCCGTCCAGCAACTCCTCGACGCCTCCGACCGCCTCGAAGCGGTCGCGACCGAGTACGTCGACGAGGACGCGTACTTCTTCGTCGGCCGCCAGCTCGGGAGCGCCGTCGCCCTCGAGGGCGCACTCAAGCTCAAGGAGATCGCGTACGTGCACGCCGAGGGCTTCCCGTCGGGCGAACTCAAGCACGGGACGCTCGCGCTCGTCACCGAGAACACGCCCGTGCTCACCGTCCTCACCGAGGGCGCACGCCCCGGCGAGACCCTGAACAACGTCAAGGAAGTCGAGTCCCGCGGCGCACCCGTGATCGGATTCTCGTCGTACGATGCCGCCGCGAACTACCTCGACGTCGAGATCCCCATCCCCGACCTCGGCGTGCTCGAACCGCTCGTCGCGAACGTCGGCCTCCAGCTGTTCGCGTACCACGTCGCGAACGAACTCGGACGCGCGATCGACAAACCCCGGAACCTCGCGAAGAGCGTCACCGTCGAGTAACTGCGCGTCGCCGACGGCGTCTACGTTCGCCGACGCCGTCCGCGTTCGCCGACTGTCGCGCGCGTTCGTAGCGTCGGCGGCCCTCCGGAATCGTCCGCTTTCGTCTCCGCTCGACTCCCCACGGGACGACCCGCCGAACGAAGGACCACCCGCCGAACGAATCAAGTACACGCCCGGCCGTATCGTCGAGCGTAGACACCACGCAAGTCCGCGAAAAGTCCCCGAACCATGATGGTCTTCACGCACGTGCTGGTCGGCGTTCTCGTGGGAGCAGCCGCGGCCGTCGCCAGCGGCGGGCCCGTCGGAACGCTCGTCCTCGCGGGCGCGGTCGGTGGCGCGCTCCCCGACGGCGACATGGTGTTCGTGCATCGGAAGACGCTCCACTATCCGGTCGCGTACTCCGCGCTCGCTGTCGTAACCGGCGTCGGTGCCGTCGCGGTGTCGCTCCCCATCGTCGTCGTGCTCGCGGTCGCGTTTGCTGCCGCAGCGGTCCATTGCCTGATGGACCTGCTCGGCGGCGGCAAGGAGATGCGACCGTGGCTCGAACGCGACGACCGGGCAGCGTACGACCACGTTCGGCAGCGATGGCTTCGCCCTCGACGAGTGTTTTACGACGGCTCGAAGACCGACTTCGCGGTCGCGGTGGTCGCCGCCGCGTTGGCGTGGTGGGTCCTCCCGTCGCGGTTCGACGGCGTGCTCGCGGGGCTGGTTGGAGCGAGCGCGGTCTACGTGCTCGTTCGTCGCCGCATCACGGAGTGGATCTCCGAGGACCACGAGACGTTCTCCGGGTTCATCCAGGAGAAACTGTGACCCGTCGACGCGGACGCCTTCGGTGACCCGTACGTTGATGACAGCCGACGACCAGGAACCGGTATGGCCGTCGACATCTCCCTGTTCGTCTCGCTGCTGTTCGTCGTCGTCGTGGAGATCGGTGGCATCGCGCGCTCGCTGGACCTCGAGACGATCTCCGAGCAGAAGCTCCCGCCGTTCTTCGTCGGGCTGTTCTTCCTGCTCGATACGGGCTCCCAGGACGCGGTCGGGGTTCCGCAGCTCGGCCGGTTCAACTTCCTCCACGGCGCGAACCTCGGCATCCTCATGCTCGGGTTCGTCCTCGTCAGCACGAGCCTCACCGGTCTGACTCGACTGCTCGTCTCGATCATCACGTTCGTCATCTGGGCGCTCCTTCCGCTGCTGGAGGTCGACGAGTACGAAGCGATCCTCATCGACGGCTACCGACCCGTCTCGTACTACCACCACGCCATCGTCTCACTCGCCACAGCACTCCTGATCTACGAGTACGACTCGCTCTGGAGCGCCCTGGCTCCCGCGACAGCGCCGAGCATCCTCCAGCCAGCGGGACTGCTCGTCGTCTGCATCGCCGGGTACTACGTCATGCTGTTCGGGTTCCTGAAACACCTCGAACGCGAACTCGACAGGGAGGACACGGGGCGACTCCCCGACCGCCTCACCAGGACCGACCCCTGACGCGGACGGTGCGTCTCCGTTGGCCGGGACCCCTCGGGCGTGCGGCCGGAGTGACGTCCAGCCGACGTGACGTGATCCCCAGCCGGGCGACGTAGCCGGCTGCTGGCCGTTACTCCCCGACGCTCACTTCGGGCGGTTCGGCGTCGAGGACGACGAGCTCTTGGGGCGTGCTGCGGCGGTCGTACGCGGCGACGTTCTCGGGCGTCCACGGCGGGACGCCGACGAACACGATCGCGTGCAGGTCGTCCTCGATGGTTAGCTCGGGGTTCCCCTTCGGGTGCGAGACGTACCGGCCCTGGGTCTGGGCCGACGGCGTCGAAAGGTCCATGCCGAAGACGGCGGTGATGCTCTCGCCGGACGCCGGCATGTAGAAGTCCGTGAAGACGGGCGTGTCGGGGTCGGCGTCGCCGACGTCGCCCTCGAGGTCGCCCGCTGCGGTGGTCGCCAGGCTCGCGGTCACCGTGTCCGGTTCCGCGTCCGCGGCGAACTCGCAGAGCACCGTCAGCAGCCCGCGCGTCGCGTATATCACGAGTGACAGTTGACGGCGGTGACTGGTAAGCCCACCGGGTATCGGTTCGCGACGCCCCCGGACACTCCTCGACCTCCCGGCGGAACCGTGGGGGCTATGGGGCTCCCCGTGCGAGGACGCGGTATGTCTGGGGAACTCGTCGTCGGCGTCCTGCTCGGTCTCGTCCAGGGCGTGTTCGAGTGGCTGCCGATCTCGAGCGAGGGGAACGTCGCGATCGCACTGCGTGCGCTCGGCCGGTCCGCGGACGACGCCGTCGGCTACGCGCTCTTCTTGCACGTCGGTACTGCCGTCTCCGCGACCGCGTACTACCGCGACGAGTTCGCCGACGTCCTCGACGGCGTCACCGGGTGGCGGCCGGCGACCGCGTTCGGCGAGCACGCCACCGCCTCCTACATCGCGCTCGCGATGGCGGTCTCGGGCGTCGTCGGCATCGCCGCGTACACCGGGCTGAAAGCGGTCGTCTCCGAACTCGCCGGTGGTGCGTTCGTCGCGCTCGTCGGCGTCCTCCTGATACTCACGGGCCTCCTCCAGCGGTACGCGAACGCCGACGTCGAGGCCGCGAAAGCCCAGCCGGACGCCGTCGACGCGGTGTTCGTCGGCGCGATGCAGGGCCTCGCGATCCTCCCCGGCGTCTCCCGGTCGGGGACGACCGCGAGCGCACTCCTGTTCCGTGGACACGACGGCGAAAGCGCGTTCCGGCTCTCCTTCCTCCTGTCGGTGCCCGCGGCGCTCGCCGCCGGCGCGCTCGAGGTCTACCAGAGCGGCGGGATCCCGGGCGTCGACCCGACCGCGACGCTCGCCGCGCTCGTCGTCGCCGCCGTCGTCGGGTACGCGACCATCGACGCCCTCATGCGCGTCGTCGAACGCGTCTCGTTCTGGCTCGTCTGCGTCGGCCTCGGGTCGCTCGCCGTCGTCGGCGGCCTCATGGTGCTCGCGGTCACGTAGGTGCTCGCGGTCACGTAGGTGCTCGCAGTCAGCGAGCCGATACCGTCGTCAGGAGAGCGCGTTCTTCAGCGTCTTCGCGTACAGGCCGACCATCCGCTTGCGCGAGCCGGCGAGCGCGTCCTCGAGTGCCTTCGGCGCACCCGTCGTGATGCCGGCGCCGTGCCCGCAGTAGAGTTCGCCCGGCGCGAGGTCGCCGAGTTGCTTCCGTGGCGGGAACGCACGCAGCATCGGGTGCACGCCGAGTTCCTCGGGTTTGGTCGTGTAGTAGTCGACGGTGCCGACGGCCTCGCTCACCCATAGCTCGCCCGAGTCGGCGTCCCAGAGCGCGACCTCGTTCCAGAACGGCGTGTTCAGGACCCGCCGGACGTCGAAGCGCGCGAGCACGCCGCGGAGCGGCTCCGTCTCCGCGTCCAGGTCCGTCGACCCGAAGAACTCCGGGACGAACACGGGGACGTCGTGTCGGTTCGCGACCGCCGCGCAGTCGCGCTCGTGGCGCGCGAGCGTGAGGACGACGCCCGCGACGTCCCCGAGTGCCGCGAGGTGGTCGTCGAGGCCGTCGACGTCCACCGGGTCGACGACGTACACACCCTCGTCGGTGTCGAACGCGTGACTCGCCCGCTGCATCCCCTCCTCGGGGTGCGCGATCCACCCGAAGCCGTCGTCGTCCTCGCGGACGACCTCGTAGGCCTCGGCGGACCCCGTCTTCTTCAGTGGCATACCACCCGCTAGGGGCGGGAGCGCCATAAACCGCGGGCCAACGCCACCGCCGACGGTGCGACTTGCAGACCGACGCGCTCGTTCGCGGCTCGCGGCCCAAGATTCGCCGGGCTACTTGACGCGGAACGGGTTGTCGTCGTCCTCGCCGTCGTCGCCCTCGTCGCCGCCGCCGTGGTCGCCGAAGGGCTTCCTGGCAGTGAGCGTGAGCGTCGCCTCCGGGGCGTCGTCGTCCTCCCACGGCGACTCGTACACCGACACCTCCGCCTCGGTGACGTCCCAGTCGCGTTCTTCGAGGAGTGCCACGAGTTCTCGCTGCTCGTCGAGTACGTCGTCGCGCATACCGGTCCAACGGCTGGCAGAGACTTGGGTTCGTCGGGTGCAAAGTCAGGGGTCCTGGGCGCTCGCCGCGGCGGGGGTTCTTCAGTGACGCGCCCAGATGACGGATATGGACTCGCTCACGGACCCCGGTCGGCTCCTGAACGACGACGCCGTCGACTGGCGAGATCGGACGCACGAGGTCGACGCCGCGACGTTCGAGGATACCCGCGAGCACGTGGACAGTCACGCGATCGTCGGAATCACCGACGACGACGGACGCGTGCTCTGTCACGACGACGGCTCGCACGGCTGGACGCTCCCGGCGGCGACCGTTTCGGCCGGCGACGACTGGGCGGCGACCGCCCGTCGCGACCTCGGCGAACTGCTCGGTGCGACCGTCGCGCTCGACCACCCCGTGCGCGTCCGCCACTTCTCGTTCGTGGTCGACGACGCCCAGGACTCCCGGCGCGCGGACACGTACGACGTCGTCTTCCCGGCGAACGTGGACGGCGAGATTCCGGCCGCAGACCACGATGGAAAGGATGCCAATGACGGCGACGACGCGCTGGCGTGGTTCGACGCCGTCCCGGCCGGCCAGGACGGACCGCTCGCCGACGACATCCGGCTGTTCCTGGACTGACCGAGCGCGGCGTCAGGGCGAGAAGTCGAACCGCGGCCGGTCGACGTCCGGCGTCCGGTGCTCGACCTCCTCCCCGTCCTCGTACCGAACGAAGCTGAGGTAGAACGTCCGCCCGCAGCCGTCCTCGTCGGGACGCGGGTCGTTCGCGCCGCCGCCGCTGGCGTCCGGGGGCGACTCGGACGACTCGACCGCGTCCGGGTCGGCGCCGTCGCCGAGGCAGACGAACTCGATGCCGTCCGCTGCCTCGACGTCGTCGTCGGTCGTCGACGCGTACGTCCAGCCGTCGAGGGGCTCGCGCGTCACGCACTTGTCGTTCAGGTACGCGTCGCGTTCGACGCCGGTAACCGCGCCGCAGTACGGGCAGTGGTACGTGACCCAGACCATCTCGCCTCGTCGTAGGAGCCGGACGACCAAAGGCTCGGCCCCCGCGGGGAGTCGTCGGTGCGGCCGTCGGCGAACGCCGCGGGTGCTCGGCGAACCGACAACGTGGTGAGGGTTCGACGCGTATCGTCGCGCGTGACCGACGGAGTCGCCGCGAGTGGGGACGCGGACGCGACCCCGGACGCGAGCCCCGACGCCGACGCGAACGCGGACCCAGACGAGGGCGCCGACGGTGGGTCGGGGACCCGCGGGGCCCGCGGTGAGCGCGCCAGGCTCGGCCTCGTCGTGTGGGGCGTCCTCGTCTCGCAGGTGTTCCTCTACCCCGGCCTGGAGGAGACGGTGGCCGCGCTCGGCGGCGGCGAGGGCATCCTCGCGCCGACGTGGTTCCTCGTCGCCGAGTTCGGCGCGTTCGTCGCGTTCGCGGTCGCGTGGGGGCTCCTCAGCGACTCGCTCGGACGCCGCGTACCGTTCGTCGTTCTCGGCGCGCTCGGCGGTGCCGCTAGCTACGTCGCCGTCGCGCTCTCGCCCGGCCTCGGGCTCGGGTTCGGCGTCGTGCTCGGCCTCCGCGTGGTCGGCGGCGCGTTCACCATCGGTGCGTTCTCGCTCGCGATCACCATGCTCATGGACCTCGGCGGCGGCCACGGCCGGAACATGGGCGCCGCCGGGACCGCCATCGGCCTCGGCGCCGCGCTCGGCGCGGTCGTCGGCGGCCAGCTCGCCGCCCTCGACCCGCTCTTCCCGCTTTACGGTGGAGCGGCCGTCCTCCTCGCCGCCGGTGCGCTCGCCGCGACCGTCCCGGACCGCTCGACCGGCGGCGGCCTCCCCGTCGGCACCGTCGTCGACCGCGTCCGCAGCCGCCCCGTGCTCCTCGTCCCGTACGCGTTCGGGTACGTCGACCGCCTCACCGCCGGGTTCTTCGCGCTCGCCGGCGTCTCGTACTTCCGGAGCGCGTTCGAGATCGACGCCGCGACCGCCGGCCTCACGCTCGCGCTGTTCTTCCTCCCGTTCGCCGCGCTCCAGTACCCCGTCGGCTCGCTGTCGGACCGCATCGGCCGGTACCGGCCGGTCGTCGGCGGCTCCGTCCTCTACGGCGTCGCCATCGTCGCCGTCGGCCTCGCACCATCGTACGTCGTCGCCGCCGCGCTCCTCGTCGCCGTCGGCGTCTGCGGCGCGTTCGTCTCCCCCGCGACGATGGCGCTCGTCACCGACGTCGTCCCGCCGAACGAGAACGCGTCAGCGATGGGCGGATTCAACGTCTTCGGGAGCCTCGGGATGCTCAGCGGCTTCCTCGTCGGCGGCCTCGTCACCGCCGAGTACGGCTTCCTCGCCGCGTTCCTCGTCGCCGGCGGCCTCGAGGTCGCGATCGCCGTCGTCGCGAGCACCGCCATCGCTCGCATCGCGAACCCGCCAGCCAGGGGCACCCCGAGCGCCGAGCGCCAGTAGGCGGCGTTCGAGTCCGCGCGGCGTCGGCGAGGTGGAAAGGCCTATGCCGTCCGTGGGCGACGATGCTGGCATGATAGACGAGACCGTCGAAGAGATCGAGGAGATGCAGACGCACTCGTCGTCGGTCGTCGCCGTGAAGGCCGCTCGCGCGCTCGCGGACCTCACCGAGCGCGAGTTCGCGACGGTCGAGGAGTACGAGCGCGCGCTCGGCCGGAACGCGCAGGCGCTCCAGCGAGCGAACCCGAGTCACGCGAGCCTCCACAACGCGATGGGCGAGATCGTCGACAGCGTCGAGGACGGCGACTTCGCCGACGTCGAGGCGGCGAAGGAAGCGACGACGGACGCGATCGAGCGGGTCGTCGACACCGTCGAGTCCGGCAAACACCTTGCGGCGGAGAACGCCGCCACGTACCTCGAGGACGAGCAGACGATCCTCACCCACGACTACTCGTCGACGGTCCTGGAGGCCGTCGAGGCCGCGACGCAGGGCGGGAAGTTCCTGGAGGCGTACGTCACCGAAGCACGCCCCCGGTACCTCGGCCGGAAGACCGCGCGCCAGCTCGCCGCTCTCGACCGCGTCGACCCGCACTTGCTCGCGGACAGCGCCGCCGGCTACTACATGGACGAGTGCGATCTCGTCGTCGTCGGCATGGACTGCATCGTCGGCGACACCCTGTACAATCGCGTCGGGACGTTCCCGATCGCGGCCGTCGCCGACCGCTGCGACGTCCCCGTCGTCGTCGTCGGGTCCGCGGCGAAGATTATCGACGACGGGTTCGTGTTCGAGAACGAGTTCCGGTCGCCGAGCGAAGTGATGCGCGAACCCGCCGAGGGGTTCACCGTCGAGAACCCCGCGTACGACGCCACGCCCGTCGACCTCGTCGACGAGGTGATCACCGACGAGGGCGTTCGCTCGCCCTGACGCCCTCCCCCGCGATCGCTTCGAGGAACGCGCCATCGCACTCCGCGAAGAACTTCGGAACACGGAGCCGTGACTCCAACCCGAGGTATCAACCCCCAAGAATGAACTACCCCAGCCGCGTCGTCCTGCCTGCATGCTCGACGCCGAACCAGTCGTCTGCACCGACTGCGGGAACCTCCACATGGAAGGCGGACAGGCCCCCGACTATATCGACAGCTGCGTCGTCTGCGACGGTCACGTCGACGACGTCGACCTCGACGACGTCATCGGTCTCTGACCGCGCCGAACGCTCACTCCGTCGAGACCGGACAGTCGACAGCGACAGCGTCGCGACCGCTACCAGCGATGGCAGCTACTCCAGTTGCTTCGGCGGGCTGTCCCGTCCGACACGGATTTCGTGGGCTTCGATGTCCTCGAACGCGGCGACCTGCCCGCCGATCGTGACGTCCTCGCCGGTGTCGTCGTCGGTGAGGGTGAGGGTCGCGACTTCCTCGGTGGTCTCGAACGCGACGTCGCTGACCTTCCCGCTGACGACTCTCGGCGTGCCGGTCTCGACGTCGCGGCCGTCGATCGTCGCGTAGAACTCGCCGCCCTCGGCGACGACGTCCTTCACGCACCGGCGGATGCTCGCGTACCGGCGCGGGTACGGGCGGTCCTCGCCGTCGGCGTACAGCTCCTCGGCGGTCGTCCAGAGCACGGTCCCGAAGAACCCGGAGACGAGGAACCCGAGCGCGGAGCGATTGAAGATGACGCCGTAGCGGTCCTGGTCGTCGCGGAGGGCGTCCTGGGTGGCGTAGATCGAGTACTCGCCGTCGGCGACGGCGATGACGGGCGTCGTGATGCCCCGGCGGGCGCGCGCGGTCGTCGCGACTTGCGCGTAGTCGTACTCCTCTGGGTCGGGTGCGCCCGCGGCGGGCGTGACGAGGAGTTCGATGCTGACGCCCTCGTGGTTCCGTTGCTTGAGGAGGTCCGAGAACCGCTCGAGGAGGTCCGGCGTCAGGGAGAGCGCGAGCTCGTAGTCCGCGGCGTCGATTACCTCCTCGAGGTAGCGCAGGATCGTCGACCGGGACTTCACGAGCGACACCGCCTCGGTGTCCCGCGCAGGTGCGGTGTAGCGCGCTTCGAGTTCGTCGATCATCTCGTCGAGCGACGACGTGACGTCGGCGAACGCGTCGTCGGGGTCGACCGCGATGATCTTCATCGGGCGGGACTCGCGGAGTTCGACGAGCCCGCGGTCGGAAAGCGACCGCACGGTGTCGTAGACGCGGGGCTGCGGGATCTCGGTGCGGTCGGCGATCTCGCTGGCGGTGAGCTGGCCGTGCTCGAGCACGGTGAGGTAGGCGTCGATCTCGTACTCGCCGAGGTTGAACCGGTCCCCCACTCGCTCGATGGTGTTGCGGAGGTCGTCGCTTGGCATGTCCCGCAAGATGACCTCCTGCATTAAACCATTTACTAAAATCCGAGTAGCACCGCGTTTCGGAAGCGGGTACGTTCGAGCGGGTGATGCTTCGCTGGCGCGGAGCCGCCCGAGACGGAGCGACGCACCGATACGAGTAACACGACCGAGAACCTACGGCCGGGCGTGCTCTCGGGATACGACGGCGTGGTGTACGACCTCGACGGGACGCTCGTGGGACTGGACGTCGCGTGGGACGCAGTGCGCGCCGACGCCGCCACCGCGTACCGAGACGCGGGCGTCGATCCCGGCGAGAGAGACCTCTGGGGGCTCCTCGCGGACGCGGACGCGAACGGACTCGGCGCGGACGTGGAGGCGGTGATCGCGCGCCACGAGTGCGAGGGCGCCCGCACCTCGACGCGACTCCGGCTCGCCGACGCGCTCGCTCCCGAGACCCGGCCCGTCGGCGTCTGCACGCTGAACTGCGAGGCCGCCGCCCGCGACGCGCTCGCCGTCCACGAACTCGACGCGGACGTCGAGGCGGTCGTCGGCCGCGACACCGTCGCGACCCGCAAACCACACCCCGAGCCGTTGCTCGCGACCGTCGACCGCCTCGACCTCGCTCCCGCGGACGTCGTGTTCGTCGGCGACAGCGAACGCGACGAGGCGACCGCGGAGGCCGCCGGCGTCGCGTTCGCGTACGCCGACGCCGTCGCACTCGAGTAGGGCACAGTCGAGTAGAGCGAGCGCGAGCGCGATCCAGCGTTCGACCGCGAGCGAATTTCAGAGCCGGAGTCGTTCCCGCACGTACAGCCCGACGGCCGTCAGGAACCAGATAGCGGCGCCGACGCGGACCACGAACCCGATTATCTCACCCCAGCCGTCGAGCGGGACGAACAGCGAGAGGACGACCACGGTCGGAACGCCGAACAGGAGCGTGAGCACGAACGTGAGGTTCATCACGTGCTCGGTGTCCACGCCCTCCACCGACGCCTCGTCGTCCGACTGCTCGGTGCTCGCGTCGGCGAGTGCACTGTCGCCGTCCGCAGTGGTCGTCGCATCGGCCGAGTCGGCGTCGCCGCTCACGCCCGACGACTCGGACGCCCCGAGTAAGGACCTGCCGATTCCGGCCACCGACCGCGCGGGCTCGCGACGGCGAGTTCGGGCGGTCGCGGGCAGCTTCGTCGCCGACCGCACGGTTTTTCGGGGTGTGGGCACTCCGAACGAACGAATCATGCGCGTCGAGACGCTCGGGAGCGGCGACCCGGAGGTGGCCGTAGTCGCGGCCATCCACGGCGACGAGCCCTGTGGCGTCCGCGCTATCGAACGCGTCCTCGAAGAGGACCCAGCGGTGAAGGAGCCCGCGAAGCTCGTCGTCGCGAACGAACTGGCGCTGGAGCGCGGCGTCAGGTACGTCGACGAGGACATGAACCGCGCGTTCCCCGGTGCGCCCGAAGCCGAGACGCACGAGGCGCGGCTCGCGTACCGCCTCGGTGAGGAACTCGAAGGCTGTCGCGTGCTCGCGATGCACTCGACGCAGAGCCACGGCGAGCCGTTCGCGGTCGTCGACGGCGTCCACGACTTCGCGCGCGAAGTCGTCCCGCACCTCCCGGTCGCGGCGCTCGTCGACTCGGCGAACTTCGTCGAGGGCCGCATCTTCGCGTCCGCGCCGGAGTGCGTCGAGGTCGAGTGCGGGCTCCAGGGGTCCGAGCAGGCCGCGGAGAACGCCTACAGCCTGACGCGCGCGTTCCTCACCGCGCTCGACGTCCTCCCCGGCGACACGCAACCGCGGGAGGTACCCGTCTACCGGCTGTTCGAGCGCGTCGCGAAGGCACCGGGGTCCCGGCACGAGGTCCACGTCGAGAACTTCACGCGCGTCGCGCCCGGCACGCGGTTCGCGAGCGTCGACGGCGAGGACCGCGTCGCCGAGACCGAGTTCTATCCGGTGCTGATGTCCGCGAACGGCTACGAGGACGTGTTCGGGTACTCCGCCGAACGCATCGGGAGCGTCGGCTGAGCGACTGTTCCCTAATCGCCGGAACCGTCGGCTGAGCGACTATTCCCTAATCGCCGGAACCGTCGGCTGAGCGACTGCTCTCTCATCGCCGGAACCGTTGGTTGAGTGACTGCATCCGCGAGTCTCGTCACTCGCTCGCGAGGACGCCCACGAGGTGCTCCAGGGGGAGGTCCGCGAGTTCCGCGACCGCTGCCGGGTCGGCGTCGAGTTCGGTGACGGCGAACGCTGCACCCTGGACGACGAGCAGGTGCTCGAGGTCGGCGCGGTCGCGCGAGAGCGGGTCGGTCGCGGGGTCGTCGCCGGCGGCGAGCGTGCGGTGGTGGTCGGCGAGCGCGACCTCGCGGAGGAACCACTCCGGGAGCGGGTCGTCGGTCGCGGCGGCGGCGGGGTCGCGGTCGGCGGGCGCGCCGAGGCCGTCCTCGGCGAGCGCGAACAGCGCGGCGGCGAGCGCGAGGACGACGCTCGCGTGATGGGCGAGGTCGCCGTCGCCGGTCTCGTAGGCGTGCTGGCAGTCCGCGGCGGCCCGCTGGAGGTGGCCGGCGGCGACCGCGAGCACGAGGTACTCGCGCGGTCGCTCGGGCTCGCGAGCGAGCTGGCCGAGCAGGCGGCCCTGGAGGCGGCCGGCGCGACGGACGAGGAACGTCGTCGCGCGCTCCATCGGGTCGTCGACTGGGAGGTCAGCGACGAGGTCCTCGATTCCCGCTGGCGTCACCTCGGTCGCGCCGAGTCGCTCGGCGTGGTCGCGCGCGACGGCCTGGAATCGCTCGTGGGGCGGCCGCGACCGGACGTCGTCGACGAGCACGCTCGGCTCCGGGATGGCGACGAACGCGCTCGCTCGCGACAGCAGGTCCCGCATCGACGCCAGGTCCTCCGCGAGCACCTGCCGCGGCGGCACCGCCGCCGGCACGTCGCCGTCCGCTGTTTCGTCGCCGGACCCGTCGGTCATGCGGGAATCTCGCGCGGGCGAGTCCAAAAGTCATCGGGTCTCGCTCGCGGTAGCTCCCCGAAACCGCGAGCGCGACTATCGCCAGGTCACTCGTCGGGGGCTTCGAACTCGACCATCGTCAGGTCGCGGTCGAGGTAGCAGAACTCGTGTGGTGGGTCGCCCTTCGTTCGCTCGATGCGGTACTCCTCGTCGAAGTCCGCGCCGTCTGGCACGCAGTACTCGTGGCTCGGGCACTCGGTGTACGGGCAGTCCCCGGCGAGTTGGGTCTTCGAGCCGGCGTACGCGTTCGCGCTCGGGACGTTCGCGACGACGGTCGCGGGCTCGACCTCGACGGCGCGCACGCCCTCGTCGTGGACCGCGCAGTCGAGGGTCTGCGCGCCATCCCGAACCGTCGTGACGCGGTACTTGACGCCAGCCGTGAGGTTCAGGCACTGGTCGCGGTACGGGCAGCCCTCGCAGCCTGGGGCTTCGCCCTGGTAGACGAACTCCGTGCCCTCGTCGACGAGCCGAGAGCCGAGGAGCGTGACGGTCGACATGCCAGACCGTACACCGCGGAGGCGTATCAGGCTGTCCCCACGGCTGACCGGACGGCGAGGAACCGGGGGAGCAGATCGTCGGCAAGTTCCTGTTCGGGGAAGACGTTAGTCGTGGGGTGTGCTATCTATCTTCATGGCGCGAGACCTCGACGACGTCGACAGGAGCATCCTCTTTCTCTTGCAACGGGACGCGCGGAACAAGACCGCACAGGAGATCGGGGACAGCGCCGGCGTCTCCGCGAGCACGGTTCGGAATCGCATCGATCGAATGGAGGCCGACGGCATCATCAGGGGGTATCATCCGGAGATAGATTACGAGGCCGCGAACCTGCCGTTACAGCTCACGTTCGTCATCACCGCGTCGCCGTCCCAACTCCAGGAGTTCTCGGAGCAGATCCGGCAAGTCCAGGGCGTCGTGGACGTCCGCGAGATGCTTACGGGACGGCGCAACCTCCACGTCGACGTCGTCGGGACGAGTACGAAGGACGTGACCCGTATCACGGACGCGATCCACGACATCGGCGTGGAGATCGAGAGTTCGGAGATGATGCGGCAGCGTCACGTCCAGCCGTTCAATCACTTCTTCCTCCAGGGCTCCGAGGCCGGGGAGACCGCCGACGGGGCAGACGCGTCCGAGACGACGAGCGACGAGTAGTCCCGAAGAGTCATCAACTGGAAAGGACCGTCGTTCGGGTTTCCGCAGATTTACAATGGAACTCGTGCGGATTCAGCAGTCATACCTGTGGCTTTTGGGATCTCTCGCGATAGAATTGCGGAATCCCGTATCGGTTGGTGGGCTGTCGAACCAGCCTTATCCCCGTTCGTGCCCGAACGAGAACGAGGAGGAGTGGTTCCGTTCACGACGCCAGTCGGGGACCACTGGGACACCCTCCTTTCAAATGAAAGACACTCAACTCAATGCACTCGCGCACGAACGACGGCGCCAAGTCCTCCTCGCGCTACACGAGACGGACGGAGCGATAGCGCTGGACCCGACAGCGACCGACGACGAGCTCGGAATCGAGATGTACCATCGGCACCTCCCGAAACTCCAGTCGTCGGAGCTCGTCTCGTGGAACGCCGATTCGGGCGAAGTACGGCAGGGGACTCGATTCGATGAACTCCAGTCCGTTCTCGACGCGCTCGCGGCGAGGACGACGTCCTAGACCACGCGCTCGACCAGGTCCGGGAGCCGCTTCTCGGTGGCGTCGGAAAGTAACGCGAGATCGACGCCGACTCGCCGTCGTGACTGCGGCGACGGCTTCTGGCTGGCAATTACAGCGACGACCTCACCCGTTCACTTCTCGCGATGCGGGCGCGTTCCTCACGACGACAACTTGTCGGTCGTGTTCACGGTGAGGCGGGGGAGTTCGACGTGCTGCGGTCGACCGATCGCGAACGCGACGGTTGCCGCGACGTCCCGTGGATCGAGGGGTCTGCCGTCCCAGTCGCTCCAGTCGTTCATCTCGCTCTGGATCGGGCCGGGGTTCACGACGGTGACGCGGACGGGGTCGTCGGCCATCTCCTTCCGGAAGGCGTCGTAGAATCCGTTGACCCCGGCTTTGGACGCGCTGTACGCGCTCCCGCCTTCGGCCGGCTCGTCGGCGTTCATCGAGGAGATTCCCACGACGTGCCCGCCGTCGCGGAGCGCGGGGAGGGCGGCCCGGGTGGCGTACATCGACCCGAGGAGGTTCACCTCGACCTGCGAGCGGAAGTCCGCCGGGTCGGCGTCGGCGACGTAGTCGCCCTCGAGGACGCCGGCGTTGTTCACGAGGACGTCGACGCGACCGAACTCCTCGAGAGTCGCGTCGACCATCGCTTCGACCGCGTGCTCGTCGGTGACGTCGGTCGGGACCGCGAGGGCGTCCGCGTCGCGTTCGGCTTCGATCTCGGCGGCGAGGTCCTCGAGTCGGTGCTCGCGTCGCGCCGCGAGCGCGACCGCGTACCCGTCGCTGGCGAGCGCGCGAGCGGTCGCCGCGCCGACGCCGGAGGACGCGCCGGTCACCACCGCGACGTCGTCTGGCTGGTTCATGCGTCGGTCGACGGCGGCGACCCTGTAAAACTCGGTGGTGGTGTGGGAGGCCGTTGCAGTGACCGCGGTAGCGGCGCGCTCGGTGGGTCAGTCTCCGCTGCCTGCGCGTTCGTCGCTATCGGCGCGGTCCTCGTTTCCGGCGCGTTCGTCGTTATCGGCGCGTTCGTCGGTTCCGGTGTGTTCGTCGAGCGCGTCGAAGTAGTCGGGGCGGGGGACCTGGTAGGTGTCGCGCGGGTCGACGTCGCCGGCGGCGAAGTCGGCGGCGAGGTCGTAGGCGGCGTCGACGGCGGCGTCGCGGTCGGGGTAACGCATGGTCTCGTCGAGGGAGACGTCGGGTTCGAAGTAGAGGCGGACGAACCAGTCGCCGGTGGTTGCCTCGGGGCGGTCGACGCCGGGGCGGCGGTGGTTGCGTCGGCCCTGGGAGAGGTACAGCGTCGGGAGGCACTCCGGCGGGTGGGCGGTCGTGTTGAAGACGTCCGGGCGGTAGGCGAGGACGACGCGGCCGTCGGGGTCCTCGTTCCAGACCGTCCATCCCGACGGCGGGTCGGGGAGGTCGCTCATGGACCGGGGTAGGGGGCGGTGGTGTAAGGGGTTCCCGGTTCGGCTCGCGACAGCGATCGCGGCGGGGAAGCGTGGACCGCTGACCGGGCGTCCCCCACCGGACGGAATCGGTAGCATTTATATGGGGTCGACGGACGGCACATAACTGTTGGGGGCAGGCTTATTGCCGAGGAGTCCAGACGTTAGTGTACGACTCGGTCGACCGACCGCCTGCCCACCCCCGTTCGCCGGCCCCGGCCACTGTTGCACCACGCCTCGAAGGCCGGCCACGCCGGCGAGCATGTCAAACGGTAACGACGACCACGATAGGCGTCGGCGTACAGTCAGCCGCCCGATCGAACCGACGACGGCACCGGTCGACGACCGAGCACAGCGCGCGCGGACTCCGAGTGGAGGTGTGGGGGACTCCACGCGGTCTCGCGCTCGCCCCCGATAGCATGACCAAGAACACGAGACTGACCGACCTCAGCCAGGACTACAAGGAGTCGATGCCCGCAGACTTGCGGGATACCAGGAGTTTCCAGTGGTACCTCGACGAGTGCTACGACGACCCGAAGGTCGCGCGCAACGCCCACCAGCGCGTCGCCGACATGTTCGACCACTACGGCACCGAGTACGACGAGGAAGCCGGCGTCGTCGAGTACGAGCTCGCGAGCGAGGACCCGCTGAACGACGGCGAGAACACGTTCTTCGGGCGCGTCATCCACGAGAGCATCCACGAGTTCGTCAACAAGGTCAAGTCCGGGGCGCGACGCCTCGGGCCAGAACGCCGCATCAAGCTCTTGCTGGGACCGGTGGGGTCCGGGAAGAGCCACTTCGACAAGCAAGTGCGCGCGTACTTCGAGGACTACACGCTCACCGACGACGGCCGAATGTACACGTTCCGGTGGACGAACCTCACGGACGTCATCCACGACCAGGACCCCGCGGACGCGACGGTGCGCTCGCCGATGAACCAGGACCCGCTCGTCCTCCTTCCCTACGAACAGCGCAAGGACGTCATCGCCGACCTCAACGAGGCCCTGGACGCCCCCTACACCATCCGGAACGACCAGAGCCTCGACCCCGAGAGCGAGTTCTACATGGACGAACTGCTCGCGTACTACGACGACGACCTCGAGAGCGTCCTCGCGAACCACGTCGAGGTCGTGCGGCTCGTCGCGAACGAGAACAAGCGCCAATGCCTGGAGACGTTCGAACCGAAGGACAAGAAGAACCAGGACGAGACCGAACTCACTGGGGACGTCAACTACTCGAAGATCGCGATCTACGGGGAGAGCGACCCGCGAGCGTTCGACTACTCGGGCGCGTTCTGTAACGCGAACCGCGGCCTCTTCTCCGGCGAAGAGCTCCTCAAACTGCAGCGCGAGTTCCTCTACGACTTCCTGCACGCCACCCAGGAGATGACGATCAAGCCGAAGAACAACCCGCGGATCGACATCGACCAGGTGATCGTCGGGCGGACGAACATGCCCGAGTACAAGGACAAGAAGGGCGACGAGAAGATGGAGGCGTTCAACGACCGCACGAAGCGGATCGACTTCCCGTACGTCCTCGGGTACGAGGAGGAGGCCCAGATCTACCGGAAGATGCTCGCGAACGCGGACGTTCCGGACATCAACATCGAGCCGCACGCGATGGAGATGGCGGGCCTGTTCGCGGTGTTGACGCGGATCGAGGAGCCGGACAACGACACCGTCGAGATGCTCCAGAAGGCCAAGGCATACAACGGGGAGATCGACGACGGGGACGACATCGACGTGAAGAAGCTCCGCGACGAGGCGGAGGCGAAGGCCGAGATCGGCGAGGGCATGGAGGGGATCAGTCCGCGGTTCGTCGGCGACGAGATCGCGGAAGCGATCATGGACTCCAAGCACCGCAGCAGGGGGTTCCTGTCGCCGCTGACGGTGTTCAACTTCTTCGAGGAGAACTTAGAGCACCACGGGTCGATCCCCGAGGAGAACTTCGAGACGTACTACCGCTACCTCGAACTGGTGCGCGAGGAGTACAAGGAGCGTGCGATCGAGGACGTCCGGCACGCGCTCGCGTACGACGTCGACGAGATCCAGCGCCAGGGCGAGAAGTACATGGACCACGTGATGGCGTACATCGACGACGACCGCGTCGAGGACGAACTCACCGGGCAGATGCAGGAGCCCGACGAGACCTTCCTCCGGAGCGTCGAGGAGAAGCTCGACATCCCCGAGGACCGCAAGGACGACTTCCGGCAGGAGGTCAGTAACTGGGTGAGTCGGCGTGCGCGCACCGGCGACACGTTCGACCCGACGGACAACGAGCGTCTGCGTCGCGCGCTGGAGCGCAAGCTCTGGGAGGACAAGAAGCACAACATCAACTTCTCCGCGCTGGTGTCGGCCAACGAGAGCGACGACGACGAGCGGAACTCGTGGGTCGACGCGCTCGAGGACCAGGGGTACTCGCGTGGCGGTGCGAAGGAGGTCCTCGAGTTCGCGGGCGCGGAGGTCGCCAAATCCGAGATGGAGGACTGATGACGGACGGCGAAGCGTTCGTCACGGCGGTCGACCGCGAGCTCGAGTCGACCTACGAGGAGCCGATGGCGCTCTCGACGTACGTCGACCGCGTGCTCGAGCAGCCGACGGTCGCGAGTCACGCGTCGAAGTACCTCCTGGAGGCTATCGAGTCGATGGGAACGCGGACCGTGATCGAGGAGGGCGAGGAGACCGAGCGATACCGGTTCTTCGACGACCCGCACAACGACGGCGAGCACGCGGTCCTCGGGAACACGCAGATCCTGAACGCGTTCGTCGACGACCTCCGGACGATCGCCGCGGGTCGCGGGAAGCACGAGAAGATCCTGTGGTTCGACGGCCCGACCGCGACCGGGAAGTCCGAACTGAAGCGGTGTCTCGTGAACGGCCTCCGCGAGTACTCGAAGACGCCCGCTGGACGGCGGTACACGCTGGAGTGGAACGTCGCGAGCGCGAGCGCGAGCGGTCGCGGGCTCGCGTACGGCGAGGACGCGAGCGCGGCGGCGGACGTCGAGGAGAACTGGTACGAGAGCCCGGTGCAGACCCATCCGCTCTCGGTGTTCCCCGACCCCGTCCGCGGCGACGTCCTCGACGCGGTCAACGAGGCCGGCGAGGAGTTGCCGGTGCGCGTCGAGGAGCGGCTGGACCCGTTCTCGCGGGAGGCGTACGACGTGCTCGAGGAGCGCTATCGCCGACAGGGCCGCAGCGACCTGTTCAGCGCGATCGCGGACCCCCAGCACTTGCGCGTGAAGAACTACGTCGTGGAGGTCGGGCAGGGGATCGGCATCCTCCACAGCGAGGACGACGGCAGTCCGAAGGAGCGCCTCGTCGGGTCGTGGATGCGCGGGATGCTCCAGAAGCTCGACTCGCGCGGGCGGAAGAACCCGCAGGCGTTCTCCTACGACGGCGTCCTCAGTCAGGGCAACGGCCTCCTGACGGTGGTCGAGGACGCCGCGCAGCACGCGGACCTCCTCCAGAAGCTCCTGAACGTCCCCGACGAGGGGTCGGTGAAGCTCGACAAGGGCATCGGGATGGACGTCGACACGCAGCTCCTCATCATCTCGAACCCGGACCTGGAGGCGACGCTGAACCAGCACGCCGACCGCCAGGGGATGGACCCGCTGAAGGCGCTGAAGCGCCGGCTGGACAAGCACGAGTTCCGGTACCTGACGAACCTCTCCCTCGAAACGGAGCTCATCCGTCGCGAGTTGACCGGCGAGACGGAGGTGTGGACGGCGACGACGTACGACGACCTCGCCGAGCGCATCCGCGAGCCCGTCGTCGTCGCGGTGAAGACCGGCGGTGGGGACCTCGTCGACCGCGAGTTCGCGCCGCACGCGATCGAGGCGGCGGCGCTGTACGCGGTCGTCTCCCGGCTCGAGGACGGCGACCTGCCGTCGGACCTCGACCTCGTCGACAAGGCGATGCTGTACGACCGCGGGTACCTCCAGGACGGCGACACGCGCCTGGAGGCCGAGGACTTCGACTTCGTGGACGACGCCGAGGACGGCAAGCACGGCATTCCAGTGACGTTCACGCGGGACGTGCTCGCGGACCTCCTCCACGAGGAACGGGATCGACATCATCCGGAGTACGACGTCGCGAGCGTGGTCATGCCCCGCGACGTCCTGAACGCGATGGTCGAGGGACTCTCGACGGCGCCCGTGTTCTCGGCGGGCGAGCGCTCGGAGTTCGAGTCCCGCGTCGCCGAGGTGAAGAACCACGTGTTCGGCGAGCAGGAGACGGACGTCCTGGACGCGATGATGCACGACCGCCGGGTCGACGAGTCCACCGTCGAGGAGTACGTCGAGCACGTGTACGCGCTGGAGACGGACGACCCGATCACGAACGATCGCGGTGAGCGCGTCGACCCCGACCCGCTCCTGATGAAGGTGTTCGAGGTCGAGCACCTCGGGCAGTTCGGCGAGAGCGACTACGGCCCTGGCGGGTCGCCGTCGGAGGACGTGCGAGCGTTCCGCCGGGAGAAGGTCATCACGGCCCTGAACCGGTACGCGTGGGAGCAACGAGGCGAAGACTTCCGCGTCGCCGACGTCGAACTGACCGCGATCCCCGTCGTCAAGGCGGTGCTGGAGTCGAACGACTGGGACGACGTCCGTCGCACCTACGAGGACTTCGACCCCCGCCACTGGGAGGACCCGCCGAGCGGGACGGAGACGGAGCGACTCAAGGAACGAACGATCGAGGCGCTCGTCGAGCACTACGGCTACACGGCGGCGTCGGCGGAACTCACGAGCAGACACGTCATGGGACAGGTGGCTTACAGATGGGACTGAAGGACGACCTCGAGCGGTTCCGGGACGTCGGCGAACAGCGCCGCGAGGACCTCGCGGAGTTCATCCAGTACGGCGAACTCGGGGCGAGCGGGAGCGACGACGTCCGCATCCCGATCAAGATCGTGGACCTCCCGGCGTTCGAGTACGACCAGCTCGACCAGGGCGGCGTCGGCCAGGGCGAGGGCGCCGAGCCCGGCGACCCAGTCGGGCAACCCCAGCCCCAGCCGGGCGACGGCGACGAGGAGGGCGACCCGGGCGAGGAGAGCGGCGAGCACGAGTACTACGAGATGGACCCCGAGGAGTTCGCGGAGGAACTCGACGAGGAGCTCGGGCTCGACCTCGACCCGAAGGGCAAGCGCGTCGTCGAGGAGAAGGAGGGCCCGTACACGGACCTGACGCGCTCCGGGCCGAACTCGACGCTGGACTTCGAGCGGATGTTCAAGGAGGGCCTCAAGCGGAAGATGGCGATGGACTTCGACGAGGACTACCTGAAGGAGGTCCTCAAGGTCGACGGCGTCGGCCCCCAGAAGGCGTTCGAGTGGGCGCGCGGCGAGTCCATTCCCGTGTCGAAGGCGTGGCTCGTCGACGCGTACTCGGACGTTCCCGACGACGAGAAGACGAAGTGGGCGAGCATCGAGGACGTGGAGGCGAACGTCGACCGGGAGCCGATCCAGCAGCAGATCAAGCGCGAGGGCATCAAGCACGTGCCGTTCCGCCGGGAGGACGAACGCTACCGGCACCCGGAGATAGTCGAGGAGAAGGAGAAGAACGTCGTCGTGGTGAACATCCGCGACGTCTCCGGGTCGATGCGCGAGAAGAAGCGCGAGCTCGTCGAGCGCGTGTTCACGCCCCTGGACTGGTACCTCACGGGGAAGTACGACAACGCCGAGTTCGTCTACATCGCGCACGACGCGGAGGCGTGGGCGGTCGAACGCGAGGAGTTCTTCGGCATCAGGAGCGGCGGCGGCACGAAGATCTCGAGCGCGTACGAGCTCGCCGCCGAACTCTTGGAGGAGTACCCCTGGAGCGAGTGGAACCGGTACGTGTTCGCGGCGGGCGACTCGGAGAACTCGAGCAACGACACGGAGGAGAACGTGATACCACTCATGGAGCAGATTCCGGCGAACCTGCACGCGTACGTCGAGACCCAGCCGACGGGGACGGCGATCAACGCGACGCACGCCGAGGAGGTACAGAGTCACTTCGGGGACAGCGACAACGTCGCCGTCGCGTACGTCTCCGGTCCGGAGGACGTGACGGACGCGATCTACGACATCCTCTCCACGGAGGGAGATGGCGATGTCTGACAGCGACCGCTTCGCGAAGCAGCGGATCGCGGACGACCTCGCGGAGCCCGTCGAGGAGGCCCGGAACCTCGCGGTGAAGCTCGGGCTGGACCCGTACGACGTGAACTACTGGGTCGTCGACTACGACGAGATGAACGAGCTCATCGCGTACGGCGGGTTCCAGCACCGGTACCCGCACTGGCGGTGGGGGATGCAGTACGACCGCCAGCAGAAGCAGGGCCAGTACGCGGGCGGGAAGGCGTTCGAGATCGTGAACAACGACGACCCCGCGCACGCGTTCCTGCAGGAGTCGAACACGATCGCAGACCAGAAGGCGGTCATCACGCACGTGGAGGCCCACAGCGACTTCTTCGCGAACAACGAGTGGTTCGGGCTGTTCGGCGACGACGCGAACGCGGCGGCGATGCTGGAGCGGCACGCGAACGCGATCGCGGACTACATGAGCGACCCCGAGGTCGAGCGGGCGGCCGTCGAGCGCTGGATCGACAACGCGCTCGTGCTCGAGGACAACATCGACCAGCACCAGCCGTACGCGCCCGTCGAGACCGACGACGACGGCGACGGCGAGGAGGTGGCGGTCGACGAGGAGGTCCAGGACAAGCTCGCGGACCTCGACCTCTCCGACGAGGTCCGCGACCAGGTGTTCGACGAGGAGTTCCTCGCGGCGGACGACGACGAACCGGCGTCGTTCCCGGAGACGCCCGAGAAGGACGTGCTCGGGTTCCTCCGCAAACACGGGAAGCGTTTCGACGAGGAGGCCGGGCGCGCGATGGAGATGACGGAGTGGCAGACGGACCTGCTCGACATGCTGCGCGCGGAAGCGTACTACTTCGCGCCCCAGAAGATGACGAAGGTCATGAACGAGGGCTGGGCGGCGTACTGGGAATCCCTGATGATGACCGACGAGGGGTTCGCGGCCGCGGACGAGTTCCTGAACTACGCGGACCACATGGCGCGCGTCCTCGGGTCGCCCGGATTGAACCCGTACAAGCTCGGGATGGAGATCTGGGAGTACGTCGAGAACCGCACGAACCGCCGCGAGGTCCTGGAGCACCTGCTTCGGGTCGACGGCGTGACGTGGCAGAACCTCGACGAGGTCGTCGACTTCGACGACGTCCTCGACGTGCTCGAACCACCGGAAGCGCTGGCGAGGATCACGCCGGAGTCGCTGTCGGCCCTCGCGGACCTCCCCGACGAGTACGTCGACCGAGACGCGCTCGACGCGGCCCTGGCCGGTGACGTGGACGTCGAGCAGTACCCGTGGAAGGTGCTGACGACGGCGGGGCTGGCGCGCCGGCACTTCTCGCTCGTCGAGCGCGGGTCTCGGACGTTCCTGGCGAGCGCGACCGACAGCGAACTCGAGCAGATCGGGCGGTACCTGTTCGACGACGCGCGCTACGGGAGCGTCGAGGAAGCGCTCGCGGACGTCGACTACGGAGCGGGCTGGAAGCGGATGCGCGAGATCAGACAGAGTCACAACGACGTGACGTTCCTCGACGAGTTCCTCACTCAGGAGTTCGTGGACGCGAACGACTACTTCACGTACGAGTTCAGTCACGCGACCGGCCAGAATCGCGTCGCGAGCGTCGACGCGGCGGACGTGAAGAAGAAGCTCCTGCTGCAGTTCACGAACTTCGGGAAGCCGACGGTCGCCGTCTACGACGGGAACTTCGACAACCGGAACGAGCTCTTGCTCGGCCACCAGTACAACGGCGTGATGCTGGACGTGAAGCAAGCGAAACAGGTGTTGGAGCGCGTGTTCGAGCTCTGGGGGCGACCGGTGAACCTCCTGACGATCGTGAAGGAGCTGAGCGACCACGACCGCGAGGTCGCCCGCCGCCGGAACAAGGAGCCGGAGCCGACCGAGCAGGGCAAGCGCATCCGGTTCGACGGCGAGGGATTCGAGGAGTTCGACGTGCCGTGGGAGCAGGTGAGTCACCTCGCCGCGGACGACGTCGACTACGACACGAAACCCGACGAGTGGCTCGCGTAGGGGGCGCCGCCGGACGTGCCGGCGACGCCCGCGGTCGGATCGTCTCTCGCACTGGGAGGGTGGCGACCGGCGGTCACGTACTACTGCGACGGCTGACGCCGAGCGGCGGTCACGCGCTACTCCGACGGCGAGCGACCGCGAGTGCGACTGCGACGCCGAGCGAGTGCGGCGACCGCGAGGAGTGCTGCGAGCGCGCTCGCGCCGGTGAACCCCGGGAGCGCGTCGTTCTCGCGGTCGCGGTCGCCGAACGTCGGGCCGTCGCTCGCGTTCGCGTCGCCGACGACGATGGTCCCGGTCGACCGCGAGCCGTTCGCTTCGACGACCCACGTCCGGTTGCCCTCGAGGATGCGACCGGTGTCGAACGAGAGCACGGCGACGGTCTGACCGTTCCCGGGGACGGAGACGTTCCGCTCGACGACGTGTCCGCCGATGCCGACGGAGACAGGGACGTTCCCGGTTCGCTTCCCGCGGTTCACGAGCGTTATCGTGAAGTTCGCGACGGCGTCGGCGGGAACGCTCGCGGGGGCGTCGATGGACGCGACGTCGACGACCGGTCGGTCGGGTTCGGTGCCGGCGGGGACGACGCGGACGTTCGCGCTCTTGGTCTCGTCGCCGCCGCGGTAGGGGTGCGCTCCCGTGATCAGGAAGTCGACGTCGTACTGGGTGCCGACGTCGAGCGCGTCGTTCCCCGGCGCGAACCCGACGACGATCCGGCCCTCCTCGACGTGGACGTGGTCGGCGTCGGTGAGCTTCACGGCGTCGCCGCCGTCCTCGGGCCGGATCGTGAGCACGACCTGGTCCGGGCCGACCGACCGGAGGTCGCGCGTGGCGTTCACCGCGCCGAACACGCCCTCGGTGCGGACGACGGCGAACAGCCACTCGTCGGTCTCGACGGTGTCCGTCGACACGCCCCGTGCGAGACTCGCCTCGGGCGACCCCGCGTCCGGTGCCTCGTACACGTCGATGCGGGAGGTGTGCAACGGCTCCAGGTCGACGACGACCGCCCCGCGGTCGCGGACGACCTCGCTCGGGTCGTTCGAATCGGTCGTCTCGGCGGCGGCGTTCGTCTCGGCGGCGTCGTCCGTCGCGTTCGGTCCGCCTGCGCGGACGGTCAGGTGGTACTCGGCCTCGCGGAGGAACCCGTCGAGGTCGCGCTCGCGTTCGGCGTCGACGACAGCGTCGTCGCCGCGGGCGGCGAGCGAGACCCGCCCGCGGCCCGCGTACCACGTGTTCCAGTCGAGCACGACCGTGCCGTCGCCGTCGCGGTCGACGACGGTCGCCGTCACCCGGTAGTCGCCGCGGTCGTCCGCGAGCGCGAGCGTCGCGCGCGTCGTCCCGTTCGGGAGCGAGAGCGGGACGGTGACGACGTCCGCGGGCTGGTCGACCGTCACCTCGGGGGCGAGTCCGGGGTCGTACGAGCCGCCGACGCCGAACGTCGCGTTCGCCTGGGTGCCCGTCGCGGCGTCGACGACGACGACGCGGTACGAGCCGGCGTCGAGGTCGCCGAACGACCACGTCCGCGACTCCCCGCCGAGGTTCCGGTGGCGCGTCGCTGTTCGCGTGCCGTTCTCGTCGTAGAGGTAGACCGCGTACACGCGGCCTCGCTCGCCGGAGACCGTGACGCGGACGTTCTCGTCGGTCCCGTACGTCGCGTTCGTCGAGACCGACACGAGGTCGTCGTCCGGATCGCCGGGTCGGTCTTCGACGGTGCCCGCCGCGCTCGATCCGGTCCCACTCCCCGCGGGGCTCTCCGTCTGCGTAGCGCCAGCGCTCTCGGCCGTCGGCGACGCCGCGCCGAGACCGGCGCTCGCGCCGCCCGCGACGGCCGCCACCACCATCGTCGTCGCCGCCAGCACCCCCCACACCCATCGCATGCGAGTGGCTTTCGTGGCTGCGTGGATGAATCCCACGGCTTCCGCCAGATTGTGCCGGAACCGCATCGCCTCCCTCGGTCAGATGGCGCCGGAACCGCATCACCTCCCTCGGTCAGATGGCGCCGGAACCGCGTCGCCGCCTTCAGTCGCCGTCGGCGTCGGCGCTGGCGCCGGCGCCGGGACTGATCCGGCGAGCGACGATGGCGAGCGCGGCGGCGAGGCTGGCGAGCGCCGCGACCGGCCCGAATCCGGGGAGCGGGTCGCTCGCCGGACGGCGTTCGCCGTCGGCGAGCGTCGGCCACGGCTCCGACCCCGTCGGCGTCGGCGTCGTCGTCGGCGACCCAGTCGTGGGCGGGGTCGGCTGGGCCTCGTCGAACTCCACGGTGCGTTCGACGCGCGTCTCGCCCATCGAGACGACGACCGCGGCCTCGTCGTCGGGGACGTCGCTCGCGGGGAACCGCACCTCGACGATGGCGTCCTCGCCGGCGGGGACGGACTCGGTGCGTTCGCGGGTGACGTTCCCGAGCGTGACCGCGACGGTGGCGTTCCCCGCGATCGTTCCGCGGTTCAGGACGAACGCGCGAACCGGCACCGGCTCGTCTGCCGCGATCCCATCCGGGATCCGAACGCCGCGCAGGGTAAACGCCGGTTCTGCGACGACGGTGACGGCCTGCTCGTGGACCGTCTCGCCGTCCTCGCGGACGACGACGGTAGCGTTCGTCCCGTTCGCGACGCCGGAGAGGTCGAGTGCAGCCTCGAACCGGCCGTCCGAGACGGTGACCTCGTCGGTCGCGACGGCGCGGCCGTCGACGCGGACGCCGACGGAGAGTGCCGTCCCGTCAGGGAGCGGGGTGTGGCCGTCGAGCGAGACGTGCTCGGGCGAAAGTCGACCATCGCTGTCCAGGTCGAGAGTCACCGCGTCGACCGCGACGACCTCCGCGCTCGCGGTCGCGTTCCAGGACTCGCCGAGCGCGACGTACTCGAACCGCGTACGGTCCTGGTCGCTGTCCGCGCGGTACGCGTACCAGAGCGTGCCCGCGTCCGCGTCGAACCGACGGGTCGCGTTCGCGAGGTCGACGGGTGCGGGGTCGCCGTGGACGCCGCCGCGCACGCCGCGAGCGCGGACGGTCGCGTTCTCGTGGCGAGCGGGTGCGAGGAGCGACGCGTCCGCGGGCAGCGAGTCGAGCGTGCCGTCGACGTCCACCCGGAGGACCACCCAGTCGTCGGCGACGACCTCGGCGGCGTACTCGCCCCGGACGGGGTCGCCGTCGCGCGCCGCGTCGATCGCCTCGGTCGCCGACAGTCGCCCGTCGGCGGTGTAGACGCTCGCGTCCGGGTCCGCGAACGACACGGTGACGCGACCGGATCGCCCGTCTTCGCCGTCGCCGGTCGTCGTCTCGAGTTCGTACGCGCCGTAGGGGACAGGTCGGTCGACGGCGACGCCCGCGGACAGCTCGGTGCCGTCGGCGGCGACGAGCGCGGTGTCGGCCGCGGCGTCGACGTCCCACGCGAACGCGACCCGGCCGTCGTCGTCCTCGTCGACCGCGCTCGCCCGCCAGAGCGGGCCGGAGTCGCCGCCGTCGTCGGGTCGGAGGGAGAACGCGGCGCGGTCGACGCACCGGTGGAGGCGCGCGTCGACGCGCAACGTCTCGCTACGCGAGACCGTCTCCGCGAACATCTCGCGGGAGTCCTCGGCGAGCGCGACGAGCGGATTCGCCTGATGGACCTCCGTCTGGGCGGCGACGAGGACGTCGCCGTCTGGCGTCGCGAGCCGAACGACGTATGACTGGGCGCGATGGCACGCGCCGAGGTCGACGGTCGCGCTCTCGCCGGGCGCGAGCGTCACGCTCCGGGCCGCGACCGACTCCCCGGCGACCGGGTCGAGGGTGACGCGGAACGTCCGCGACCCGTTCGCGTCCGCGGGCAGCGAGACGGACGCGGTCAGGTTCCGCGACCGGTTCGCGGCGTCGGGCACCGAGAGCGTCGGGTCCGCGACGCCGTCGGCGACGGGGCTGGCGTCGGCAGCCTCGACGGTCCCGCCGAGGTCGGCGGCGCCGCTCCCCGCGGAACCGGCACCGTTCGCACCGACGGCCGTGGGTGCCGCAAGCGAGAGGACCGCGAGTGCGGCGAGGGCGACGGCGACCCCGCCGCGAGCGGAGCGAGTCATCACGCCGTGCCTGCGTCACGTCCAGATAAGTGTCTTGTCACCCGTCGCCGCGCGCTCGCCGGCCACGGCGCGTCGTCGCCCGCAGCGTCGTGGCGGGCGAACGCTTAACCGACGACCGCGTCAAGTGACCGAGTCGAGATGGAATCGTTCACGCTGGAGACCGACGCGTCCCTGACGACCGCGGAGATAACCGACGAGGTCGCCTCGGCCGTCCCCGAGGACGGGTCGGGCCTCGCGACGGTGTTCGTCGGGCACACGACCGCGGGCGTCGTCCTCCAGGAGGACGAGCACCGCCTGCGGCGAGACGTCGTCGCGTTCCTCGAGGACGTCGTCGCCGACGAGGGGTGGACGCACGACCGCCTCGACGGGAACGCCGACTCGCACCTCCGCGCGACGCTCCTCGGCGCGAGCGAGACGATCCCCGTCGAGGACGGCGACCTCCAGCTCGGGACGTGGCAGTCCGTGCTGTTCGTCGAGTGCGACGGCCCGCGCAAGCGCGAGTTCGGCGTCCAGTTCGTCGGCGACTGACCGACTATCGTCGTCTCCGCTCCGACCATTCTAGCGCAGTCCGGCGTACTCGTCGAGCGCGACGTCGGCGATCAGGCCGTCGACGCCGGCGTTCGCGACGACCCGGGCCACCCACGGGCTGTCGAGCGTCCACGCGAACACGTCGAGACCCGCGTCGTGTGCGCGCTCGACGAGGTCGCCCGCGATCGTCGTCCGGTACTGCGGGTGGACGGCACTGCACCCGCAATCGCGCGCGACCGCGACCGGGTCCTCGCGGCGCGTCCACGACAGGTACGCGGTATCGATCTCGGGACCGTCAGTGGCCTCGCTCGCGGCCGCGACCCGCTGGAGGGCGTCGGCGTGGAACGACGATACCCAGACCGCGGCCGTCGGCAGCGTGGCGTCGCGGACGGCGTCGACGGTCGCCGCCGCGACCCCGGGCTCCTTGACGTCGACGTTCACGGCGAGGCCGCGGTCGCTCGCGCACTCGAGGACGGCGTCGAGCGTCGGCACGCCCTCGCCGGAGTCGAGGACGTCCATCGCCGCGAGCGCGCCGGGCGAGTACTCGCTGACCGGTCCGGAGCCGTCGGTGACGCGGTCGACGGTCGCGTCGTGGACGACGACGGGCGTGCCGTCCTCGGCTGCGCGAACGTCGACCTCGACGGCGTTCGCGCCGGCGTCGGCGGCGGACGCGACAGCGCCGAGTGTGTTCTCCGGGGCTTCGCGAGCGAACCCGCGGTGGGCGACCAGTTGCACGATGCCGTCCACGAACTGACCGGAGAAGTACGTTGGGTCGCTCAGGGCGACGTCCGCTCGCCCTCGGGGTGTCGTCGCCGGTAGAGGACGTACGAGTACGCGGACACGGCGACCGCGACGACGACCGCGCTCGCGACGACGACGAGCGTCGCGTACTCTGGGACCGCGAGCGCGGCCGCGACGGACGCGACGCCGGCGACGACGAACGCGCTCCCGGCGCGGTCGTGCGTGCGCTCCCAGACCACGTCGTCCGAGAGCGTCCACGGCGTGCGGACGCCGACCGCCCAGTTCCGCTGTACGCGGTGGAGGACGGCGCCGAGGACGACGTAGAGGCCGCCGACGCCGACCGCGACCGCCACGTCCATCGGGACGCCGTACCCGAGGTTGAAAGCGAGCACGAGGCCGTGCACGCCGGCGAGGAAGCCGAGCGTCGCGAGGACGAGCGCGTCGTAGACGCCCGCGAACTCCTCGAAGTTCTCCTTCAGCGGGTCGACCCTCGGGAGGCCCTCGAAGAGCGCGAGGACGACGACCATGAGTGCCGGGACGAACGCGGCGGCGAACGCCGGCGACGCGAAGTCGTCCGGCGAGCCACCGGGCCCCCAGTGGATGGCGGTCCGCTCGGGGAGGTCGGGGAGGGCGAGCACGCTCGCTACGGCCGCGACGGCGACCAGCACCAGGCCACCGACGAGTCGGAATCTCGAACGCATACGAGCGACTCGAACGTGACGGACGATAAACCGGTCGTCGCGACTTCACGCGCTGCAGTCCGTCCTGCCGTAGTCCGGAACACGCTGGCACTCGGTCCTTCGCACCGCGTCGCGGCGCGTGAACTGCTAGCACGCTGCTGCCGGTTGGCGAGGGTTTAGGGTACCGCCGCCCGACGAATCGGGCATGACCGACTCGTACGCGGACCGGCTCGTCGACGAGGACGCGCTCCGTGCGTTCCTCGACGACGAACTCGGCGCGGTCGACGCGTTCTCGGTGCGGCGACATCGAGCGGGCCACTCGAACGAGACGCTGTTCGTGACCCGCGGCGACGACGAGTACGTCCTCCGGCGACCGCCGGCGGGCGAGACCGCGGAGAAGGCTCACGACGTCCTCCGCGAGTACGGCGTGATGGACGCGCTCCAGGACACGCCCGTGCCACTCCCGGAGACGGTGCTGGCGTGCGACAACGAGTCCGTGATCGGCGCGGAGTTCTTCCTGATGCGGAAGCTCGACGGCGACGTCGTCAGGGACGAGGAACCCGAGCGGTTCGCGAGCGCGGGGCACCGCCGTCGGCTCGGCGAGGAGCTCGTGGATTCGCTCGCGGCGATCCACGACGTCGAGCCGGCCGAGGTCGGCCTCGGCGAGTTCGGGCACCCCGAGGGGTTCGCCGAGCGGCAGGTCGAGCGCTGGAGCCAGCAGCTCATGTGGGCGTTCGACACCACCGCCGACGAGCGCGAGGTCGAGGCGCTGTACGACGTGATGGCGTGGCTTCAGGAACACGTACCAGCCGAGCACCCGCACGCGCTCGTCCACGGCGACTACAAACTCGACAACGTCATGTTCGCGCCCGGGACGCCACCCGAGCTCGTCGGCGTGTTCGACTGGGAGATGTCGACGCTCGGCGACCCGCGAACCGACCTCGGGTGGCTGCTGTCGTTCTGGCGCGACCCGGACGACGACCCGGCCGTCGCCGAGGCGTTCCTGCCGACGTTCGTCGCCGAACCCGGCTACCCCACGCGCCAGGACCTCGTCGCCCGCTGGGAGGACGCCACCGGCTACGCGTACGACCACGACCGCTTCTACCGCGCACTCGCCGTCTACAAACTCGCCGGTCTCGGCGAGATGTTCTACGCCCGCCATCTCCAGGGCGACGCCGACGACCCCCTCTACCCGAGGATGCGCGACACCGTCCCCGCACTCGCCGACCGCGCCCAACGCATCATCGACGGCGACGCCCCGCTCTAATCGCTTCGACCGACCCCATCGACGGCGACGCCCCGCTCTATGCGGTTTTCGCCCGTCGACGCCCCGACAGAATCAGCCATTTCCACCTTGTATTACCGACCGAGATGCGATGAATTCGTCATACTCATGCTCCACAACTAAGTTGCGTGGTAGCATTAGGCAAGACGAGGGGGAGAATGGACGGAATCGCACTCGACGCGGGAGTGGAACCGATCCTCGCATGGGCGAGGTACTGGGACGCGTTCTGGACGCTGCCGGCGGCGGCGCGAGCGGTGGCGGTCGTGGGGGCGACCGTCGCACTCGCCGCCGTCCTCGTCGGCCTGTTCCCGGAGTACGGCGCTCGCGGAGCGGCGAAAGCGCGCCGGCACTCCGTGACGACGACGCTCGTCGGCGCGGTCGTCGTCGGCCTATTCGCCGGCTCCGTGGGCGCGCTCTGGTACGGCGCCGCGCGCAGCGACGTCGTCTCGATGCTCGCCATGCCGGTCCTGTTCGTGCTCGTCGGCGTCGCCGTCGTCTGGATCGGCATCGGACTCGTCGCGCTCGGCGAGTTCGTCGCCGCCCGCGGCGGCCGCGACGACGCCACCTGGGGGACCCTCGCGATGGCCGTCATCGTCGCCGCCGGCGCGCTCTACCCGCCGCTGGGCGCGGCCGTGCTCGCACTCGCCGCGCTCCTCGGGTTCGGCGCCGGCATCCGCACCAACCCGTTCGCGAGCCCGAACACCGACCGCGTCGTCCCACCGGACCGGAAGACGCCCTGACACACCGCGGGATCGACGTGGCCACGAACCAGACGCATCGCCGTCCCGCAGACTGGTACCGCGAGTCACACCCAACGCGTGTGGCATCACCCTAAGGGAGGTCCGGGTCCTCTGGAGCCGTATGCAACTGCACTGGCACCGGGACGACCTCCGGTGTAGCGACAGCGTCGCGCTGTCCGCGGCCGCGACCAGCGCCGACGACCGCGGGCGAGTCCTGCCGGTGTTCGTCTTCGACGACGCCGTCCTCGAGCACGCCTCGCCGAACCGCGTCGCGTTCATGCGCGAGGCCGTCGCGGCGCTCCGCGCAGACTACCGCGCTCGCGGCAGCGACCTCGTCGTCCGCCGCGGCGACCCCCGCGACGTCCTGCCCGCGCTCGCCGACGCCGTCGGCGCCGACCGCGTCGTCTGGAACCGCGGCCACTCCGGGCTCGCCCGCGAGCGCGACGCCGCCGTCCGCGACGCGCTCGACGACGCCGACGTCGCGCACGCCGACTTCGAGGACGCGATCCTGCACGAACCCGGCTCCATCACGACGAACGACGGCACGCCCTACCAGGTGTACACGTACTTCTGGAAGAAGTGGCGCGATCGCGAGAAGGACGCCCCATACGACCCCCCCAACCCGGACGCGCTCTGGTCGCCCGACGACGTCGACGTCGATCCGGTCGACGCTGGCGCGAGCGACGCGGATGCAATCGATCCCGGCGACGTCCCGTCGCAGGCCGACCTCGGGTTCGACGAGCCGACCGCGAATCTCCCCGCGGCCGGCACCGACGCCGCCCGCGACCGCCTTACGTCGTTCCTCGAGTCCGACGTCTACGACTACGCCGACCTACGGGACTACCCCGCCGCGGACTGCACGAGCCACCTCTCCGTCGACCTGAAGTGGGGCACCATCGGCATCCGCGAGGTCCACGACGAGGTCGTCGCCGCGCGCGACTTCGCCGACACCGAAGCCGACTACGAGAGCGTCGAGGAGTACAGGAGCCAGCTCGCGTGGCGCGAGTTCTACGCGCACGTCCTCCACTACAACCCCGAAGTCGTCGTCGAGAACTACAAGGACTACGCGCACGAGATCGCGTGGCGCGACGACCCCGACGAGCTCGCGGCCTGGAAGCGCGGCGAGACCGGGTACCCGGTCGTCGACGCCGGCATGCGCCAGCTACGCGAGGAGGGGTTCGTCCACAATCGCGTGCGGATGATCGTCGCGTCGTTCCTCACGAAGGACCTCCAGGTCGACTGGCGCGAGGGCTACGCGCACTACCGCGAGCACCTCGTCGACCACGACACCGCGAACGACGCCGGCGGCTGGCAGTGGGCGGCGAGCACGGGCACCGACGCACAGCCGTACTTCCGGATCTTCAACCCGACGACGCAGGGCGAGGACTACGACCCCGACGCCGAGTATATCCGGACGTACGTGCCCGAGCTCCGGGACGCCGACGCGGCCGCGATCCACGACTGGCCGGAGCTCTCGCCGAGCGAGCGCCAGCGGCAAGCGCCCGGGTATCCCGCACCGATCGTCGACCACGGCGAGCGCCGCGAGTCGGCGCTCGCGATGTACGAGGCCGCCCGCGGCGACTGACCGCCATCGCCGCGACGACCCTCCACCTTCGTCCGCGACAGCGTCCGGGTTCGCTCGCGGCGAGCGATCTGCGATGGACTCGCTCGTCGAAGACGTAACGACTACCCGTCAGGATGCGGCAATATTTTCGACTCTTTCCCGTAACCCAGTTTTCGGACCGAATTCGTTATATAGAACGAGTTATAGTCAGGGAATTATTAAATAGTCAACGGCCATCATCTACGGTATGTCATCTGCCCGCGAGCGTGTCCAGCAGGTTGGCCCGACCCTCGATCTCCCGACGGTCGAATCCGTCGGTCGCGCGCTCGTCCACGCCTCGGTCGTGGACGCGGCCGTCGGCGCGGCGAAGGTACTCACCGTCGTTCTCCTCCTGGAAATCCCGCTCACGCCCGCCGTCGCCGTCGGCGGACTCTCGACGTTCGCGATCTACGCCTCGAACAAGCTCGTCGACGACGAGGACGCCGTCAACGCTCCCGAACGCGCGCAGTTCGTGGCTCGCTACCGGCGAGAGCTGACCGTCGCGACCGCCGGCGCCGTCGCGCTCGCGCTCGCGCTCTCCGCGACCGCCGGCCCGCTGGCGTTCGCGCTCACCGCGCTCCCCGGCGTCGCCGCCGTCGCGTACAGCGTCGACCTCCCGCTCGTAGAGCGCCGCCTCAAGGACGTCCTCGGCGTCAGCACGCTCCTCGTCGCCGGCTCGTGGGCGCTCCCCGTCGTCGCCCTCCCCGTCGTCTGGGTCGACGCCACGTTCACCGCCACCGCCGGCATCACCTTCGCGTTCTACCTCGCCCAGACCGCGGTCGCGTTCGAGGTGCGGAACGTCCGCGACGTCGCCGGCGACCGCGCCGAGGGCGTCGACACCGTCCCCGTCGTCTTCGGCGTCCCCACCACGCGCCGGCTCCTCTACGCCGTCGACGTCGCCGCCATCGGGCTCTACGCCGCCGGGACCGCCGCCGGCGTCCTCCCCGTCGCCGTCGGCGCCGTCTTCGCGTTCGCGACCGTCGTCTCCATCGGCGTCACCGCGAGCGTCGACCGCGGTTACGACGACGCCCGCATCTGCCTGCTCCGGGACGCGAACTACGGGCTCGTCCTCCTCGTCGTCGCACTCGCCGGCTGACGCGATCGTCTGGCGCAGCGCGAGCGACGAGCGTCGCGATCGAGGGTCGGCCATGAGCGAGTGGTACTTCGCCCGTATCGCCCGCCGTTGCGGGCCACATGTTATCATACGCCGACTAAACCGTTAAGTGGCTTACGCGAGTTGGTGAGACCGTAGGTGAGATTTCATGTCTGAACACTCCAACCCCGAACTGCCGCCGCTCCCGTACGACTACGACGCGCTCGAGCCGTCGATCAGCGAACAGGTCCTCACGTGGCATCACGACACCCACCACCAGGGCTACGTGAACGGCCTCGAAGCCGCCGAGGAGACGCTCGCGGAGAACCGCTCCTCCGGCGACTACGGCTCCACCGCTGGCGCGCTCGGGAACGTCACCCACAACGGCAGTGGACACTACCTCCACACGCTGTTCTGGGAGAACATGGACCCGAACGGTGGCGGCGAGCCCGAGGGCGAGCTCCGCGACCGCATCGAGGACGACTTCGGCTCCTACGAGGGCTGGAAGGGCGAGTTCGAGGCCGCAGCCGGCGCCGCCGGCGGCTGGGCGCTCCTCGTCTACGACCCCGTCGCCAAGCAGCTCCGCAACGTCAAGGTCGACAAGCACGACCAGGGCGCGCTCTGGGGCAGCCACCCCATCCTCGCGTGCGACGTCTGGGAGCACTCGTACTACTACGACTACGGCCCGGACCGCGGCAGCTTCGTCGACGGATTCTTCGACGTGATCGACTGGGACAACGTCGCCGAGCAGTACCAGAAGACGGTCGGCAAGCACGAGTAAGTCGCGTCCCACTCGCGCACGTCGAACAAACCACCGCACTTTCTTCGCGCTCGACCGCGCACCCAGACCAGTCCGTTTACACCGGCAGTCACCATAGCTGGGGGTATGCCAGTCCCGAAGGACGAGTTCGACCAACTCCTGCCGTGCGACTTCTCGACGCCCGAAGAACTGCTGGAGCCGAACGAGATGTACACCGTGTACGAGATTGCGCGCCTCATGCAGGGCCTCGAGCCCGACGCCGCCATCGAGGAGGCCACCGAGGCGGTGCTGCTCGACTGGGCGATCCCGTGGGTCGTCCACCACGGCGACGACCTCGTCATCGCGGACCCGCGCAGCGACGACGAACCCGGGTACTACGGCGTGAAGACCACCGAATGAGGCTGCTGGTCGCTGGCGGCGACCGCGTCGACGCGGGGAAGACGACGTTCAGCACGGGCTTGCTCGCGTACGCCGACGCGGTCGGGTTCAAGCCGCGGGCGGGGAACGACTACTGGTTCGACCACGACGACTACGAGCGCGCCGTCGACGACGGTCGCCTGTACGGGAAGGACGCGAAGCGGCTCGCGGCCGCGAGCGCGAGCGACGTGGCCCCGGAGGCGATCAACCCGCTGCATCGGCTCTGGCGGCCGAGTCACGGAACGGGAAGCGGCCTCGTCGGTGCGGGTCACCGCGAGTTCGTCCTCGACCGCGTCACCGTCGACGGCGCGGACGAGTACGTCGTGCACGCCGACGCGGACGTCCCGCCCTCGGCGCGCGAGCGCCTGCCGCTCGCGGACGCAACCGTCGTCGACTCTCTGCCCGCGTTCAACGACGTCATGCGCGACCTGCACGCCGACGCCCTGTCGAGCGTCGCGGGCAGCGTCCGCGAGTGCGAGCGCGTCGTCGTCGAGTCCTACGGCGACGTCGCCGTGCCGCTCGCGGACGTCGCGTTCGACGCCGTCGCGGTCGTCGACCCGGGACGTGCCCGCGTCTACGACGGCGACCGCTACCTGAAAGCGCGGTCGGTCGTCGGCGGGACCGCTCGCGAAGGACGACTCGAGGAGACCACCGGCGACGTCCTCGAACACTGCGACCCGCAGGCGACCGTCTCGCTGCCCGCGCTCGCGAGCGACGACCGCGCCGATCCCGAAGCCGTCGCCGACGCGTACGAGCTCGCGTACGACGCCCTCGTCTCCATCGCACTCGCCTGAAACCGATCGCAACGCGGTCGACGCAACCGCAACGAGCCCTCAGAACCCGCCTGCCGAGCGCGCCGCCGAGAGCGCCGCCTCGACGTGCCGGTAGGGCTGGTCGGTGACCGAGGGCCCGTGGCCGGTGTGCATCGCTTCGAGGTCGTCGTCGAGGACGTCGACCATGCGCTCGATGCTGTCGACGAGCACCGGATGATTGCCTTCCTCGAGGTCCGTTCGGCCGAACGAGCCGCCCTGAAAGACGAGGTCGCCCGCGAACAGCACTCCGGCGTCGGGACTGTGGAAGCAGAGGTGGTCGTCCTTGTGTCCGGGCGTGTGGTACGCGACGTACTCGTCGTCCCCGAGCTGCACGCGCTCCTCGTCGGCGATCGCGCGGTCGACGCCCGGCTGGTCCGTATCGTACCCCCAGACGTCCACGTCGAACGCGTCCACGACATCGGGGAGGTTCCCGACGTGATCGCGGTGCGTGTGCGTCAACACGAGCGCGTCGATGCCGCCCGCCTCCGCGACGCGTTCCACGACGTCGAAGTTCGCGCCCGCGTCGACGAGCACGTCCCGCTCGCCGGCGACGTGGAACGCGTTGCTCGTGAACGCACGGACGCCCTGCGCGAGATTCGAGATCATACCCGGCCGTACGACGGGTGCGCCGTTACCCGTTGCGGTCCCGGCCAGGGCGCGCTCGGTCCCGACGCTCCCCGCGGTCGCGAGCCCATCTCCGCGCCCGCTCGCCGCTCCGCCTACTCGACTGCCGTCCCGACGAGCACGAGCTTCGCCGCTTCGTCGCCCCGGTTCTGGAGCTGGCGAGTCTGGTCGGCGCTCACGCGCACCGCCTCGTTCGTCGCGAGCGACACCGTCTCCCCACCGTCGTCGCCGCCGCCGTCGAAGTCGACGTCGACCACGCCCCGAACGCACACGTACACCTCCTCCTGGCCGTCGTCCGCGTGGTCGTGCTCCTTCCCGCGCGCCCCCGGCTCCAGTTCGAGGATGGTGACGCCCAGTTCGTCCGTCGCGAGCGCGTCCCGGAGGAACCACATCCCGCCGTAGTCCGGGTCCATGACCGATTCAACGTCCGACGCCGCCGCGTGCGTGTACGACATACCATAACGTACGACGACCGCTGCCTTGAAAGTCGACGGTGACCGATGAGGGAAGGGTTTTGTCGGCGGCCCGCGACCACTCACGCAACCGATGGAAGTCCAACTACTGGAGGCGACGGACGACCCCGAGGAGGTCATCTGCAAGGGCGCGCGGAACGACTACAGCGAGCCGTTCGTCGGCGACCAGACGTTCGCGGAGACGATGGCGACCGTCGACGGAGAGACGCTCGAGGAGAAGAAGGAGACGCTCATCGGGCACCTGCTCGACCACGGCCACTACGGGCCGTTCGAGCACGCGAACGCGGTGTTCGCCGTGAAGGGCATCAGTCGCTCGTGCATGGCGCAGATGACGCGCCACCGGCACGTGAGCTTCGACGTCCAGTCGATGCGGTACGTGAGCTTCGACGAGGTCGACCCCGACGACGTCCGCGACGGCGAGATGGTGGTGACGCCGCCGTCGGCCACCGACCCGGACTGGGTCGGTCGGAACCAGTCGACGGGACAGGTCGACGAGGAGACGGTCGCCGAACGCGAGGAACTGTTCCGCGAGTCCGTGAGTCGAAGCGTCGAAGAGTACCAGCGTCTGCTCGACCTCGGGATGCCGCCGGAGGACGCCAGGTTCGTGCTCCCGATCGGGACCGAGGTGAACATGGTGATGTCGATGAACGCGCGGATGCTGATGCACGTCGCCGACATGCGCGCCGCCGCGGACGCGCAGTGGGAGATCCGCGAGATGACCGAGCGCGTGCTCGACCACGCGGCGGAGTGGTGCCCGATCACGTTCGCGTACTACGAGGAACACATGAAGAACCGGAAGAACCGCCTCGCGCCCTGAGAACGGTTCCAGGGTCGTCAGTCGGCGATAGCTCATTCGGTCTGCGGATCGATCCGCGAACTATCGCGGGCAGGAAATCGAGAGACTGGACGTACCGAACGCGCCCGTGGCTTCGGTGCGGTGCGAGGAGCGACTATTCGTCGTCGTCGAACTCGTCTTCGTTCTCGCCGCGGACCATCGCTGCCTCCGCGCCGGCGTCGGCGTCGGCGGCGGAGGGTGCGTCGGCCGCGTGCGGACCCTCGACGAGTTCGCCGAAGTCCTCGACCTCGTCGTACTTGTCCTGGTACATCAGCGCGACCTTCCCCTTCTTCGTGAGTTCGTAGAGCCCGGAGCGGTTCGCGGGCCCGATCTTGTCCACGAGCGCGTAGTCCGCCAGGACGGGGAGTCGGCTGTTGATGTTCTTCCGGCTCTTGCCGGTGTGTTCGGCCAGGTTCGTCGCCACGTTCCGGCCGTGTGCCTGTAGCGCCTCGAGGATCAGGAAGTCGGTTGGTCGTCGGAGTCTCATTGGGTTGTCCCTTCCTAACACATAGAACGTCCCTCCTTTTATTTCTATCTAATGGCAATCTACCGGGCGTATCGTCCTTGCGAATTTCCATCGGTGATTTTATGGTGTTGGAGTTACAAGGTGGAAGTAGGATGCGAGGACGACGCCCCACGCGACGCGTGGAACCGTAACCGACCTCGCACTCCTGTCAGCGACCCAAACCCGTTGCCACCTACGACGGAATCCCCACCCCGAATCGCCCGCCTCACTCCCCTCGCGAGCGGGCGACCCCCATTCCCCCTCGGTTCGACCACACCACCACTCGAACGACCAGCGCTGGCACCCAAAGCGCCCGTGACCCGTCACCGCGTGACCCGACACCGCCGACGAACACCAGGAGCCGTCCACTTCGAACAGCCGGCGCATCCCACCAGAGTCGGACTCGAACGGATGACGACGAACCGACGCCGGGAAGCTGTCGGCGGACACGAACGACCGACGAGACGAGGGCATAGGTTCTTTTGTACCGCCCCCCGAAAGCGAGTGTGAATGCGTCGGGTGAGTCGCCTCGTCGTCGTCGTGCTCGTGCTCTCGCTACCAGTCGCCGGACTCGTCGCGGTAGAGGACGCCCCGGATAGCGCGAGCGCGACGATCGGGAGCCAAGCGGACGTGAACGCACAGGAGTTCGACAGTACGACGTTCATCGTCACTCCGTACGCGAACGGGACCGCGACGTTCACCATCAGGTACGAACGTCGCCTGGCGAACCAGAGCGAGCGCGAGCAGTTCGAGACGTTCGCCGAGCGCTTCGAGAACGAGTCCACCGACCTCTCCGAGAACTTCCAGTCGCGCGCGACGTCACTCACCGCCGCCGGCCGGAACGCCACGGGCCGGGACATGACCGCATCCAGCTTCACTCGCGACGCGCGCGTCGAGGAGCAGTTCAACACGCTCGGGATCGTCGAGCTATCGTTCCAGTGGTCCGCGTTCGGCGTCGTCCGCGACGACGGTAGCGTCGTCGTCGGCGACGTCTTCGACGGCGGCATCTACCTCGGCCCGAACCAGGCGCTCGTCTTCCAGCACGGGCCCGGCCTCCAGTTCCAGCGCGTCGACCCAGCGGGGTCCGCGTCCGGCGAGACGCTCCCGAGCAGCGACTCCGTCACGTGGCAGGGCGAGCAGGACTTCTCGGACGAGCGACCGCGAGCGACGTTCGTGCCCGCCGGCTCCGGAACGACCACCCCCGGTGACGGATCGACGACCGCGCCCGGCGGCGACGGCACCGACGCCGGGTCGCGGACGGACGACGCGGCCGGCGGCGACGGCCTCGGGATGCTCCCGATGGTCGTCCTGGCGCTCGTCGCCGTCCTCGTCGCCGCGTTCGCCGTCCGCGAGTACGGCGGGGACCTCGTCACGACCGACGGTTCCCGCGGGGACGACGCCGACGCGACTGCGGACGCGACCACGGAGAGCGCAGCCGGTTCGGGCGCGAGCGATCCCGACGCGTCGAACGCGGCGCCCGCGGTCGCGGACGAGGAGCTCCTCACGGACGAGGACCGCGTCGTGTCGCTGCTCGAGGAGCACGGCGGCCGGATGCGTCAGGTGAACATCGTGGATCAAACCGGGTGGTCGAAGTCGAAGGTCAGCATGCTGCTCTCGGACATGGAGGACGACGACGTCATCTCGAAGCTCCGCGTCGGCCGCGAGAACATCGTGAGTCTCGACGGCCACGAGCCAGACGTCGCCGGATCGCCGTTCGACGACGACGGCGACACGTGAAACCCACACACGGCTCCACGGAAACGGAACGGTTTTACGTAACCACTCGCTATCTAAGCGTGCACACCGCTCCGTTGGTGTAGTCCGGCCAATCATCTTGCCCTCTCACGGCGCTGCCGATTTCGCCTGAGTGGGAAGGGCCAAAATCGCCAGCGGGCATCGCGTTGTTTTCCTCGTCGCCAAGACACGCTGGCGAGTAGATTGCGTTGAATGCGTAATCGCAAGACTGCGCCGGGGTGTCTAACCAGTAAGAGCAACTACAGGTTAGACAATGGCGAACGACCCAAACATCGACGAAGTTCAGGGGATTCCCCTGATGACGAAAGACACCGCAGGCCGACTCTCCGAGAAGCAACGAGTGGACTATGGGGAGGAAATTCGTTCCCTGTTGAAGTGGCTGCTATCGGCCGGAAAAGATCCTGAGCGACTCAAGGGATACGCTCAGAGCACCATCTACACGAGCACGAACCACATCGACGTGTGGGCGCGGTGGGTGTGGGATGAGGAAGGATACACCTCGACCTTCACCCACGACCACGCGGACGACTACTTATTCCATCTCGGAACCCAAACAGACTACTCTGACTACTATCTCGCCTCGATATTCAAGACGCTCAAGCGGTACTTCAAGTGGCAAGTTCACGAGCGAAACGGGACGGAGTGGGACCCACAGTACAGCTTCAACGATCCGTCCAGTACGAAACCGCAGGAGTATCTCTCCATCGAGGAGCGAGAGAGACTGCGAGATGCAGCTCTGGATTACCGTGGAGTCCCTCATTACAAGAGTCTGACTCCGGAGGAGCGGAGCCGGTGGAAGGCTCACCTCGCAGTCCGGTTCGAGAAGTCGAAGTCCGAGATCACCCCCGCTGACTTCGAGCGTGCGAATGGTTGGAAGTTCACGAGCCTCATCTGGGTGAGTCTCGACGTTGGGTTACGTCCGGTAGAAGTCGAGCGAGCGAAGACGAGTTGGTTCCGTGTTGAAGATACGGAGAATCCGAAAGTCGTTATTCCGGCTGACGATTCTACGAAGAACACGGAGCATTGGGACGTTCCCCTAACCCGGAAAACGGGCGAAGCGGTGAAACGATGGATCGCGGAGCGCGATGCCTACCCGAAGTACGACGACACCGATACGATGTGGCTCACGCGGGAGTCGAATCCCTACGCCTCGTCATCGTTACGCTATCTACTAATTCAGCTCTGCGAGGAAGCACGCATTGAGGTCGAAGACCGCCGAATGTCTTGGTACGCGATTCGTCATTCAGTCGGAACTCACCTGGCTCAGACGAAGGACTTGAAGCACGCTCAACGAGTTCTACGACACAAACGGACAGAGACTACAATGAAGTACAATCACCCGGATGAGAATCAGATTCGGGATGGACAAGATAAAATCGGATAGCGTTATTCCGGCAAACGGCGAGGAAATTTGGAGTATTTATTTCGCACTGACTAAGTCGAGTATATACAGAGGAATCCAGATCATCACTACGGAGGAGCCAAGGATAGTCAACAAACCTGCGACGTGGAACCAGAGTAGAAAGGAGATTCCGAGGAACGGGTCAGAAATAAAGAGAGCGATGAGGCTACCGACTGCACTCGCCATCCCGAGAGTCCAAATAATGAACGCCATAATCGCCGTCCCAAACGAGATATTAAGCGAATCGAGCCACTGGAAGATGGAGATTCGGACATTCTGCAGTCTACGGTTTGGACGGCGACGCCCCTGACCATTCCACTTATAGAAAAATCGTTTTTCTTTTCCAATAGATTCTTCCTTTTTAGATAGGTCAGAAAGTTGGTTAGCAACCGTCCCCACCTTACTGGCCCGACAGTCATCAGAAATCGCCTCGAAGATCGTTTCCGGTTCATGTTCCATGTCAGGGTGATTATAGAGGTGTTTGATAATCTCCCGTTTGGTGTCTTGATTTCCTCCGTCGTACTTTTCCAAGAGCTGTTCCTTGGTGTTCATTCTAAACCCCCCAAGGGCGACGGGTCGTGATGGTTGTCATGACCTTGTTGAGCACCCATGATGACTGTCACAACCCATCTCGTTGCTGAACTATCTTTAGAGTTTATACTATTGCCAGTTGAAGTGGAAACTGGATAATGATCCAAATGAAAGACCGAACAATGACCGAATAATTATGCCAGGCATTCAACACGGTTATGAGCGCGGTGTCTCGGTAATAGTCGAAACTCTGATCGTAGCAATCCTCATAGGAGAAGTGGTGCCAGTACTCGTCGAAGCTGGCTTACTCCCGAAGAATCTATTTTCGGGCTTGGTGGTGTTCTCCATCCTTGGTATAGTATTAACAATCGACAAGTCGAGATACTGGTCGTTTGGCTACTTAGCAGGGTTTTGTATCGGGATCTTCATAGCATTACCACTCTTTCTTCAGACACGGTTTATTGGTGGACTCGACTTACTCCTCTACGGAGGCGCTGCAGTGAGTGCAATTGCACTACGGGTGAAAATCCACAGTTGATAGATTTGTCTATATAACAGGGTTTGTTGGCCGTTTCCAATCTGGCTCCATCGAGGAGATCGAATCAGTCAGATTGCCGAGACGGAGGCAAGACCGAGGCCGGATCTAAGAATAGAGCTTCCGTCGAGTCGTCTCCCGAGGGCATTCCGGCGAATGGCAACTGCCCGCGAACCCAAAAAGTGAGGTTTTTATGTTACCGGTACATCCAGTCGAGTGAAGCCGCTTCCCACCGGGGAATACCGGCCTGACGACGAGGCAAGCTCCGTTGGTGTAGTCCGGCCAATCATCTTGCCCTCTCACGGCAAGGACCAGGGTTCGAATCCCTGACGGAGCACTTTTTGCAACCCAAACCGCGAGCGATAGCGACCGGTTTGCTGGAACGAAGCGCGGACGGAGAGGATGCGAAGCGGGGAGCGCAGAGCTGTCGCGGGTCGTCCGTTCGTCGTCCTGTGTGTCGTGGGTGCCCGGTAGACATTTCAGCTGGAGGCGAGTGGTGGGCTGCTAGATGAGTGCCACGTCCGATGCGTTGACGGAGCCGCGGGTGCTCGCGCACGCGAAGCGCCGGCTGTTCCCCGAGGTGGAGGGACGCGAGGGGTACGCGGTGACGGACACGCAGTTCGCGACCGAGGAGTGGATGGCTGGCGAGCGCGTGGACGAGGGGGTTCGGGAGGTGCTGGCCCCGTTCAATCACGTTCGCGTCGGATCGGGGTACCCGGACGTCGTGGGCGTCGGGTCCCTGGACGACGACCTGCTGGGGGTGACTCGGCACGGAGAGGAGCCGCCGCTGGTGGTGGTGGAGGCGAAGGGGTTCTCGGCGAGCGGGCGCGTTGACGTCGGTCGCGGTGTCGTGCAGGCGCACGATCGACTCGGAGAGGCGAACGTGGCGTTCGTCGCGGCGCCGTCGGTGGCGGTGTCCGAGTCGGCGCGGTCGCTCGCGCGAGAGCTGAACGTGGGCGTGCTCGGCGTAGACGCGGACGGCGGCGTGGTGACATTGGAGCATCCGCGCGTGGTCGGGACGCGGACGACGACGGAGACGACCGCGATCCGGTTCCAGGCGAGCGCCCAGGGGGTCGCGGAGCGGTCGTTCGGCCTGAATCACCCGAAGAACTACCTCGGGTACGCGCTCGCGGTCGCGCACGACCGGTCGACGGCGGACGTCGTCGGCGAGCGGGTCGTGGGCGCGGCCGAGGATGCGGCTCGCGGAGCGGCGTTCCTCGGGCTCGTCGACGACGCGCCGGCTGGGCGGTCGGTGACGCCGCTGGGCCGGGAGGTGGTGCGGTTCGCGCTAGACGAGTACGGGTCGGTCGACGCGGCACTGGACGCGTTCGCGGACTGGAAGGGCTCTCAGCGGCGGTTCTGCGAGCTCGCGCCGCGCTGGGGGCTGCTCGCGCGACGCGTGCTCTGGGCGTATCCGGCGACGCAGTTGCTGGTCGAGGAGCTCCAGTCGATGCACGACGACGGCATCGCGTCGCCGTCGCTCGTCGACGTCGTCGAGTACCTGCACGCGCTCCATCCGTCGTTCGCGATCGAGCTGTTCGTACGCGGAACCGAGGGCGCTCGCGAGCGCGTGCTCGACCGCGACGGCGACCTCAAGGTGGCCTCGCTCGCCGACGGTTCCGTGTATCACTCGCCGACGGTGTTCCAGCTGAAGGCGATGCTGTACCACGCCGGGTTCCTGACGGAGCGCGGCGCGGAACCGTCGAACCTCGATCCGACGGCGGACGTCTGGCGACTCCGGAACCCGGTAGGGGACCGTCGTGATCCGGCCGGGTCGTTCGTCGAGTGAGAACGCGAGTTCACCCGAAGAGGCTGTAGACGGTACGATCGTGTATGGAGGAGGCGTTCGTCGACCTGTACCGTCCGTCGTGCGAATCGGCCTGAGAGGGCCGACCGCCCGATCTCCCAGAACCGGATTCCGCGTGGGCGCGCCCGGAGTGCGGCGACGAGCGGTCGCTCGCGGCGTTCGCGAAGACGAAGAGCGACATCGAAGTCGTCGAGGGGTTCCACGCCGAGGAGACCTGACCGGCCGGGAACCGTCGCGGACTCGGTCCAGAGTCGGTCATTCCCGTTCGCTATGACCGCACGCGCGGCTTCTCGCCATCGATCGCTCCATTCGGGGTTCGTCGCAAAAACCCGCAGTTACCGCGAGTACGACCCGCCTAGTTACGTTCTGAGGGCGCTTACGTCGACCAATGACACGGGACGTGTTCGTCGTCGACGGGATTCGGGAGCAGGGCGCTGCCGTCGTCGACCACCTGCTCTCGGGCGCCGTCGGCGACGTCGCCGTCACCGCGTCGACGCCACATCCCTACAACGCTCGTCGGAGCGTCGCGAGCCTCCGCGACCGCGGCGTCGACGTCGTCAGGGGCGACCTCGACGATCCGGCGTCGTACCGCACGCACCTCGCGGACGCCGACGCGGCGTTCCTCGTCACCGCGACCGGCGACGGCGGCGCCGACACGGAAGCGGTCCGCGGCCGCGGGTTCGTCGACGCGGCCATGGACGCGGGCGTCGACCACCTCGTGTACGGGTCCGCGATGGGCACGGACCGCCCCGGAGCCGACGGCATACAGGCGCTCTCCGGGAAGCGCCGCGTCGAAGCGTACCTCCGCGAGGTCGACCTCTCGTACACCGTGGTCCGACCCGGCCTGCTCGTGCAGCGGTTCGAACGCCAGCGCGACGCCATCGCGGACGGCACCGTCGCCTGGCCGGTCGAACCCGACACGCGCCTCGCGGTCGTCGACGCCGACGACGTCGGGAGCGTCGTCACCAGCGCGATGGCCGACCCCGGGCGGTTCGACGGCGTCCACGTGGACGTCGCCGGCGACGTCCTCACGCTCGCGGAGATCGCCGACGGGTTCGCCGAGGTCCGCGGCCACCACGTCACCGCCGAGCACGTCACCGACCGACGGGAGCGCGAGCGCTTCGGCGACCTCACCGCCGAACGCTACGCGTGGTTCGACGCCAACGGCGGCCACCGACTCGACCCCGCGCCGCTCGCCGACCTCGACCTCCACCCGCGCTCGCTGTACGACGCCCTCCAGCGCACCGGCTGGGCGCCCGACACCGACGAAGAAGAAGCCCTCCCCAACTAAGTCCCGACCGCGATTCGCGGCCCGTCGCTACTCCAGCCGAACGAGCAAGTCGCCCATGTCGACGCTCTCGCCTTCTTCGACCGCGATCTCGCTGACGGTGCCGCCGGCGTCGGCGACGACGTCGTTCTCCATCTTCATCGCTTCGAGCACGAGCAGGACGTCGCCGGCGGCGACCTCGTCGCCGACCTCGACCTCGACGTCGAGGATGGTGCCCTGCATCTCCGCGGTGACGGCGCCGTCGCCGGCGACCGCGCCACCGCCGGCGTCGTCACCGCCGCTCGGCCCGGCCTGCTCGGGCCGGTCGTCGCCGCCGCTCCCGGTCGGGATCGCCATCCCGCCGCGTTCCTCGAGCTCCACCTCGAAGCGCTTCCCGTTCACCTCGACCGTGAACTCGCGCTCCACGACGTCCTCGTCGTCGGCCTGCACCGTCTCCGTCCCCCACTGCTCCTGGGCCTTCGCGATGCGCTCGCGGTCGATCTGCTCGTCGAGGTACTTCGTCGTGTGCGTTCCAGCGACGAACTCCTCGTCGGTCAACATCAGCCGGTGGAACGGGATGATGGTGACGACGCCCTCGAGGTCGTACTCGCGGAGTGCGCGCAGCGACCGCTCGATGCACTCCTCGCGATCGCTGCCCCAGACGACGAGCTTCGCGATCATCGAGTCGTAGTCCGTGACGAGTTTGTCGCCCTGTCGGAGTGCGTCGTCCATCCGCACGCCGATGCCGCCCGGCGGGTCGTACGTCACGAGTTTGCCGCCGGTCGCCGGCTGGAACTCCTTCGCGGCGTTCTCCGCGTTGATGCGGAACTCCATCGCGTGCCCGTCGAGTTCGACGTCGTCCTGGGAGAACGCGAGCTCCTGGCCGTCCGCGACCTTGATCTGCCACTTCACGATGTCGATGCCCGTCAGCTCCTCGGTGACGGTGTGCTCGACCTGGATGCGCGTGTTCACCTCGAGGAAGTAGAAGTTCGTCTCCGGCCCGAGGAGTTCGCCGGCCTTGCGCTCAGTATCTTCCTCGACGAGGAACTCCACGGTCCCGGCGTTCACGTAGTCCGACGCCGCGACGCCGCGTCGCGCCGCCTCGCCGATCTCCTCGCGGAGCTCCTGGGAGAGCGCGGGACTCGGGCCCTCCTCGATGACCTTCTGGTGACGGCGCTGGAGCGAGCAGTCGCGCTCGCCGAGGTGCCGGACGTTCCCGTGCTCGTCCGCGACGATCTGGACCTCGACGTGCCGCGGGTTCTCTAGGTAGCGCTCGAGGTACACGGAGTCGTTGTCGAAGTACGCCTCGCCTTCGCGCTTCGCCGATTCGAGCTGGTCGGCGGCCTCGTCCTCGCTCCGGACGATCTTCATGCCGCGTCCGCCACCGCCGCCCTCGGCCTTGATCGCGACCGGGTAGCCGTACTCGTCGCCGAACTCTGTGACCTCCTCGACCTCGGTCACGGGGTCGGTCGTCCCGGGGACGATGGGGACGTCCGCCGCGTCCATCGTCTTCCGGGCCTTCGTCTTCTCGCCGAGTTCCTCCATCGAGTCGCCGCGCGGTCCGATCCACGTGATGCCGTCTGTCTCCTCGACCTTCCGCGCGAACCGCGCGTTCTCTGCCAGGAACCCGTAGCCGGGGTGGATGGCGTCCGCGTCCGCCTTCTGTGCGGCCTCGATGACGGCGTCGTGGTCGAGGTAGGAGTCGGCGGCTCGCGCCGGGCCGACCTTGTACGCTTCGTCGGCGTACCGGACGTGCCCGCCGTTCTTGTCCGCTTCGCTGTAGACGGCGACCGTCGAGATATTCAACTCCTCGCACGCTCGCATCACGCGAACTGCGATCTCCCCTCGATTCGCGACGAGAACCTTCCTGAACATTTCTTGCGCGAATCGACACAGAGTAGCCACCTTACTCTTACGCTAAAAGTCGGTCAACCAAAGTTCGACAGGCGGTTGACTCGTCCGTCGCGCGTCCGTGGTCGTTCACCCGACGAGCGCGTGCATGACGCGGGATTCGGCCTCCTGGAGGAGCGTGGACGCGGTGCTCTCGGCGACGCCGAGGCGGTCGGCGATGTCCGCGAGCGATCCCTCTCGCGGTCGCTCGTAGTACCCCGCGTCGACCGCGGCGCGCACGGCCTCGAGCTGGCGGTCGGTGACGTCGCTCGTGACGCGTGGATGCCGGCGGTCGTACTCGCCGACCTCGAGCACCGTCGTCTCCACGGCGTCGGGGAGGCCGTCGACGACTGCGCGCAGGTTCTCGCCGTCGCCGAGGAGCGTGATGTCGAAGCTCCCGTCGTCCTGGTACCGGACGGGTGGGACGACGAGGATGTCGAGCGCGGCGAACGCCTCGCGCCACGCCGCGTCCGCCTCGCGGGACTCCTGGCAGACGTACACGTAGAACGAGTCCCCATCGATCGGCGTCAGCTCGAACCACCGGATGGAGTCGACGGACGCGACCTGCTCGCGGTACGGGTCGCGGTCGGCGACGACGTAGAAGAGCTCGTACTCGACGTCGCGGTCCGGGAGGACGTTCCACGTCAGGAGCTCCTCGTAGGCGACGACGTCCTCGTCCGCGATGAACTCGACCATCGGATGCATCAGGTCGCGCGGCAATCGGAGGCGGACGTCGAGGTACTTCATCGGTCGACGGTCGTCTCCCCACCCACTTCAATCACCTAGCGACTACCGCAGCGGTCTGACCGGTCGGGACGGCGAAAGGCCGGGCATGGTCGACGTCGCACTCGTCGCGTTCGGGGTCGGGGTCGTCGCCGGGATCACGAACCTCGCCGGGTTCGCCTGGAGCGTCCTCGTCCCCGAGCGCCGGTACTGGCCGCCGGGCGAGCGGGACTGGCGGTACTACCTCCAGTGGACGGTCGCGCAGACGCTGACGGTCTGCATCGCCGTCACGACATACCTCGACTGGAACTCGCTGGGGCTCGCTCGCCCGCTGTCCCTGTACGTCGGGCTGGCCGTCTTCGTTCCGTCGTACGCTGCGGCGATGGCCGCCGGGCTGGACCTGGGGATGGACGAGACGAAGGGGCTCTCCGGGGAGCTCCGCACGGACGGCTGGTACCGGTTCTCGCGGAACCCCCAGTACGTCTGTTACATGGTCGCGACCGCCGGGTTCGTCCTCGTCGCGAACTCCGCGCTCGTCCTCGGTCTCTGTGCCGTCCAGTTCGCGATCTGGGTCGCGCTCCCCTTCCCCGAGGAACCGTGGCTCCGGGAGCAGTACGGCGACGCCTACGCGCGCTACGCCGATCGAGTCCCGCGGTTCGTCGGCGTCCACACGCTCCGCGAACTCGCCGCCCTCGGCCGCGGCGAGCACCGCGACGAAGCCGCCGGCAGCGAGCGCTGACGCGACGACCCGAGCCGGCCGACTGCAATCGATTCGACTCGCGTTCCTCGTTCTCGCGAGGAACTCGAGGGCGGCCGGTTGGCGCCCGAACGGTTTTTCCGGTCGTCCGCGAACGCGACATCGATGGCGGACCTCGACCCCCGCGAGTACTACACCGAGAACGCCGAACGCGAGTTCGATCGCCTCACCGAGACGCTCCCGAAGCGCCTCGAATGGGAGCACACCGTCGCCGCGCTCGAGGACGCCCTCCCCGACGGTGGGCGCGTGCTCGACGCCGGCGGCGGCCCGGGCCGGTACAGCATCTGGCTCGCAGACCGCGGCCACGACGTCGTGCACTGCGACCTCACGCCCGAACTCGTCGCGCTCGCTCGCGAGAAGACCGCCGACGCCGGCGTCGCGGACCGAGTCGACAGTCAGGTCGGCGACGTCCGCGACCTCCCTTACGAGGCGGACGCGTTCGACGCGGTCTGTTGTCTCGGCGGCGTCCTCAGTCACGTCCTCGACGAACGCGAGCGAGAGCGGGCAGTTGCGGAACTGCACAGGGTCGCACGGCCGGGCGCACCCGTCGCGGTGTCGGTCATCGGCCGCGTCGGCGGAGTCCGGAGGGCGCTCAAGTCCCTCGGCGAAGCCGACGACCCCCACCCGGGCCGGAGCGAGGTCCTGGAGCACTACGCGCGGACCGGCGACTTCACCGAGGGCGTCCTCGAGCGCTTCGACCTCGGCGATGGCTGGGCCGAGAACCACGCGTTCCGCGTCGCCGAACTGGAATCGCTCCTCGAGGCCGGCGGCCTCGACCCGGAGCGCGTCGTCGCGCTCGAGGGACCGACCGCTGCGCTCCACGAGGAACTGGCGGACCCGCTGGAACACGTCGCCGACGCCGCCCGGGCCGTCGCCGCCGAGTTCCGCGACGACCGGGCGCTCGCCGACGTCAGCGAGCACTTTCTCGTACTCACACGAGCGTAGTGACGGTCAGGGGTCCGAGTTTCTGTCGAGACCGATCGAGCCCCGCGTCGATGATTCGACCACGGGCCGAGCGCCGCGTTCACTGACCGACTACCGACCGAGCGCCGCGTCCACGAGTGCGCGTTCGGCGTTCCGGAGGAGCGTGGACGCGGCGCTCTCGGAGACGTCGAGTTCGTCGGCGACCGCGGCGAGGTCGCCCTCGCGCGGGACGTCGTAGTACCCGACGTCGCGCGCGACAGCGATGGCCTGGAACTGGCGGCGCGTGAGGCGGCCGGCGAGCGCGCCGCCGAGGCGGCCGTGCTCGCTGACGCGGTCGACGGTCGCGTCGACGGCCTCAGGGAGCCCGTCGAGGACGCCCGAGAGTGCGTCGTCCTCACCGAGGACCGTCACCTGGACGGTGTCGGTCGCGGTGTAGACGATCGGTGGAACGACGACGAGCCCGGGCGCGTCGAACGTCGACATGAGGGCGCTGTCGGCGTCGCGGAACGGTAGCTCCGCGTAGACGTAGAACGCGTCCGCGCCCTCGACCGGCGTGACGTCGGCCGTCCGCGCGACGTCCGTCGCCTCTCCGAGCTCCCGGATGACGTCCAGGTCGCCCGAGACCAGCGACAGGAAGTACACTGCGTCCTCGTCCGGTCGCACCTGCCAGGACAGGACCTCCTCGCGGTCCACGACGTCGTCGTCCACCCAGTCCGGGACGGGTAGCTGCATCGACTCCGGGAGCGTGAGCGTGATGTCCGCGGATTGCACGCGTCGACGTACCCCGACCACGAATAAAAGCGTTCAGTGCTTCGGGGCAATCGACACCGCTCGTCCCTGCGTCAGTTCGACCATGAGCGACGCGAGGAACGCGACCGTCGACGGCTCGAGCGAGGAAGACGACCGACCGGCGTCCGGGAGCGACCGCGGACGCGCCGACACCGTCTCGAACGCGCGCCGGCCGCCCCACGTCGACGGACTCCCGGTCGTCGGCTGCACGCTCGGGGTCGTCCGCGACGCCCTCGACTTCGGCGAACGACTCTTCGAACGCGGCGACGTCGTCTCCTACGACGCGTTCGGTCGACGGTTCGTCGGGATAGCGGACCCCGACGCCATCGAGTCGATCCTCGTCTCCCGGAACGACGCGTTCCGGAAGGGCGAGTTCGAGACCGAGTTCGGGGCCATCATCGCCGCCGACGGGCTCGCGTTCACCGAGGGCGAGCAGTGGCGCCGCCAGCGGAACGCCCTCCAGGGGTCGTTCACGCCCGCGACGGTCCAGGGGTTCGCGGACGACATCGTCGACCGCGCGAGCGCGATGGCGGCCGACTGGACGGCGACCCCGGGCGACGTCGCGCTCCGCGACCAGAACGCCCGGTTCGCGCTCGACGTGCTCGCTCGCACCTTGCTCGACGTCGACCTCGACGACGAGCGCGGCGACGTCGTCTCGACCGCCGCCGACGCCATCTCGGACTACGCGTCGCCCGCGAGCCTCGCCGTCCCGGACTGGATTCCGCTTCCCGCAGAGCACCGCTACCGCCGCGCGATGGCGGACCTCGACGCGCTCGTCGACGACCTCGTCGCGGAACGGCGCGCCGACGCGAACGCGAGCGGTGACTTCGGCGACGACCTCCTCGGCACGATGCTCGCGGCCGTCGCCGACGGCGGTGACGGAGACGGCGTCGACGCCGACGACGCGGGCGTCCGCGAGGACGAGCTGCGCGACCAGCTCGTCACGTTCCTGTTCGCCGGCCACGAGACGACCGCGACCGCGCTCACGTACGCGGTCTGGCTCGTCGCCGGCCACCCGCGCGTCCGCGAGCGCCTCGACGCCGAGCTCGACGCCGTCCTGGACGGCGGGGACCCGTCGTTCGCCGACGTCCCGCAGCTCTCGTACGCGGAGGCCGTCGTCGAGGAGGCACTCCGGCTCTACCCGCCGGTGACCACGATCTACCGCGAGGCGAAGTCGCCGACGACCGTCGACGGGTACCGCGTCCACCCGGGTGAGGTCCTCCAGCTGTCGACGTACCACGTCCACCGCGACGACCGCTGGTGGGACGCCCCCGCCGAGTTCCGTCCCGAGCGCTGGCTGGACGACGCTGACGCGACCGTGGGCGGTCTCGACCCTGACGCGACCGTCGCCGGTCTCGACGCGGACGTGGACGCGGCCGCGTTCGGCCGCGAGGACCGCCCGGAGTACGCGTTCTTCCCGTTCGGCGGCGGCCCCCGGCACTGCATTGGGATGCGGTTCGCGCGCCTCGAACTCCGCCTCGCGCTCGCGACGCTCGCGAACCGCCTCGAGTTCGAGCAGGTCGGCGGCTTCGACCCGACGGTCAAGATCGCTCTCGACCCCGGCGACGTCCGCATCCGCGCCCGCGAACGGCGCTGACCCGACGGAGAGTCATATCTCGAGGTCGCCGTCGACGACGAGTTCCGCGACGGCGGCGAGGTGCTCGACGTGCGGCGGGTGGTCAGAGGGCGCGTCGGCGAGCACGGCGTGCCGGTGGAGGTCCGCCCAGACCGTCGCCAGGTTGAACGCCGCGAGCGCGACGTAGAACCGGAGGTCCGCGACGTTGCGGCCACTCGCGGCCTCGTATCGCTCGACGAGGTCACGTCGCGAGGGACTCCCGGGGTCGGACGTGTACGGCGCGAACCCCCTGTCGTTCACCCGTCGGAGGTGCTCGATGGCGTCCTCGTATTCGCCGTAGCGCGCGACGACGTCGTCGAGGGACGGCGTCGGGTCCCCGGCGTCGCGCCACCGCAGGAGGAGGTAGCCGAGTTCGGTCAGGGGGTCGCCGAGGAGTGCAGTCTCCCAGTCGAGGACGCCCGCGACCGCGGGCTCGTCGTCGTCCGCGAACAGGACGTTCCCCGGCCGGAAGTCGCCGTGGACGAGCGTCCGGTCGACGTCGTCCGCGGGCGGGGCGTGCTCGCGGAGCCAGCCGCGGACGCGGTCGAGCGCCGGCACGTCGAGCTCGGTCGCGTTCGTCGCGGCGTCGAGTCGCGCCCGCGACCGCTCGACCTGCTCGGCGGGCGTGACCGGCTCGAGCGTTCCCTCGAAGGCGTCGACGTCGACGGCGTGGACGTCGGCGAGCGCGTCCACGAGCACCGCCCCGAACCGCTCGCGAGCGGCGGGGGTCCGCCAGCGCTCGGGGAGGTCCGATCCGAGGGGAACCACGTCGCCGTCCAGGCGCGTCATCGCGAAGAACGGCTCGTCGAGCACGGACGCGTCAGCACAGAACAGCACGGGTTCGGGCGTCGGCACTGGCGCGTCCGCGAGCGCCTCCATCACCGCGTACTCCGTGCGGACGTCGTTCATGTAGCTCGCGTTCCGGAGCTTCCGCGGCGCTCGCACCACGTACGCGTCGTCGACCGCGTCGGCCGCGTCGGCCGCGTCGTCCGTCACGTCGTCGTCCGCGTCGTCGGCCGGGCGCGTCGACACTGACAACAGGAGGTTCAGGCCGTCCGCGAGCACGTCGATGCTCGCGACGTCGACGTCGAGCTCGCGTTCGATGGCGGCTTCGAGTGCCGCGGCGTCGACGTCGGGGCGTTCGTCGATCATGCGCCGACCGAGGAGAGACGGTTCAAAAAGGCTCACGACGGTGTGGCACGCGAGCGCACGCCGCTATCGCAGCGGATCTGTACCGTCGCCGACCCCCGAGCTAGCGGAGCGCGTCGCGACGCCGGAGGTAGCGTCGCTCGCCGAGAACTGCGCTCGCGGCACCGGCGACGCCGACGACTGCGACGACGTGCTCGGAGTCGAGCAGCGGAACGACGCCGCCCGCCTCGAGTGCGAGGACGACGACGAGCGCGAGCAGGCCGCCCGCGAACCAGAGGACCGCAGTCCGCTTCGGGTTCATACTCGAACTATACCCGCGACTCAGAAGTACCTTTCCGCCGTCCCAGTCGACGATAGGATTGAAGGCGATGGCTGTAATATCGCCCACAGGATGTCCGACACGGATCTGACACGTCGGAGGTTGCTGTGTGCGGGTGCATCTCTCGGTGGACTCGGAACGGCGGGCTGCTTACGACTGACGAGCGATTCGACGGATGCAACGCGTGATGAGGAAGAGCCGACGACGAACTCGACGCGTGATGAAGGGGCCCCATCGGCGAGCGACGACACGCAGACGGTCGAGACAACCGAGGAATCGACCCAGCAACAGGTGGTCGAACTGTCGCTGAGCCAGCAGTGGAAGCCGGCACTCGGGGGCGACGTCGCGAAATCGACGGCCGAGTCGTTCTTCCTGATCGAGTCGGACGAGGACGGCTGTCGAGTCGACAGGGTCGACACGAACGGCAAGTCACTGTTTACCGTAACGGCAGGTGGGCTCAATTACATGGAGCAGGAGCAACTGGCAATCGGTGACTCGCAGTTATACTTCGGCGGCTATGACGAAGCCGAAGGAGAGAGTTCCGTCTCGACGGGGAGACTGTACTGTTGCTCGACGACCGATCCAGGCGAGACGCCAAAGTGGGAAATGACGGTAGACGGAGAGGTGATTTTCGTGGACGCCGCTCCCAACCTCTGTGTGGTGGGAACGAACTCGTACGACGTGCACTACGAGGGCGAGAACCAAGGGCGAGTCTACGGCGTCGACCCCACGGACGGGACGGTGATGTGGCAGAACGAAACGTTCGATGCTGCATTCATCGAGGGAGTGGAGCGCGTAGACGAAGGCGTCGTCGTGGGAACGTCCAACCGAGTCATCTTGTTGGACCCTGATACCGGGGACGAGATGGCCGAACTCAGCGAAAGTGGTGTCTTCGGCGGCGGCATGACACTCTCGGATGGAGTACTCTACACGTCTGACCGCTCGGACCGTGCGATTTCGGTCGAGTCGGGCGAGACGCTGTGGGAGACCACCGAGCTTCCCGAGACTGTCGATCGAACCGATTGCCTCGTCGCCCGGGACCACGACCAGGTGGTCTTCGGAACACGCACGGGCCGGGTCGTGAGCCTCGACAGCGAGACCGGTGCGCTCCGCTGGAAGCAGACGATGCCAGCGAAGGTCACCACGCCACCGAAACGGTGGCGGGGCTTCGCAGTCGTCGTCGACGACTCGAAGGCGGTTCGCGCGTTCGATCTGAACAACGAAGGCGCTGCGGTCGAATCAGCGTCAACGAAGCCCACTCCCTTCTGCTTCGTCGGAGACACTGCCTTCTTCGGTGGACTCGACAACACCGGGTACACCGTCGGCGTCGAGTGAGTGACGACGGACAGGAACAGATAGAGAACCGCCGCCTCAGAACCGGTCGGTGCGCGCGCTCGCCGTCCACGGGTCCCGCGGCGCGCGGTCGGGGACGCGCGCTTCGCGGCCCTGGAGGCCGCGGACGCGGCCGGCGAACGTCCAGCGCTCGCCCGCCCAGGACGTCGCCTCGCCCTCCGCAGCCGCCGCCCGTTCGAGGTCCGAGAGGTGCGCACCGACGGCCGCCGCGATCGCCGCCGCCTCCGCGTCGTCCGCGTCCGCCGGGATCGACAGCGCCGACAGCAGCGACGCCACGTCCGTCGACGCATCCCCGGACTCGTCGGCCGCAGCCGCGGATCCTGGCTTGTCCTCGGTCATCTACAGGGGGATGTTGCCGTGCTTCTTGTCCGGCTGGCTCTCCCGCTTGGTCTTCAGCATCTCCAGGTCGTCGATGAGGCGCGCACGCGTCTCCACCGGCTCGATGACGTCGTCGAGGAACCCCTTGTCCGTCGCCGTGTAGGGGTTCGCGAACTCCTCGCGGTACTCCTCGATGAGCTCGTCCCGGAGCTCGTCGGGGTTCTCCGCCTCCGCGAGCTCCTCCCGGTAGAGGATGTTCACCGCGCCCTGCGGCCCCATCACGGCGATCTCGGCCGTCGGCCACGCGTAGTTCACGTCCGCGCCGAGGTTCTTCGACGCCATCACGCAGTACGCGCCACCGTACGCCTTCCGCGTGATGACCGTCAAGAGCGGGACGGTCGCCTCGCTGAACGCGTACAGGAGCTTCGCGCCGTGCCGGATGATCCCGCGGTGCTCCTGCTCGGTCCCCGGCATGTACCCGGGGACGTCCACGAGCGTCACGATCGGGATGTTGAACGAGTCACAGAACCGCACGAACCGCGATCCCTTCATGGACGCGTCCACCGTCAGCGTGCCGGCGTTCACGCGCGGCTGGTTCGCGACGATCCCCACCGAGTGCCCGTCGAGGCGACCGAACCCGACGACGATGTTCTTCGCGAAGTTCTCCGCGACCTCCATGAACGACCCCTCGTCGACCGTCGACGAGATGACGTCCGTCACGTCGTAGGGCTTCTGGGGGCTCTCCGGGACGATGTCGTTGAGTTCCGTCGGGCGACGTTCCGGGTCGTCCCACGGCTCGACGCGCGGCGGGTCCTCGACGTTGTTCTGCGGGAGATAGGAGAGGAGGCGCTTGATGCGGTCGAGCGCGTCCTCCTCGTCGTCGCAGTGGAACTGCGCGACGCCCGTCTTCGACGTGTGCGTCCCCGCACCACCGAGTTCCTCCTGCGTGACCTCCTCGCCGGTGACCGTCTTGATCACGCCGGGGCCAGTGATGTACATGTGGCTGGTCTCGTCGACCATGAAGATGAAGTCCGTAATCGACGGCGAGTACACCGCCCCGCCGGCGCACGGCCCCATGATCGCGGAGATCTGCGGGACGACGCCGCTGGCCTGCTGGTTCCGGTGGAAGATGTCCGTGAACCCCGCGAGTGACTTCACGCCCTCCTGGATGCGGGCGCCCGCGGAGTCGTTGAGGCCGACGATGGGCGCACCGACCTCCATCGCCATGTCCATCACCTTCGTCACCTTCTCCGCGAACACCTCGCCGAGGCTCCCGCCGAACACCGTGAAGTCGTGCGCGAACACGAACACCTTCCGGCCGTCGACGTCGCCGTAGCCCGTCACGACGCCGTCGCCGAGGATCTGCTTTTCCTCCATCCCGAAGTTGTGGGCGTTGTGCGTGCGGAGTTGGTCGAACTCGTGGAACGTCCCGTCGTCGAGGAAGTACTCGATGCGCTCGCGAGCCGTCATCTTCCCCTTCTCGTGCTGGGACTCGATGCGGTCCTCGCCACCGCCGAGCAGCGCCTCCTCGCGCATTTCCTCGAGTTCCTCGATGCGGTCCTCCATCGTCACGGCGACCACCTAGTCATTGGAGGAATCGACGCCCACCGGCGACTAAAGGTTTCCCGTTAATCACACCGAAACGGGTACGACGATCGTCGACGTCGAACGACTACGAGTCAGGGTTCGACTGCCGCGCTCGAACCGTCGGTCAGTGCTCGGCGGGTCCGCTCGGCCGTCGGCGGGCGACGCCGGCGACGAGGGCTGCGGCGACGACGACGGCAGCGACGGCGACCTGCCACGTCGGCGCGTCGACGCCCGCCGCGTCGAGGAGCCCGACGCCGAGCGTGAACAGGAGGAACGGCGGGAGCGCGACGCCGATGAGTACGCGCCAGGCGTCCCCGAGCCCCGTCGTGTACCGCGTTCCGGTAGCGAACTCCTCGACGGCGTCCGCGCCGACGACCCAC